>DASXDG010000083.1:0-5440 GCA_036490795.1 Streptosporangiaceae bacterium
ACCGCGAGTTCACCATCATTGACCGATCACGCGTTCGGGGTCTGGGTCGTCGGCGGCGAAGATCTGGCGCATGTAGGCAGTAAGGCAGACCTCGCATAGCTCGCTTTGCGTCATCGCATCCGGCAGCTGCGCCCAGGCCCGGAAATGCAATCGCTCAGCCTGCCACGCCAGCGCCTCCGCGGTGACCCTGGCACTGAGGCCGGGCGACGCCACGGTCGCGCTCGCACAGGATCGCGTGCTCGATGCGCGTGGTGGCGACCTCGATGGTCTCCATCCAGGCGTCGCGGACTTGGGGCACCGCAGTCCACAGGTCACAGGCATCCCGCAGGACGAACCGGTGTGGCCACCACCGCGCGGTGACCGCCTCAATGCTGGCGCGCAGTGCGTCGCGCGGGCGCACGTCGGGCGCCCTGTCGGTGAACCAGCTGCCGGACTCGTCGTAAGCCTCGTCGCGGACTGCGATCAGCCTGCGCAGCGGCGCGGCGAGGGCATCGTGCTTGGACGTGTAGTAGGCGTAGAAGCGGGTTCGAGTGATCCCGTCCCCGGCCGCGATCTGCTCGACGTCCAGCGCGCTGAGCGCCTTGTCCGCCAGCAACCGCTCAAGTGCGTCAAGGATCAGCTCGTCGCGCCGGGGTGCCATGCGCGATATAAGACACGACGTCGTATATTGCCGTTACGGGAGCACCTGATGCAGCACGCCGTTACGATCGGCTCCGACCTGGTGGTGAACCGGCTCGGCTACGGCGCGATGCGGCTGACCGGCGCTGGCATGTGGGGCGACTTCCCCGATCGGGACGCCGGGATCGCGCTGCTCCGGCACGTCGTCGACAGCGGGGTGACCTTCATTGACACCGCCGATGCCTACGGCCCGCACACCAACGAGGCACTGATCCACGATGCGCTGCACCCGTATCCGGACGACCTGGTGATAGCCACCAAGGGCGGTTTCATCCGCGGCGGGCCGGACTACGCGGACTTCGGAGCGGTCACCAACCGTGAGTACCTGCGGCAGTGCGCCTACCTCAGCGCGCGCCGTCTCGGCGTCGAGCAGATCCACCTGTATTACCTGCACAGTCCAAACGCGACCGATGTGCCGTTCGAGGACCAGGTCGCCACGCTTGCCGAACTCCGCGACGAGGGCGTGATCCGGCACATTGGGCTTTCCAACGTCAATGTGGCTCAGTTCCATGCTGCCCGGGACGTCACCGAGATCGCCGCGGTCACTGCGCTGTACAACGTCGGCGAGCGGACCGGCGGTGCACTGCTGGCCGCTGCCGAAGCGACTGGGACGGTGTTCTCGCCCTGGCATCCGACGACCGTACCCGCGCAACTCCGCCCGTTGCTGCGTCAGTACGGCGGGACGGTGCCGCAGGTCGCGCTGTCCTGGCTGCTGCACCGGTCACCGGTCATGCTGCCGATCCCTGGGACGTCCAGCGTCGCTCACCTTGACGAGAATCTGGCAGCTGTCCCGCTCTCCCTTACTCCCGACGAGGTCGAGGCCATCACCAAGCTTGTCCCTGAGTGAGGGCAGCTGTCCCTTACCTGCGACGGAGGTGGCGGCAGCCATGCCGAGCTGCCCGGGCGGCGGCCAGCGCGATTACTTAGTGTGACAGCGGCCGATGGTCGAGGCGCGCACGTAGCCGCCGTTATCTCAAGCCCGGATCCGGGTGTTCGGTGTGCCTTGCCCGCGCTCCCCAATCGGCGCGGCTGCCTCTGGTCAGCGGCGCCCCGGCTGTCTCGCATCAGCGAGCCGGGTCGCGATCGCGGTCCCGGCCCCCGCCGCCGTCCCCGCGGCCGGCAGGCCTCGCCTGGCCAGGTGGATGTCCGTTCTGTTCAAGACGGCTACGGAGCCGCCACCGTACAGTCGGGACATGGATGATGCGTTTGCGGCGGGAGACCGCTTCATGCTTAACCAGGCGCGGCTGCTCGAACGGCGGCTGTTCGCCACCTGCTTCCTCGGCCAGCGCGCTGCGAGGGTCGTTGATGCCCTGCGCGGCTACCAGAATGATGACGGCGGGTTCGGCCATGCCCTCGAGCCGGACAAGCGCTGCCCGGCCAGCCTGCCGATCGATGTTGAAACCGCATTCCAGGCGCTTGCCACGGCGGGCACCGTCGATCACGACATGGTGATCCGGGCTTGTGACTTCCTGGCACGCGCGGCCGAGGAGGCCGGCGCGGGCGGTGCCGTGCCGCTGGCATTCCCGGTCATCGAGTCCTTCCCGCGCGCCGCGCACTGGACCGAATGGACCTATGAGCCTGGCCTCAACCCGACGGCTGGCCTGGTGGGCCTGCTGTACCAGCTAGGCGTTGACCATCCCTGGCGATCAGCCGGCGCCGCTTACTGCTGGCAGCAGCTTGAGTCGGGCGGCCTGCCCGGCGACGCGCACGCGCTCAAAGAGACCCTTGTCTTCCTCGAGCACGTCCCGGACCGGCCCCGGGCCGAGCAGCATGCCGCCGCGCTCGCTTCGAGCCTGGCTGGCATCCCTCTGTTCCACCTCGACCCTGACACTCCCGGCTACGGCCTGTCGCCCCTCGACGTCGCGTCGCAGGCCAGCTCCCGGTGGCGCGCGCTGTTCACCGACGCGCAGATCAGCGCCCACCTCGACCGGCTGCAAAAGGACCAGCAGGCCGACGGCGGCTGGCCCATCGCCTGGGAGCCACCCAGCCAGGCCGCCATATCCGAATGGCGGGGGATCGCGACCCTGGGAGCCCTGTGCACGCTCACGTCCTACGGACGGCTCACGCAGACGCCTGAGGCGTCCCGGCCGGTCAACACGTGAGCCGCCAGAGACAACTGCCCAGCTTCCTGTCCCCGGCATGGCCACCTGCCATGACTCCGGCATCCGCTAAAGGACGTTACTACCCGCCAGTCGCCGCTACCACGGCGCGCCATCACCGGTTGATCTGCGTCGCCTGAGCACCCTGCCCAGGTCAATGCCACGGAGCGCGGAATCCGCATTCAGCGCGTGTCGCCTCCGCGATGGTTGCTCACGGTGCGTGACGGATTCGGCTCTGGCGCCGCCCTCAGATGAGTGCGTGGCGGGCATCACCGAGACGGCGCCGTGGTTAATGCTTGGCCTGTGACGAGGCGGCGGCTCTAGGCTCGGGTTGTGGAAGTACCCCTCAGCGGTGTGCTGCTGTCGGTCAACCTCGCGGCCGAGGCCCTGCCCGGGCCGCATGGCACCGGGAAGACCGGCATCGGGAAGTACCCGGTCAGCTGGCCGGTGCCGGTCTCGGACCCGGGGCCTAAGCGGCGCGGGCACCCGCGGCCGAACGGCCTGGCCGGCGACACCGTCTGCAGCACCGTGCACCACGTCGGCACGGACCAGGCCGTGTACGCCTACGCGCGCGAAGACCTGGACTGGTGGGAGCGCGAACTGGGGTACGAGCTGCCGGCCGGCCGGTTCGGCGAGAACCTGACCACCCGGGGCCTGGACCTGACGGGCACGCTGGCGGGGGAACGCTGGCGGATCGGCGGCAGCGTGGTGCTGCAGGCGACCTCACCGCGCATCCCGTGCGCGACGTTCGCGCACCGGATGGGAGAGCCCCAGTGGGTCAAGCGGTTCACCGCCCGCGGCGCGACCGGAACCTACCTGCGCGTGGTCACACCGGGCCAGATCAGGGCCGGGGACCGTATCGAGGTCATCCGGCGCCCGGGGCACACGGTCACCATCGGCCGGTCCTTCCGCGCCCTCACCACCGAACCAGAACTGCTGCCCAGCCTGCTGGAAGCAGGCGACGACCTGCCCCCAGAGGAGCGTGCGGCCGTGCTGCGCCGCACCAGCTGACCCCCGGACCGCGCCGCGCCCACGCCCGCAGGCACCCTGCCCTAGGCTTCCCCACCGCCGCCGTGCCATCCCTCACTACAGCTGACCGGCTATCGCGCGTAGCCGCCGACTTGGGCGCTCGGGCGAAGAACGCAGTCGAATCCACAGGCTGCCCATAACTGGGTTATCTGCAGAAGACGTGAGTCGCACGCCTGGGTATACGAAGGGCTTTCGTGCGGGGTCTGCCGACCAACCGGGCAGGCAATAGAGATGCTCCTCGCCGCAGCTGCGGGAAATGCGTGGTCAAGTCCGCTGGTAGGCGTCATGTCGGCCTTCCATCTTGGCCTGGTCGCCTTCGTTGTCGTTGATGACCGCGGTGCACCTCTTGAGCGGCACGGCAATGTCGAGGCAGCGCTTGGCGGTCAACGTCCAGGGGTCCACACCGTGGCAGATCGGAGCTTGCCCTAATCCCAGAACTCAGGTGGAGGTCCGAAAGCTCGGCGGCTCGCGCGGATCGCGGTCTCCGCGAGCACCAGGTTGGCGCCACCGCCGATGACAGCGCCGATACCGAAGGGGACTACCCTGCCGAGCACGATGATGCCTTGCTTGGTCCCGTACTTCGTGATGAAGTTCTTCCCGAGCACCTTGTTGATCTGCAGCAGTTTCGACGCGGGCACTTTCGCGACAATCTGCTTAGCCCAACGCTGGCCCGTCCGTTCCGCGATCTTGGGAATGGTCTCGGCGCCGCTGCCACCGAGCATTATCCCCATGACGAGGGTCCGGCGGCGCTCGATCTCGTCAAGCGGAACCCCGTGCAGCTGGGCGAGCGAAAAGGCGAAAAGGGCAGTCATCTCGAGCGTCGAGAGAACTTCACCGCCCGAGAGCGCCAGCGCCGCTGCCGTGCCGACTGCCGGCACGGCAGCGACGGCGCCAACTGCTGCGCCTGTTCCGATCAGAGCGCTCCGATACATACGCTCCAGCGCCCGAATGACCTCCGCCGGCGTGGCATCAGGGTGCCTTTGCCGTGCACGGGCGATGTTCTTCTCCACCATAGATCCATGAACACGCAGGGCGCTGTCGAGCGCACTGCGGACAAGATTTTGCCGTTCCGCGGGCGTCGGTTCGGCATCGTCGATCACACCGTCCGCCATCGTCACCTCCTTGCGACTAGGCAGTGCAGCAATCTATCAGCCAAGTGCAGGGGAGCACACCGGCCACTGCGCCACCGGACTTGCTCGCAGGCCGCTACCAGTTCACGAATCTGCTGATCGCTGAGGCGTCCAACCCGCTTCGCCCTGGTTCGCAGGGTTGTATTTTCTGCAGGTGCCTTGAGGCCGGTGCTGGCCGGAGCCGCGAGATTGCGCCAATCTGGCGCCGCTCGGGGTTTGAGTAGCGTTGCAGCAAGTCCAGGTGCAGCACGCAACTCCGTTCCCTGGTGCGCTGGGAGATGTCGATGCCGATGCGCTGGAACAGATGATCTGTTGATCTGTGCGCAACGCGCGGCATACGTCCACGGCCGCTTCCAAGGACAGAGCATCGTTAGGCGGGTGGCCTGCGGGTTATGCCGGCGTGCGGCTGGTCGGGGAAAGCGCCCTGGTCGAAGGTGCCGCCGTCGAATACTTTCGCCAGTTCGGTGACCATCAGCTTGAAGCGGTCCTCGGTCAGGTCCGCCT
>DASXDG010000084.1:0-9611 GCA_036490795.1 Streptosporangiaceae bacterium
GGCGAGTAGTGCGTGCCGGTGACGCAATACGCCTTGAGGCCGAGGTCGGGGTACGCGTCGGTAGACGAGCCCCTGACCCGCACCCGTTCCCCGATGTCATAGCCCTCGGGAATCGCGATCTCATACTGCGTCAGGTGCATCAGTCGTTGTACTCCTCGTCGGTGACGGCTCGGCCCACTCGGTGACGCCCTCCTGGACGGCCAGGTGGGTGAGGAAGGTGTCCGGCCCGGCGCCATGCCGGTGTACTTCTCCGGCCTGCGCCTGCACCGTGTCGCCCGCCCGGATCTGCTGCCTGCCGCTGTCGCGCGCCTGAACGAAGCCCGCGCCCTCGGTCACGTGCAGGACCTGGCCGTGCGGGTGCGAGTGCCAGGCAGTATGGGCGCCTGGCGTGAAGTGCACGCTCATCACGGTCGTGTTGTCGGTCGCGCCGAGGTCATCGAACCAGACGTCGCCGGTGAAGCGCTCCGCCGGACCTTTTGCCGTCATGCTTTACTCCCCTGGGTCAGCAGGGCCATCAGGCCCTTGATGGCGTTTTCGAACTGTGCTGGATCTGCTGCGGCCCTCGCCAGAACATAACCACCCTGGACGGTCGCGACGATGGCGGCGGCGACCGTGGTCGGGTCTAGCTGAGGGTTGAATTCCCCGGCCGCCTGACCGTCCCCGATCAGAGCGCTGAGCCTTTCCCTGAGCCAGCTGAACGTGCGGTCCAGGGGCTCGCGCAGGTCGACGGTGGCGAGGATGTCGGGGTCGGCGGCCAGCCGACCGATGCGGCAGCCGCGCATCACGTCGCGCTGCCTGGTGAGGTACGCGGCGATCTTCTCCGCGGCGCTGCCCTCTATATCGAGCGCCTGCTCGGCCTCGGCCATGAGCTGCTCCGCGCTGCGGGTGATGGCGGCGTGGGCGAGCTCGTGCTTGCCGGCGAAGTGGTGATACATGCTGCCCTGCCCGGCATCCGCCTGCTGCTGGATCGCCTTCGGGCTGGTACCGGTGTAACCCCGGTCCCAGAGCAGGCCCTGCGCGGCCTCAATCAGCCGCTCTTTCGCGTCCATGCCGAGAGTGTACCTACTAGTATGTACAAATCGCAAACCGAGCCACCGAGACCGGAACGTTACCGTCCGGCAAGTTGTGAAAGGTTTGCTTCGAAAGTAATCTTTCACATATGACGGAGGAAACGCCCCCTCTGGGGCAGCCGGGGAACCCCATCAAGCTGACCGATCCGAAGATGATGCGTGCGCTCGCGCATCCGGCCCGGATCGCGATCTTGACGCATCTGGCGCTGCACGGGCCGGCCACGGCCACCGAGTGCGCGGACGTGGCGGGACTCTCGCCGTCCGCGTGCAGCTATCACCTGCGAGCGCTGTCCCGGTACGGGATTGTCGAGGAAGACGCGGAAAGCGCGGCGGACGGGCGGCAGCGACCGTGGCGGGTGCGCGTGCTGTCGTTCTCGATCGACAGCACGTCCTCCGTGCCGGCGGCGACCAGGATCGCCGGGCAGCTGCTCGCGGAGAGCCTGCGCGCGGACAACGAGGAAACGCGGGCGCGGTACCTGAACCGGCAATCGGAGTACCCCGACGACTGGCAGCACGCGCTCGGCGACTCGCTGGACGTCGCACACGTGACGCCTGAGGAACTCACCGAACTCAAGCACCAGATCGACGAGGTAATCGGCCGGTACCGGCGGCTCGACCCGGCCGAGCGGCCGCAGGGCACGCTACCGGTCCGGTTGTCGATGGACATCTACCCGTGGTTCGGCCCCGAGGAGACCAGACCCGGGGAGGCGGCGGCGACATGAGGACCACGGGAGTGCTGAGCGTGCCGGCGTTCCGGTTCCTGATCGCCGGGCAGTTCGCCTCGACGATCGGCGACTACTGCTACGCGGTGGCGCTGCCCTGGCTGGTGCTGTCCAATCACGGCAGCGCGGCACTGCTCGGCATCGTGCTGGCCTGCTACGGGGTGCCGCGCACGGTACTGATCCCGGTCGGCGGCATCCTCGCCGACAAGTTCGGACCGCGCACCCTGATGATGGGCGCGGACCTGGGCCGCTGCGTACTGGTCGCGGTGCTCGCCGTCCTCGCTGCCAGGCACACCGCGTCGCTGGCCGCGCTCGGCCCGACCGCCGCGCTGATCGGTGCCGGCGAGGGCCTGTTCCTGCCCTCTTCCTACTCGATCCTCCCCTCCCTCCTCGACGGCGAGCGCCTCGGCGCCGGCAACGCGCTCTCCTCGGCCGCCGTGCAGGCCGGGTCGTTGCTCGGCCCGTCCCTCGGCGGCGCCCTGGTGGCCATCACCGGCACCTCCACCGCCGCCTTCGCCATCGACGCGGTCTCGTTCGCGGTCTCCGCGCTGACGCTGGCTTTGATTCGCCTCCCGGCTTCCGAACCGGTTTCCGTGCTGGAGGCCTCCCCCGCTTCCGGATCCGAACCTCAGCAGAACGTACTGAAACTGCTCCTCCGCTGGCGGCCGATGCGAGTCATATTCCTGGTGACGATCGCGGCCAACCTGGCCGGCGGCGGGATGAGCGAGGTGGCGCTGCCGTCGCTCGCCCACTCGCACTGGGGGGCGGACGGTTACGGCGCGCTGCTCGCCTGCTTCGCCGGCGGCGCGCTGATCGGCACGCTCGGCGCGACGCGCACCACCAGGCTGGCCCAGCCCGCGATCTTCATAACGGCACTGTTCATGGTCAACGCACTAGCCGACTCGCTGATCCCGTTCACCGGCGGGGAGATAGGAGCCGCGATCGCCCTGTTCGTCTCCGGCACGACCAACGGCATGGCCAACGTCGTAGCGATCACGATGGTGCAGAAGGCCATTCCGCCGGCGCTGACCGGACGGATTATGGGCGCGCTCATGCTCTGCTCGTTCGGCTCGTTCCCGCTGTCGGTGGCGGTGACCGGGCTGCTGGTACACCACTTCGGGCCGGTGCCGTTCTTCCCGGTGGCTGGCGGGCTGGTGGCGGCCGCGCTGCTGTTCGGGCTGAGCCAGCGGGAGTTCCGTGCCTTCGGGACCACGCAGGCTGCCGAGTTCCGCGAGGAGCCGGCGGTTCAGGCCGCGGAGGACTCGCGGAGGTAGGCGGCCCACTGGGGATCGCCGTCGTGGTGAGCGCCCACCAGACGCCAGTGCATCCCCCTGGGCACCGAGGGCGGCACCGCGAGCTTCCAGCCGAGTTCTTCGAGCAGCCGGTCGGCCTTTCGGTGGTTGCAGATCGTGCAGGACGCGACGCAGTTCTCCCAGGCGTGCTGGCCGCCGCGGCTGCGCGGGAGCACGTGGTCGATGGTCTCGGCCCGCGCGCCGCAGTACGCGCACTTGTAGTTGTCCCTGCGCATCAGCGCGGCCCTGGTCAGCGGAACCCGGTTCCGGTAGGGGATCCGCACGTAACGGCTCAGCCTGATTACGGAGGGCGTGACGATCGCCACCGAGGCGGCATGCAGCACCGCGCCGCCGCCGTCGTCGTGGACGACTTCCGCCTTGCCGCCGAGCACCAGGCACACCGCACGCCGCATCCCGACTGTGGTGAGCGGCTCATACGTGACGTTGAGCAGTAGCACTCGTCGCACTGCACCTCCCGCAGGTGCCGTCTAACGGAACTCCATAACCCCAGTGTGGTACCGGTACGCAACATCTGCCACCTATTAGGGTACAAGGTGCCGCACAATCTCCTGAGGATCCGCTGGGTAAGGTGCTGTTCATGGAGAATTACCCGCCCGCTCGCCGACTTGACCTGTCCGAAGACATCCTGGGCCATCAGATCAGCGATCCCTATCGCTGGCTGGAGGATCCGGCATCGCCCGAACGAGCCGGATGGCTGCGCGAGCAGGAAAATCTCTTCGCCAGGTACCGCGACGAACTGCCCGGGCGGGAGGCACTGGCGCAGACGATCAGGTCGCTGATCGACGTCGGGGTGGTGGGGTCGCCGGTGTGGCGCGGGAGCCGGTGCTTCTATGGCAGGCGCGACCCCGGCCAGGAGCACGCGGTCCTCTACACCAGCCTCGGCACCGGGGCGGGCGACGGGCCGGAGACGGCGCTGATCGATCCGGGCGCGATCGACCCGTCCGGTCTCACCACGCTTGACGCGTGGCAGCCGGACAAAGAGGGACGGCTGCTCGCCTACCAGCTGTCATCGGGTGGTAACGAGGAGACGCTGCTCCGGGTGCTCGACGTCGAGACGGGCACGGTCGTGGACGGCCCGATCGACCGCGGCCGGTACACCGGCGTGGCGTGGCTGCCCGGCGGCAAGTCGTTCTACTACGTGCGGCGGCTGCCGCCGGACCAGGTGCCAGAAGGCGAAACGCAATATCACCGGCGGGTGTACCTGCACGTCGTGGGCACACCGGTCGAGCAGGACACGCTGATCTTCGGCGGCGGGATGGACAAGACCACCTACTACGGCGTCTCGGTGAGCCGGGACGGCCGGTGGCTCGTCGTCTCCGCCGCACGAGGCACCGCGCCGCGCAACGACGTGTGGATCGCCGACCTGGCCGCTTCATCGGCCGAATCGCCCGCCCTGGAGGCGGTCATCGAGGGAGCGGACGCGGAAACCTCGGTGCACGTGGGCAGGGACGGACTGCTGTACGTGTTCACCGACCTGGACGCGCCACGGGGGCGGCTGGCTATCTGTGATCCGGGTTCGCCGGATTCCGCTGGCTGGCGCGACCTGCTGCCGGAAGACCCCCAAGCGGTACTGCGCGACTACGCGATCCTGGACGGGCTGGACATGCCGGTGCTGCTGGCGGCGTGGACCCGGCATGCGGTCAGCGAGATCACCGTGCATGACCTGATCACCGGGGCGCGCCTGTCCGCGGTCGAGCTACCCGGGCTGGGTTCGGTCTCCGGGCTGGTAGAGCGGCCCGAGGGCGGGCACGAGTCGTGGTTCGGCTACACGGACTACACGACGCCGAACACGGTGCTCCGCTACGACGCACTGACCAGGAACGTCAGCACCTGGGCGTCCGCGCCCGGCGACGTGCCCGCCGTCGACGTGACGGCGGAACAGGTGACCTACCAGTCCACGGACGGGACGACCGTCCGGATGATGGTGCTGGCGCCGCGAGCGGGCGCGGGAAAGCCCAGGCCGGCCGTTCTGTACGGCTACGGCGGCTTCAACGTCAGCCTCTCCCCCGCGTACTCGGCGGGAACCCTGGCCTGGGTGGCGGCCGGCGGTGTCTGGGCGATCGCGAACCTGCGCGGCGGCAGCGAGGAAGGCGAGCAGTGGCACCGCGACGGCATGCTGGCGCACAAGCAGAATGTCTTCGACGACTTCCACGCCGCGTCGGACAAGCTCGTCGCCGACGGCGTCACGACCAGGGAGCAGCTCGCCATCTACGGCGGATCGAACGGCGGGCTCCTGGTCGGGGCCGCGCTGACCCAGTGGCCAGACATGTGCGCGGCCGTCGTGTGCTCCGCGCCGCTGCTGGACATGGTGCGGTATGAGCGCTTCGGCCTCGGCGAGACCTGGAATGTCGAGTACGGCTCCGCTTCGGATCCGGAGCAGCTCGGCTGGCTGCTGGCGTACTCGCCGTACCACCGGGTCACGCCGGGTACCGCCTATCCGGCGGTGCTGTTCACCGTGTTCGGCAACGACACGCGAGTGGATCCGCTGCACGCGTACAAGATGTGCGCGGCGCTGCAGCACTCGACCGTGTCCGCCAGCCCCGTCCTGCTCCGAGCGGAGGCCGATGTAGGCCACGGCGCCCGGGCGATGAGCAAGACAGCGGAGCTGTCCGCTGACATCCTGGCGTTCATCGCGCGGTACACCGGCCTGGAACTGGCGGGTTAGCGACATTGGCTGGCGGAGTATGTGTTATCCGCCAGCCAGCTCGCGGGCGTAGGGTCGGGCCATGAACGAGAATCACCAGAAGCTGATGCCCAGCCCCGAGTGGGCAGCGCACATGCACGATGACGTGCTGCCCGTGGCCACCCGTGACGTCGAGCTCGGCGGAGAGCTGCTCGAGCTTGGCCCTGGACCCGGCGCGGCGACGGAGTGGCTACGGCACCGGGCGGTCAGGCTGGTCGCTGTCGAGCAGGAAGAGGAAGCCGCCGCCAAGCTGACCGCCCGCTTCGCCGACGACCCCGTCGTCGAGGTGGTCAACGGCGACGCAACCGCGCTCCTCTACCCCGACGCGAGTTTCGACACGGTCGCCTCGTTCACCATGCTGCACCACGTGCCGACCCGCGCGCTGCAGGACAAGCTGCTCGCCGAGGCATACCGGGTGCTCCGCCCCGGCGGCACCTTCCTCGGCTCAGACAGCCTGCCCAGCGATGGCCTGCACCACTTCCACGAGGGCGACACCTACAACCCGGTCGAGCCCGCCGCGTTCCTGACCAGGCTGCAGACGGCTGGCTTCGAGAACCTCACCCTGCACGTCGGCCACAACCTGATCTTCACCGCTAAGAAGTCATAACTGGCCGTGGTGCCTGTCCCGGTGGCGGTGCCACGCCCGCCGTTAGCCCCGCCCCGTCGGCGAGCCACGCCCCATCGGCGAGCCACGGCCGGTCGGCGAGCAGGTCCTCGAGCTCCGGATCGGCGGGCAGGTAGCAGCCGAGCATGCCCACCAGCTCGGTGTACACCTCAGCCAGCGCCTCGTCCAGGCACCTGCGGTGCAGCTCCAGCCGGTCGATAATCTCGCAGATCGCTTCCAGGTCCGCGGCCAGAGTCGTATCCAGTGTCGTGCCTGGTGTCGTGCCTGGTGTCGTATCCATCCCCGGTCCTTCACTCGCACACTGTTCGAGTCGTCGTACAGCTAAACTATGACCGTACGGTGTTCGGGTGTCAAGATCGGTGTACGATGAGGGATTGATGAGCCACGATGAGCCAAACTTCGACATAATCTGGCCGCGCGAGGCGCCAGCGGCGCCACAGCCCGGCAAGCCCCCGCTGACCCGCGAGCAGATCGTCGCCGCGGCGATCGAGCTAGCCGACGAGGATGGCATCGACGCGTTGTCCATCCGCCGGATCGCCACCAAGCTCGGCGTGGGAGCCACGACGCTCTACTGGCACATCAAGAACAAGGACGATCTCTTCTCGCTGATGTATGACAGCACGACGGCCGAGATCGAGCTCCCCGAGCCTACCGGTGACTGGCGCGCCGACCTGCGGACGGTGGCGCTGCGCACGCACGAGAGCCACGCCAGGCACCGCTGGATCATCCTGCTCGGCATCCAGCCCTCAATCGGGCCCAGCCTCCGGCGCTACGCCGAGTTCATCGACCGCGTGCTCGCGCCGCTCGGGCTGGACCGCCAGGCCAGGACCGACACGATAGCGATCGTCAACGACTACATTTCTGGCTTCGCCCACCGGGAGACCGCCTGGGAGCGGCTGCGCGAACGGGCCGGCCTGACCGGCGACCAGTGGCACGAGCGACTGGACAGTTACCTGGCCCAGGCCCGCGCCACCGACCCGGAATTCGCCGCGATGATCCAGTCCCGCCTGCACCTGACCAGCCAGGAGAACTTCGAGCTCGGCCTCGACTGCGTGCTTGACGGCATCGCCAGCCGCATCGCGGGCTAGCTGTTTCGCCCTCGTGGCCCCGTCCTGATCGGCCAGGATGGGGACATGGCCACGCTTACCGGTAGCTGCGGGACAAAAGATCCGGGAATCTCCTGCCGACTCGCCTGGGACCTCACGCACAGCGTCGGCGCGACACAGACATTCAGCATTTACCTGGCCGGGCCGCTGAACAGAACGCTGCGGATCGCGTTCATCATCGTGCTCGCCCTGATCGTCCGCGCTGTCGCGCACCGGCTGATCAACCGGGTCACCGAACGGGCGGCGACAACCTCGGCGATGCTCTCCGGCTCGAACGAACGGCGGGAGCAGCGAGCCAGGGCATTCGGCTCGATCCTGCGCAGCACGGTCTCCGTCGCGATCTTCAGCATCGCGGCGCTGACCGTCCTCGGCGACCTCGGCATCAACCTGGCGCCGCTGCTGGCGAGCAGCGCTGTGCTCGGTGTGGCACTCGGCTTCGGCGCGCAGAACCTGGTCCGCGACTACCTGGCCGGCATCCTGATGCTGGTCGAGGACCACTACGGGGTGGGCGACATGATCAACATGGGCGAAGAAGCGGCCGGCACGGTCGAGGCGATGAGCCTGCTCACCACCCGGGTGCGCGACGTCAACGGTGTCGTGTGGCACGTCAGGAACGGCTCGATCGACCGGGTCGGCAACGAGTCGCAGGGGTGGTCCCGCGCGATCATCGACTACCCGGTGCCGTACGAGACCGATCTGGGCAGGATCCGCTCGCTGATGGAGCAGGCGGCGGCCAGTGTGTGGACGGAGCCGCGCTGGCACGAGCTGATCCTCGAGCCGCCCGAGGTGTGGGGCGCCCAGGAGCTATCGGGTTCGGAGGTGACCATGCGCGTCGTCGCCAAAACCGCGCCGCTGCGCCAGTGGGAGGTCGCCCGCGAGCTCCGCGCCAGGATCAAGTCGGCCCTGGACACCGCCGGCATCGCCCGCACCGAGCCAGAAACCGTAGCGATCGACCCCCCGCCGCCCACCGACCCGCCACCCCCCGCGGCCTCGCGCGAACCGTCCCCCACGGCCACGCGCGAGCCGTCCCCCGCGACCACGCGCGAGCCGTCCCCGGCGGCCCCCGCCGAGACCGGGTTGTCCGCCAGCGACGAGCCTCCGCCTGGGCCGGCCGCATCCCCGGAGCCATAAGCTTGGTGACATGAGCGAGCCGGTCAGCTTGTATGAGGCAGTAGGCGGTGAGGAGACCTTCACCCGCCTGGTCCACCGCTTCTACGAGGGCGTCGCCGAGGACCCCGTGCTGCGGCCGGTGTACCCGGCGAAGGATCTCGGGCCGGCCGAAGAACACCTGCGGCTGTTCCTCATCCAGTACTGGGGCGGCCCGCAGACCTACGGCGAACTGCGCGGCCACCCGAGGCTGCGCATGCGTCACGTGCATTTCCACATCGGCGAGGCCGAGCGAGATGCCTGGTTGCATCACATGCGCGAGTCACTCGATGAGCTGAAGCTGGACGACGCGCTAGACGCGCAGCTCTGGGATTACCTGGTGATGGCCGCGCACAGTCTGGTCAACGTGCTCCCCGACCACCCCGACCTAGGCCTGTCGCCCCGCTAACCCGCATCCCCCGCTAACCCGCGTGTCCCCGCTACCCGCGTGCTCCCCTTAGCCGCGTCGCGGCCCCGCTCGCGGCCGCCGACCGCCTCATCACGCACACCGCCAGCAACTCAGCTCACACCAGCAACAGCTGCCGTCCGCAGGCCGCGGATAACGTGGAAGATCGTTCTTTCACGGTAGAAATAGCTGCTCACAGCATGGTTATCAACCGCGTTGGAACAAATTACCGCGTTGATCAGTGCGGAGCCGCGACCGCGCTGTCGCGGCCACCCTCCGCACGGTCACCTGGTCACTCGCCGCCCGGTTACATCGTGCAGGTGGTGCACGGGGTCGTGGATGAAGTACCTGGCGAAAGTGTCGGTGGTGAACTCCGCACCGTCGCTGCGCCGGCCTGGACGCTGCCACTGGTCGCCGGCAACCGCACGGAAATGCGCCGCGATGACATCCGCCGCCTCGGCTAGTGCAGCCGCTACCGTCGCCGGATCTTGCTCCCCGTAGCGTTCGGCGACCGCGGTCTCGTCCTGGTCCCAGTTGGGG
>DASXDG010000085.1:0-57864 GCA_036490795.1 Streptosporangiaceae bacterium
GCCCGTTTTATGCCCTTTGTTCCGCGACCGCGGACGTCACGCGCGTTGACCGCGGTTCCCGGTGCCCGGCCGGGCACCGGGAACCGCGGTCAACGCGCGTGACGTCCGCGGTCGCGGAACAAAGGGCATAAAACGGGCGCGGGGTGGAGTGGGGTCGCGGGGGTGGAGTCGGGTCGCGGGCGCGGAGTGGGGCGGGGACTTGGGCGGGCGCATTACCACTGCTCGTTATGAGATGAATAGGCTCGTTGCGGTTGGCAACTTGGTGCGCCGGTAGCGAACAAGTGGGCTGCGGCGGACGATCCGGCCGGCCGCCGGGGTTATGGTCCTGTCAACGACATCACACAGACTGGAGCAGGTGACCACCGTGACTCTGCAGACGCCACCCTCTATCGTGGCCGCGTCTAACGATCAGCCTCCGCTGCTGCCGTTTGGGGACCAGCTCTTCCAGCGGTTGCTGCGGAACCGGATCATCTTCCTGGGGCAGCAGGTTGACGACGACATCGCCAACCGCATCTGTGCCGAGATAATCCTGCTCGCCTCCGAGGACCCCAAGCGGGACATCAGCATTTACATCAACTCACCCGGTGGTTCGGTTTACGCCGGTATGGCCATCTATGACGTGATGCAGTACGTGCCGAACGACATCGCCACGTACGCCATGGGCATGGCCGCGTCGATGGGGCAGTTCCTGCTCACCGCCGGCGCGCACGGCAAGCGCTATGCGTTGCCGCACGCGCAGATCCTCATGCACCAGCCCTCGGGCGGCATCGGCGGCACGGCGTCCGACATCAGGATCCAGGCCGAGCAGATGCTGTACATCAAGCGGACGCTGTTCGAGCGCACCGCCTTCCACACCGGCCAGCCGCTCGAGCAGATCGAGAAGGACGCGGACCGCGACCGATGGTTCACCGCCGAGGAAGCCGCGGACTACGGGTTCGTCGATCAAGTCATCCGCAACGCCAACGAGGTGCCCACAGGTGCGATCGGCAAGCCATAGGCGAATCGGGAACGAATCGGGTAAAGGAGACAACGAGATGAGCGCGCTCACCCCGCAGTCCCGGTACGTGCTGCCCTCCTTCGTGGAGCGGACCTCGTACGGGATCAAGGAGATGAACCCGTACAACAAGCTCTTCGAGGAGCGGATCATCTTCCTCGGCGTGCAGATCGACGACGCCTCGGCGAACGACGTCATGGCCCAGCTGATCACGCTGGAGTCCATCGACCCTGACCGCGACATCACCATGTACATCAACTCGCCCGGCGGGTCGATGACGTCGATGATGGCGATCTACGACACGATGCAGTTCGTCCAGCCGGAGATCATGACCTGCTGCATCGGTCAGGCGGCATCGGCGGCGGCGGTCATCTTGGCGGCCGGCACCAAGGGCAAGCGGGTCGCCCTGCCGAACTCCAGGATCCTCATCCACCAGCCCGCCACCGAGGGCGGCTACGGCCAGTCCTCGGACATGGAGATCCAGGCGCGGGAAATCTTGCGGATGCGGGCCTCGATGGAGCAGATCCTGTCCAGGCATAGCGGCAAGGATGAGGAAGAAGTCCGCCGCGACATCGAGCGGGACAAGTTCCTCACCGCCGAGGAGGCCAAACAGTATGGCCTGATTGATGAGGTACTGACCCTCATCAAGCGCGGCGCCGAACGCGAGGCCGAGGTAGTGTCGTCTTAGCGGGAGGAATCGGCTCTTCCCTCCTAAGCCTTCGAGCGGTTTGATGGGTCCAGTAGTGGACCCATCAGCACCGCCGAGGCGGTACCGTCGATTGGACTTGGCCGCTAGCCTGGAGAGGGCATAGTGGCCCGGTAAGGGCACGGCTCGGTCGTCGCTTCTGCGGCGGCCTCGGGATAGGAGTACTGGGTGGCACGCATCGGTGACGGTGGGGACCTGCTGAAATGCTCGTTCTGCGGGAAGAGCCAGAAGCAAGTCAAGAAGCTCATCGCCGGCCCAGCCGTGTACATCTGCGACGAGTGCATCGATCTCTGCAACGAGATCATCGAGGAAGAGCTGGCCGAGCCCGCTGAGTTCAAGTGGGACAGCCTGCCCAAGCCGCGCGAGATCTACGAGTTCCTCGATGCGTACGTGATCGGGCAGGACAAGGCCAAGAAGGCCCTGTCGGTCGCCGTGTACAACCACTACAAGCGAGTGCAGTCGGGCGATGACCGGCCGACCGCGGGCGACGAGGGCGTCGAGCTGGCCAAGTCGAACATCTTGCTGCTCGGTCCCACCGGTTCCGGTAAGACGCTGCTCGCCCAGACGCTGGCCCGGCTGCTCAACGTGCCGTTCGCGATCGCCGACGCCACCGCGCTCACCGAGGCGGGTTACGTCGGTGAGGATGTCGAGAACATCCTGCTCAAGCTCATCCAGGCGGCCGACTACGACGTCAAGAAGGCCGAAACCGGGATTATCTACATCGACGAGATCGACAAGATCGCTCGCAAGAGCGAGAACCCGTCGATCACCCGTGACGTGTCCGGCGAGGGCGTTCAGCAGGCGCTGCTGAAGATCCTCGAGGGCACCACGGCGAGCGTGCCGCCGCAGGGCGGCCGCAAGCACCCGCACCAGGAATTCATCCAGATCGACACCACCAACGTGCTGTTCATCTGCGGCGGGGCTTTCGCCGGACTTGAGAAGATCATCGAGTCGCGGGCCGGCAACAACGGGATGGGATTCAACGCCAAGCTGCGGGTGCGGAACAAGACCTCCGCGGACCAGTTCTCCGATGTGATGCCCGAGGACCTGCTGAAGTTCGGCATGATCCCGGAATTCGTCGGCCGGCTGCCGGTGATCACCAGCGTGCACAACCTGGACCGGGAAGCGCTCATCCAGATCCTCACCGAGCCGCGCAACGCCCTGGTCAAGCAGTACCGGCGGCTGTTCGAGCTGGACGGAGTCGACCTGGAGTTCACACCGGACGCGCTAGATGCCATCGCCGACCAGGCGAACCTGCGCGGCACCGGGGCGCGGGGCTTGCGTGCCATCCTGGAGGAAGTGTTGCTCTCCGTGATGTATGAGGTGCCGTCGCGGAAGGACGTCGAGCGCGTGGTCATCACCCGCGAGGCCGTCCTTGAGAACGTGAATCCGACCATCGTTCCGCGTGCCGTCGACCGGCGGACGCCACGCGAGAAGTCGGCCTGAGGCTCGCCGCGGGAGCGGCTAGGCGCCTGGTAGCGGTGGCTGGTTACCGGCGTCTTGAGCGTCCACGCGCAGCGTACGCACGCATGTCGATTTTGCGTGTATTGCCCATGATCCTTGGTATTCGCAGGTAGCCTCTCGAATATTGCCGTTAGTCTGGCGCGGTCCCGCCACGCCGGATCACGTGCTGACAGCAGCCGTCTTCCTTAGCGACGGGGATGAAACGCAGATGAGTGGTTGGGACGCCCCCCGGGGCGGTTGGGGTCCACAGGACGAGCCGGACGAGGCAAGCGCACACGAGCAGAACGCGCCGGCCGGCATGCGGCACGGGCGTCGCGAGCTCCCCGGGTACGAACAGGACGGAGCCGGTTCCGGTTACGGACAGGCACCGGGGTACGGCCAAGCGCCGGGATACGACCAGGGCCACGGACAAGCACCCGGATACGGGCAGCAGCCCAACGGGCAGCCAGGCGGCTATGAGCAGGGGTACGGACAGCAGGGCGGTTACGGCCCCGGGTTCGACCAGAGCGGTGCCGGTTACGGCCAGCCCGAGGGCGGCGGTTACGGCCAGCCCGACAACGGCTATGGCCAGCCCGACAGCGGCTACGGCCAGCCTGCCAATGGCTACGGGCAAGGCGGCTACGGCCAGCCCGACAACGGTTACGGTCAGGCGGATGGCGGCTACGGGCAAGGCGGCTACGGCCAGCCGCCCGCCGGCGGTTATGACCAGAACAGCGGCGGCTGGGGCCAGCAGCCCCCAGCGGGCGGGTACGACCAGGGCGGTGGCTGGGGCCAGCCACCCGCGGGCGGGTACGACCAGGGCTCAGGCTACGGAAACGGTTCTGCCGCGCTTGGTCAGAACGACGGGTACCAGCAGCCGCCGTGGGGCGGTGAAGCCCAGCAGCCTGGATACGGGCAGTCCGGCTTCGGCGACCAGGCTCCTGCCGTGCAGGAGGGCATGACCCAGCGGTTCGTTCCCGGCCAGGACTTCGGCCAGCCCGCGTTGCCAGCGCCACCGGCTCCGGCTCAGCCCACGTTCACCCCGAACGGCTTCGACCAGAACGGGCACAGCCAGAACGGCTCCGAGCAGAACGGCTACAGCCAGAACGGGTACGCCCAGAACGGTTACGGAAGCCAGCAGGGTTTCGCTCAGCCGGAGGCTGGCCAGCAAGATGGCTATGGCTCACCGTCGGGCGGCTTTGGTCAGGCGACTGACGCGTTCGGCGGGCAGCAGGGCTACGGCCAGCAGGCCTTCGGGCAGCCGGGTGGCGGCCAGGACGGCTTCGGCACCGCTGCCCAGCCGGGCTTCGGCCAGCCGGACGGGTACGCCGGCCCGCAGGGCTACAGTCAGCAAGGCTTCGGCCAGCCGGCCAACGGGCAGAACGGTTACGGTGCCGGTGCGCCGGCCGGCGGCTACGGCCAGCAGGAGGCATACCCGGGCCAGCAGGAGGCATACCCGGGCCAGCAGGACGCGTACGGCGCCCCGACCGCCGGCTTCGCTCAGCAGGAGACGTACCCGGGCCAGCAGGGCTTCGGCCAGCAGGACGGGTACGGCGCGGCGAGCGGGTACGCGGGCCAGCAGGCCGGGCTCGGCGCTCAGCCGGGTTATGACCAGCAGGGTTACCCGCAGCCGGGTTATGACCAGCAGCAGGGGTATGGCCAGCAGGGATACGCTGGCGACCAGCCCGGATATCCCGGACAGGCCGGCTACCCGGGCCAGGGTGGTTACCCGGGCCAGGGCGGTTACCCGGGCCAGGGCGGCTATGACAACCAGCCATCTGGCTATGAGCCCAACTCCTACGGCCAGCCGGGTTACCAGCAGCAGGCTTACGGCACCGACGCGCTCCCCGGCGGTTCGGAGGGCAGCGGAGGCGGCCGCTCCCGGTCGCCGCGCATCGCGGGGGGCATGAGCGGATCGAAGAAGATCTTCTACATCGCCGGGGCGGTAGTGGCGGTGCTGATCATCGTGCTCGGTGTCGTCTACCTGAGCAGGGGCGGCTCGTCGTCCAGTGGCGGAAGCTCCGGGACCACCTCGACGGGGACGACCGGCACGGCGACCACGACGTCCTACAAGATGAGCCTGCCGAAGAAGATCCTCAAGATGAAGCTGTCCGGCGCCAACTCCAGCTACATCAACGGAAACGGTTCGCTGAGCTCGGAGAAGAAGTCGTTCGCGCAGTACAACTGGGGCACGCCGTCGCAGGTCCTGGCCGGCAGCTACTACCTGCCCGGCTCTTCCTCGTCGCTGATCGCCTCCGGGTTCAGGGGCTTCACGGTGGCCGGCTACGACGGCAAGTTCAACGATGCCACGTTCGTCAGCACGTTCCAGAAGCACCTGTCAGACACCGTCGTGAAGCCGCTGAGTCCGTACGGCGGCAACATGATCTGCGGCGAGCTCAAGTCCTCGAACGGGGACGACAGTGAGTGCGCCTGGGCGACGCCGACCACGGCCGGGATCGTGCAGTACATCAAGGGCGGCGGATTCGGGATCTACTCGAACATGGCGGCCACTGCCCTGAAGCTGATCGACCACATGCTGGTGGCTGTCAAGTAAGGAGCGGAACGGTCGTAGACTCACCTCTCGTGAGCTTGAGACCCGACCCGATCGAGCTGCCCTCCCAGTACTCGCCCGCGGATGTCGAAGGACCGCGGTACGAGCGCTGGGAGAAGGCAGGTTATTTCACCGCGGACGCTTCCAGCGAGGCGCCCCCGTTCTCGATCGTCATCCCCCCGCCGAACGTCACCGGCTTCCTCCACATCGGCCACGCGCTCGACCACACGCTGATCGACGCGACGATCCGGCGGCGCCGGATGCAGGGCTACAACACGCTGTGGCTGCCCGGCATGGACCACGCCGGCATCGCGACGCAGAATGGCGTGGAGCGCGAGCTGGCCAAGGAGGGCCTGAGCCGGCACGACCTCGGCCGCGAGGCGTTCGTGGAGAAGGTCTGGCAGTGGAAGGCCGAGTCCGGCGGCAAGATCCTCGGGCAGATGCGCCGCCTCGGCGACAGCGTCGACTGGACCCGCGAGCGGTTCACCATGGACGAGGGGCTCAGCCGCGCCGTTCAGACCATCTTCAAGCGGCTCTTCGACGACGGCCTGATCTACCGCGCCGAACGCATCATCAACTGGTGCCCCCGCTGCCTCACCGCGCTGTCGGACATCGAGGTCGACCACAGCGACGACGAGGGTGAGCTCGTCTCGATCCGCTACGGCGACGGTGACGACTCGATCATCGTCGCCACCACCCGGGCGGAAACGATGCTCGGCGACACGGCGGTCGCGGTGCATCCATCCGACGAGCGCTACGCGCACATGGTCGGGAAGACCGTCGAGCTGCCGCTCACCGGCCGCCGGATCCCGATCGTCGCCGACGAGCACGTCGACCCCGCGTTCGGCACCGGCGCGGTGAAAGTGACACCCGCCCACGACCCGAACGACTTCGAGATCGGCCGCAGGCACGAACTGCCGAGCATCACGGTCCTTGATGAGCACGGCAACGTGACCGCACACGGCCCGTTCCTCGGCATGGACCGGTTCGAGGCGCGCCCGGCCGTAATCGCCGCGCTGCGCGAGGACGGCAGGATCGTCAAGGAAGTCCGTCCGTATGTGCACGCGGTGGGGCACTGCAGCCGCTGCGGCACCACGGTCGAACCGCGCCAGTCACTGCAGTGGTTCGTGCGCGTCGAGACACTCGCCCGCGCCGCCGGTGACGCGGTCCGCGACGGACGTGTGCGCATCCACCCGCCGGAGCTCGCCGCCAGGTACTTCGCCTGGGTGGACGACATGCACGACTGGTGCATCTCCCGCCAGCTGTGGTGGGGGCACAGGATCCCCGTTTTTTATGATGATCAGAACAACATTGTGTGCGTCGGCCCGGACGAGCAAGCCCCCGAGGGCTGGCGGCAGGACCCGGACGTCCTCGACACCTGGTTCTCTTCAGCCCTGTGGCCGTTCTCCACGCTCGGCTGGCCGGATGAGACGGCCGACCTGCGCACGTTCTATCCGACCAGCGTGCTGGTGACCGGGTACGACATCTTGTTCTTCTGGGTCGCGCGGATGATGCTGTTCGGCCTGTACGCGATGGACGGCGTCGAGCCTTTCCGCGTCGTCGCGCTGCATGGGCTGGTCCGCGACCAGTTCGGCAAGAAGATGTCCAAGAGCCGCGGCAACACGGTCGACCCGCTGGACTGGATTGACCGCTTCGGCGCTGACGCGACCAGGTTCACCCTTGCCCGCGGCGCCAACCCCGGCAGTGACGTGGCGATCAGCGAAGAGTGGGCGGCCGGCTCAAGGAACTTCGCCAACAAGTTGTGGAACGCCACGAGGTTCGCCATCCTCAACGGCGCAACCCCGACCCCGACCCCGCCCCCGGCCCCCAACGGGTCAATTGCGCGATCGACATCGCTAGAGGGTGTCAATCACGCAAACGACTCGGCTCACTCGGCGGCCGACCGGTGGATTTTGTCCCGTTTGTCGGCTGTGATCACCGAGGTGGACCGGCTGTTCGAGGACTTCGAGTTCGGCAAGATCTGCGAAACGCTCTATCACTTCGCCTGGGACGAGGTGTGCGACTGGTACGTGGAGCTGGCCAAGGTGCCGCTTAACGGCGACGATGCTGAGGCGGCGGAGCGGACCCGCGAGGTGCTCGGGTTCGTGCTGGACCAGCTGCTGCGGCTGCTGCATCCGGTCATGCCGTTCGTCACCGAGGAACTGTGGACGGCGCTGACCGGCGGGGATTCGCTGGTGGTCGCGGCCTGGCCGTCGTACGCCTTCAGCGACCAGCGGGCCGAGGCCGAGATCGCGTCGGTGATGCGGCTGGTCACCGAGATCCGCCGGTTCCGGTCCGACCAGGGCCTCAAGCCGGGTCAGCGGGTGCCCGCACGGCTGAG
Source organism: Streptosporangiaceae bacterium (assembly GCA_036490795.1). Classification (GTDB taxonomy): domain Bacteria; phylum Actinomycetota; class Actinomycetes; order Streptosporangiales; family Streptosporangiaceae; genus JAFARZ01. Next base: position 8,036 of record DASXDG010000085.1, read on the forward strand.
CGGCCCGCTGCTGGCGGTGCACGAGGAAAGCATCCGGTCGCTGCTGCGGCTCACCCCGGCGGCAGACGGCTTCGCCGCGTCCGCCTCGCTGGAGGCCGAGGGCGTCACGGTGGAGCTGGACCTGGCCGGCGTGGTGGACGTCGCCGCGGAACGGCGCCGGATGGAGAAGGACCTCGCCGCCGCGCGCACCGAGGCCGAGCAGACCTCGCGCAAGCTCGGCAACGAATCGTTCACCGGGAAGGCGCCGGCCGAGGTGGTCGAGAAGACCCGCCAGCGCCTCGAAGCGGCCAAGGCGGACATAGCTCGCCTGGAGCAGCGCCTGGCCGCCCTCGGCGGCTAGCGGTCGCCCAGGGTGCTCCCAGCGGAGCCGGGAATGTGGCCGTTTACCTGCGCAAAGAAACACAAGCGGATCAGCAAATCACGCTGTGAACTCGCCGCCTAACGCTTCATTGCGGCAAAGCTGCGCCATTCTTGACGCGAGCCTCGGCTGAGGACTAGGCTTGCATGGCAGTATCGGCAATTCGCCAACGAGTCGGCGGCGGAGGCGCTAATGGTATATGTCGGCCACTACGGAATAGGCTTGAGCCCCTCGCGGCCATCCATTCCTTTTGATAAGATACTCCGGCAGTGGACGGTACTAAAATTCACAGCTGAAGCCTGCCAGAATTCTCTGGATAAGCTCATAGCCCAAGACCAGAGTCTTGAGCGGTTCTTCGATTCGCGTGAACTTCGCACGGGTGGGTTTTGCGCCACGGAAGACTTGCATTACGGAATCTATGGCCAGTCGCCCCGCTGGGATTGGGACCTGTTCTCTCGATCAGCAGCCACGGTCTCCAGCGTCTCAATGCGCGTGGACACCAGCGTCTCGATGCAGGTGGGCATCGGCGAACTCTCTCAGCTGTGTGGTTTCCTGCGGTCTGAGAGCCAAGATGATTACACTCAGGAGGGATTCCGGACCGCCCTGCGGGATCTTGGTGCCGACCAGCGGGTTATCGAAGCGATTGTGGCGTCGCTTGGAGATCGGGGCCAAGGGGCAGGCCGCTGGCCGTCGTCGCGGGTGCCGGGCATCTACCGGCGCGAGCATGCCAGCCTTCTGTTCCGGTCCGACACGACAACCGTGGTAGTGGACCCGCAGGCGTTGTCGAAGAATTTCACAACAAATGGCGGCCGCTATCCAACCGACGACCCGGATCTGCATATTGATGCGGTTCTCATAACTCATCACCACGAAGACCACTGGCACATTCCGTCGATTCTTTATATGGCCCAGCCGGATACTACGGTCATCGTCCCGGATGTGCCAAAGCCCAACTTGCTGTGCGGGGAGCGGTTCGCCGATTCGCTGGCCGATGTCGGCCAGGCCGCAACTGTCGGTGAGTGGGACTCGACGGTGACCGTCGGTGACATCGAGATCGACATCCTTCCTTTCCGCGGCGAACAGCCCACGAGGGGCGAGCCAGGACCTCCGCCGGATCTGCGGAGCTGGGGGAACTGCTACCGGATCAACACGCCGCATTTTTCTGCGGTCATCCTTGCTGACAGCGGGGTGGATCCATCCGGTGATATCTGTCCGTCGCTTGAAGCCTCGGTTAAGAAGCGAGGACCGGTTGATTTCCTGTTCAGCAACTGCAGGGTTTTCCCTGACGGCATCAACTACGGCTTGCCTCACTACAGCCTGGCTCTTCCATTTGACCGGCTGCAGCAGATATTCGCCGACCGTCAGAAGGGGCGAATTGAATCGATAACATTCGGTCCGTCTGGAGTGGCCGACGCGTGTGCTGCTGCTCAGGCACGGTACTTCCTGCCGTACGCCCATGGTTTTCGCGGACTCGGAGAAGATCCGATCGGGGAACCATCCGGGGCGGCTCTCTCCGAAGCATCTCTGGTCGGAGAGGTAAAAGAGGCAATGCGGCACCGTTCTCCGGCCACACAAGTCGCTAGTTGGCATCCGGGAGCTTCGGTAGCGCTTGGCGGCGATGGGCTCTTGTTCGGATGATCGATGTAGTCAAGGCTAATTGCTTCCTGTATTCGGATGGGGCCATTTGAATGATATACGCCGGCCGGTACTGGGCGGAGATAAATCCTTCGCTCCCGCAAATTCCTTATGGAAGAATAGTTTATGAATGGAAACTCCTGAAGTTCGCAGCCGAATCCTGTAAGTGGTCCCTGGACAGAATTATCTCCGAAGAACCGGGCTTTGAGCAGTTCTTCAATCCCCGTGAACTCCTCTCCGGAGGGTTCGGCGGCACGGACAACCTGCACTATGGTCTCTATGACCAGTCACGCTACTGGGATTGGGAGCTGTCGTCTGGAGCAGCTGGCACGGGGCCCAGCATCTTGAAGCGCGTGGAGACTAGCGAGCTTCCTTCGCTGGGCGCCTTCGTGCGGTCCTGGCGCGACGGCGATCTCCCGCACGAGGAGTTCCGGGCGACGCTGAAGCGCCTTGGCGCCGACCCGCTGGCTGTAGATGTGGTTCTGACCTCGCCAGAAGACGAGGCGCCGGACGCGGGTCGCTGGATGTCGTCTGACCTGCCGGGCATGTACCGGCGTGAGCATGCCAGCCTCGTCTTCCGGTCGGACACAACGACAGTCGTGGTGGACCCGCAGGTGCTGTCGGGCACCTGGACGACCAACCATGGCCGTTATCCGGCCGGCGACCTGACCCGGCGCGTCGACGCAGTCCTGATCACTCATCACCATCAAGACCACTGGCATATACCGTCGATTTTGTATCTGACCCGGCCGGATACCCCGGTCATCGTTCCTGACGTGCCAAGGCCCAACATGCTGTGCTGGGAGAGGTTTACCGACACGCTGGCCGCCGTCGGCCAGGCAGCCATTGTCGGTGAGTGGGACTCGACCATTACCGTGGGTGACATCGAGATCGACGTTCTTCCGTTCCGTGGTGAACAGCCAACGAAGTACGCGCCAGGACCTCCGCCGGACCTGCGGAACTGGGGGAACTGCTACCGGATCAACACGCCGCATTTTTCGGCGGTCATCCTTGCCGACAGTGGAGTAGATCCAACAGGTGATATCTGCCCGTCACTGGAAGCCTCGGTAAAGAAGCGAGGGCCGGTAGACTTCCTGTTGTGCAACTGCAGGACGTTCCCTGAAGGCATTAACATGGGCAACCCGCACTATAGCCTGGCCCTGCCATTCGACAGATTGCAGCAGATATTCGCGGACCGTGAAAAAGGGCGAATCGAGTCGATGACATTGGGGCCGAGCGGAATAGCCGGCGCCTGTGCCGCTGCTCAAGCCAGGTATTTCCTGCCGTATGCCCAGGGTTTCCGCGGAATCGGAGTCGATCCCGTCGGGGACCCGTCCGAGGCTTCCATCCTCGCCGAGGTGGAAGAGGAGATGCGGCACCGTTCTCCGGGCACGCAAGTCACCGGATGGTATCCGGGATCCTCGGTGACGCTTGACGCCCGCGGGCGTTTGCTTGAGCGCGCGTTTGCCTGAGGTGAGGCGAGTCGCGCTCGGAGGTGACCAGTGGTGAGCCAGCCAGTTCCGCGTATGCCGTTCACCCTGCCTGGCCCCTTCCGGCCAGCGGCGGAGTTCGGCGTTCTGCGGGCTGAGGGTGCGGTCAGCCGGGTCCGTACCGTTGCCGGACACGAAGCCTGGCTCGTGACCCGATACGCAGAAGTCCGGGAGCTGATCACGGATAAGCGGCTCGGGTCGGAGCCGCGGCCGGGCAGGGCCGGATACACGGATCAGTATGTGCCCGATCTCCATGGCTGGCAGGAACGGCGGAATCTGCTCAGGCCGCTGTTCGCCGCCCGTCGAATGCGCGAGTTCGCTCCCGTGGTCACACAGCTGGCCCAGCGATATGTGGCGGAAGCCGCGCGCGCCTCGCCGCCGGCGGACCTGCACGCGGCGATCTCCGTCGATTATCCGCTGGCCGTGCTGTATGCCTTTCTCGGCTTCCCCGGTGATGAGCGTCGCGACTGGCTGATGGGTTTGATGCGTGGCGTCTGCGACGCCACCGATCCGGAGCGGGCCAGCACCGCCTCGCGACGCCTCATGGCCTGGATCCGCGAGATGACACGGACCTGGCAGGACGATCCCGGGTCTGGCGCGCTCGCGCTGCTGTGCCAGAGGGCCGACGCTGACGCCGTCGCCTCGGTGACGGTCGCGCTGATCCTGGGCGCTAGCTCAACCACGACGATATGCATCGACCTGGCCGCTTTGCTGATGCTGGGCGACCAGGAGCAGTGGGAGGAATTGGCCCGGCGGCCCGAACTGGTGGTGAAGGCGGTCGAGGAGGCGTTGCGGATGTCCTTCTTCGGCGGCGGCGGCGTGCGCCGCTTCGCCGTTGAGCAGATCGACATCGGCGGCGTCGTCATCCGTCCCGGCGATGAAGTGCTACTGGACTTCGGCGTCGCCAACTATGACGACATCGAGTTTCCCGAGCCTTGCCGGTTCGACGCACGGCGAGCCGGCGGCGGCCACCTGAGCTTCGGTCACGCGGGCAGATTCTGTTCCGGCGCGCCGTTGGCCCGGCTGGAACTGCAGGCATTGTTCGGGGAGCTGACCAGGCAGCTGCCTGGCGCGCGGCTGGCCGAGCCGCTCGAGAGTATCCCGTTCCAGGGCGAAATGTTCATCAGCGGGGTTGCCCGGTTGCCCATCACCTGGGGGCCATGACACATGTCCGCCCGGGGCAGCATGGTGATGATGCGGATGATGAGGGATTTCAATGTGGATCCCTCGGTCACCAAACAGAAGCTCAGGCCCGGCACGGTGCGCCGGATTGTGACGTACGCGCGGCCCTACTGGCTCCTCCTCGCGGTGTTCTTGGTCACCACCTCGCTGGACGCCACGATCACCGTGGTCAACCCGTTGCTGCTGCGCCAGCTGATCAACCACGGCATCCTGGTTAGTGACGACCGGGTGGTGATTACCATCGCCTCAGTGGTCGCGGCCGTCGCGCTGTTCGACGCCCTTCTAGGCTTCGCGAACCGCTGGTTCTCCGCCCGGATCGGCAACAGCGTCACCTATGACTTGCGTAACCAGGTGTTCCAGCATGTGCAGAAGCAGCCGGTCGCGTTCTTCACCAGGGTGCAGACCGGGTCGCTGGTCAGCCGCCTAGACGGGGACGTGGTAGGGGCGCAGCAGGCTATCACCACGACGCTGTCCAGCGTGGTGTCCAACGTCCTGGCGCTGATCGTCGTCCTCGTCGCGATGTTCTATCTGTCCTGGCTGGTGAGCCTCATCACGGTGATCATGATCCCGCTGTTCATCGTGCCCGCCCGGCTGATCGGCCGCCGGATGCAACGGCTGACCCGCGAGTCCATGCAGCTGAACGCCGATGTCGGCGCGATGATGACCGAACGGTTCAATGTGGCGGGCGCGATGCTGGTCAAGCTGTTCGGCCGCCCGGCCGAGGAAGACGCGGCATTCAGCGTCAAGTCTGGCCGGGTCCGCGACATCGGCGTGGTCACCACCATGTACGCGGCGGTGTTCTACGTCGCGATCACCTTGATGGCGGCGCTGGTCACCGCCGTGGTGTACGGGGTGGGCGGCACGCTGGCTATCGACGGGACGTTCCAGCTCGGCACGCTCGTCGCACTCTCTGCCCTGCTGACCCGGGTGTACGGGCCGATCACCGGGCTATCCAGCATGCAGATGAACGTCATGACGGCCTTGGTCAGCTTCGACCGGGTCTTCGAGGTGCTCGACCTCAAGCCGCTGGTCCAGGAGAAGCCGGGTGCCGTGGCGATGCCGGGGATGCACGGTGAGGTCGCGCCGGACATCGTGTTCGACCAGGTCTGTTTCCGCTACCCGTCGGCCGCGGAGGTATCGCTTGCCTCCCTGGAGCCGATCGCGCTCGCGGTACCCGAGTCGGACGCGACGCCAGGCACCGTGCTGCATGAGGTGAGTTTCCGTGCGCCACCGGGTCGGCTAACCGCACTGGTTGGCCCGTCCGGTGCGGGCAAGACGACGATCAGCGCCCTGGTCGCCCGGCTGTACGACCCGGACGCGGGCGTGGTGCGCATCGGCGGGTCCGACCTCAGGGACGTCACGCTGGGCTCGCTGCACGATGTGGTGGGCATGGTCACCCAGGATGCGCACATGTTCCACGACACGATCCGCGCCAACCTGCTGTTCGCCAAGCCTGGCGCGACCGAGCAGGATCTGATCGAGGCGTGTCAGGCGGCGCAGATCTGGGATCTGGTCAAGGTATTGCCCGACGGGCTGGACACAGTGGTGGGGGACCGGGGATACCGCCTGTCCGGCGGCGAAAAGCAGCGGGTCGCGCTTGCCCGCCTGCTACTCAAGGCGCCCTCGGTGGTGGTGCTCGACGAGGCGACCGCGCACCTGGATTCAGAGTCGGAGGCCGCGGTGCAGCGCGCGCTCAAGGTCGCCATGTCCGGCCGGACCTCGCTGGTCATCGCGCACCGTCTGTCGACCATCCGCGAGGCCGGCCAGATCCTGGTCATCGACGGCGGCCGCGTGGCCGAGCAGGGAACTCACCAGGAGCTGCTGGCAAGGGGCGGGCTATACGCCGACCTGTACCACGTGCAGTTCGCTGACCAGGAGGGCTAGCTTGACTGGATCTGGCCGCTGGTCAGGCGGGAGGCGCCATCAGTAGCAACGGTTCCCACAGCGGCGGCTGGTCTGAGACGAGGTAGAACAGGGCCGAGGCGACTCCGCAGTCACCGTCAAGGAACGAGCCGTTCGGCGCCAGTTCCCCGAGCCCAGGGTAGCTAAGCCGTCCGGCGCGCCGTTTGCGCTGGATGTAGCCGGCCCAGCGGCGGGCGTGGCCCAGGCCATCCAGGCCGCGCTCGGCCGACCACTTGCGGCCGAAGTACGTCAGGCCGGCCGCCCCGTGGCACAGGGTGCAGTCGGCGATCCCGGCCGGGTCAGCCTGCCGGGCGAGCGACGCGGCGGCCGCACGGCTCGCCGTGGACCGGCACCGCTCGGCGAGCGCTCCGTCGTCGAGTGCTCCGGCGATCAGGCTCAGCGCGACCGAGGACCCTGGGTCGCCATAACACCAGGCGATATGTGCCGGCTGCGGGTACCGCTCTGCTACGACACCGTAGACCGGGTCGTTCTCGCCGCCGGGAATCGCCATTGAGAGCAGCCACCGGCTGAGCGGCGTGAGCAGCGCCAGCGCCTGGTCCGCGCACGCCAGCCCGCTTCGCCGGACGAAGGCGAGGTAGGCGGCGACGCCCATGTTGCCGTGAGCCACGCCCAGGTCCCGATCGCCGATGACGTAGTCGGGGCTTGCCTGCGCCCGCGATGTGTTGACCCGCCTTACGAAGATGCCGTGCTCGTCGCTGTCGGTGCGCTCGCTGATAACTCCCAGGACGATCCGGCTGATCGTCTCCCGGATGGACCGGTCGGGATGAGCCAGGCCATAGACCCCGAGACCGAGGATGCCGGCCGGCAGGTCGACGTCGAGAAACTCCGGGTACCGCTCGGCCCACGCGATGACAAAGTCATCGATCCGTCCGCTGTTCCGCGTGCTGAGTAGTCCTCGCTCGACCATCTGTGCCGCGAGCCAGCCCATGCGCGCGACCCCCCCGTACAGCCACGGGGGCACCCACTTCTGGCCGCGTGCGACCTCGGCCGCCTGGGCCAGGAACCGCACCGGGTCGCCGGCCGGTTCGCCGCCCGCGTGCTGCTGGTCGATCAGGCACATCGCGACGTCGAGCGGGAGGCCGAAGTCATCGCTAGCCTTGGCCTCCTCCATGGCGTCGGCGAGCAGGACGCCGGCCAGCACGACGGTCTCCCGCTCGGTCATCGGCTCCTGGGCCGGAGTCATCGCCCCTCCGTTCTCGTTCCGGCCAGTGCCAGCTGCCGCAGCGCGTGCTGGATGGCGAACTCGTAAGCCAGGTATTCCATCCGGCGCTGATCGAAGGCGAACAGCCGGTTGCAGTGCATGTGCACAGCGGAACCTATGACGTCCGTGACGTACTGGCCGCCCCAGGCGCCCGCCACAGTCCCGGCCAGTTGCCCGAGCTCGACCGCCACGGACGGGCTCAGCTCGGGACTGAACCGGCGGTCGAAATCCTCCCGGTGCTCGCGGATGATTTGTCCTACCCGCTTGCGGTTCGGCTCGCCGCCAAGTGCCATGCTCCGCTGAGCCGTGCGCAGTACCGTCACGGACGGGGCACCGGAGTCCTGCACCGCGTCCCACCAGGCATAGACGTCGCTGGCACCAATGATCAGCCGGTCCGCCTCGCCCGGGTTGTGGCGTATCCGCATCGCGACGTCGTCGCTGTCCGCGCTGAACAGCCGCTCGGCCAGCGGCAGGCCGGCCTCGCCGCCATAACGCCTGACCTCTGGCAGGTACGGCTCGATCCGGTACCCGGTGCTGACGCCCGATGCGAGCAGTGTCCTGCCGAGATCCTCGATGGCCGCCAGCACCGTCATCCGTGCCGTCGAGGTCGTGGCCCGGATTCGGACGCGGACGTGATTGCCGCCCTCCCCGTAGCGGACAAAGAACCACAGGTCAGCCGCACCCGCCTCGCGAAGCCGGCCGGCCAGTCCGGCCGTACTCGCGATCACCTGCTCGGCGGAGGACGCGCCGCAGAAGTACTGGATGTACAGCCAGTCTTCGCGCGACTGAGGTTCGCACTGCGGCTCCGCGACGCGGTACGGGTGGCGCGCGTCGGCGCGGCCGATGGCCACCTCCGCGACGTGCCCGCCGTGCGGGCCGCGCACGGCTGGATGCTCGACATGCGGCAGCTCGGTAAGGTCGGTAACCTCTTGCCGCCGAAGCCGGCCCAGGATCTCGCGGATTCCCCTGGCGTGGCTGGTGTCGATCGCGAGTTTCTGGTCGTTCGTGCCCACGCCGAGCCACCGCCGCTCGCCCAGCCCGGGCAGCCGGTCTCGCAGCGCTGTCACCGGGTCCCCGGCGCTGACCACGTCGCTGACTTCCGCGCCGGTCAGCCGCCATCGCTCCGGTGCCACTATCACGTCCGCGCAGTGCACCCTCGGCAAGTGCGTCATGGTAGCGAGCCAGCCCCAGTTCCATGGCCCGGCCGCGCGCTGGCAGATGTTGGCGAGCAGGCGGTACAGGGGATCGAGCCGACCCGAGTCGACATGGTGCGCCGAGCTGAGGAACAGCACCACGGGACGGCCGCTGAACCCGTCGTAGACCGCGACCCGTTCGCCCTCGGCGCGCAGCAGCAACCGGTCCAGGCTCAGCGTCCCGCGGGCGGCTCCGGTGAGCGCGATGGTCTCATCGCACAGCGACGGCCTGATCAGGACATTGCCGATCCTGCCACCCGGGTGGTAGAGCACCTCCGCGCTGATGGCGTCGGCCTGGGACGCGCGGGCGGCGCTAGTCGCCCGCACCTGATCCCTGAGGCGGCCGGCCAGTTCTGTCTGGGCGCAGGCGAAGCGGGCGAGCAGCACAGCGGGCGAACGCGGCGAGGAGCCGAGCAGTATGGCTTTGGCCGGTCCGGAGTCCGGATCGATCAGCCCGGCAAGGATGGAGACGCTCACCGAAGCGGACTCGTCCGCGGGCGGCCCTAGGTCGTACGCCGTGCCGGTGCGCAGCCAGTGCCGGAAGGCAGCGACCTGGGCCGTGTTCATCGCGTCGGAGCGTTCGGTGCCGCTCCCGCCTCCGCCGAGATGGACCCCGGCAGCCAGCTCCGACAGGCTCCTCCTGTCCTGCCCGAACACGCCCTGTTCCGGGTCCGCTGCCTCAAGCAGCGGCACCGACCCGTCGCCGTACCGGTCCGCGAACCGGCTGGCGAAGTCATAGGTGAGATCGACCGGAGGAAAGATCTCCTCCAGCCTGGCCATGGCCTTGGCCATGCCCCGCACGACGCAGTGGCCGACGGTACCGTCCACGCGGATTCGCAGCTCAACGTGATACCGATGCTGCACCGCGACCGTTTCGAGGACCGGGACCTGCTTCGCGACACCGCGCCAGGTGTCGTCGAGGACGTGCAGGTAGCCGCCGGAGACCGGGCGCCACTCACCCGCAGCCGCGCCCGCGCGCAGGACCGCGGCCGCCTGCTGGGCACGCCCGCAGGCTTGGAGAAAGGCGGCGGCGAGCTCGCCCGGCTCGGCTCCAGTAGCCACCAGTCCCCGATCCGCCAGCAGCAGCCCGCGGTCGGTCAGCGTGACGATCAGGCCCTCCAGCCGCTCTGGCGCGGTACCCGGATACGCGGCCTCGAGCGCGGCCTGGATGCCCGCTCTGGACGCCGGGCCCGGCTCGCACGCGGCCAGGACCGTCGCGATCGCGGGCGTCGCCCTGATCTCCAGCACGTCCGATGTCTCGTCTCCCGGCAGCCGGTACCGGTACACGCCGCGGGTTAGCCGGAGCGTGGGGTTGCGCCGCAGCGGGACTAGCGCCGGATCGCCTTGGTCAGCGGCGTCGGCAACAGCTTTCTCCAGCTGCTCGATGTCCAGCCGCCCCCGGGCCGTGTAGTGTTCGCGGCCGGGACTGGTCAGCGTGGTCCTGTCCCCAAGCGGAACTATGCATGTGCCCGCGAACAGCCCGTACGGCGTCGGTCTTGTGCTCATCCGGGTGACGTACCTGCGCACGGCCGCGGCCGCGCGCTCCTGCTCGCTCGCGGCGACCAGCAGGTCCGGGCCCGCCGCTAGTTCCACCGCTGCCCGGACGAGCTCATCCTCATCAGGATGCTCGACATTGGCCAGACTGACGCCCTCGGTCACGCTCAGCGCCGCCACGCGCAGCATGGCGACCGGGTCAGTAGAGAATCTGCCGGTCAACTGTGTCCGCCGATTCTGGCTGAGTGCCGACAACTGAGTGAATTTCCTGTATCGCGCGCAGATGCTGCTCGGGTTTCTCGGACAATTCCGCGATGATTATCTCGTCCGCCCCGCTCAGGGCGCGGGCGCTCATGGCCACGCGTGCGCATTCCCCGGCGTCTGCCCGAACAGTCACGTTCAATCCCCAGCGGCGTATAGCCTCGGCCTCAGACATGGGATCACCGATTGCGAACGCGAGAGCGATGGCCGTGGTGCCGCGTCCGCCGGCGGCCCGGTACCGTGCGTATGCCGCTTTGCACTGTCCTATATTGGTGTTGAAGAAAAGCGCGTGGCAGTAATTGAACCCGAGCTTCCCAGCGAGCTCCGCGGACACTATGCCAGAACCGTGCAGCCACATCTGGTAATCGCCATCAAGCCGCGGCAGCACCTCATTGCCTTCTCGCAACAGCGTCGCCAGGTAAGCGATATCCCCTGCCAGTCGTTCGTCGTCTTTGCGCAGGTGCCCGAGCGCGCTTGCCTTGACGTCTCCCCGGCCGAGCCCCGCGTCGAATCCGCTCGCGCAGAAATAACTGGCCTGATGAATGTCGACCGCGGTGAGGTAAGGATCTCTGATCCGGAGCAGCGTGACCGCCGTGCCCACCCGGATACCGGGTACCGTGCTGCCGAGCGCGGCGCAGACTGGCAGCGGGCTGGCGCACGGCGCCAGCCGGCCGTGGTGCTCAGCTACCCACAGCCGCTCGTATCCGGCCTCAGCCGCGCACGCGGCCGACTCGCCAGCCAGCCCTGCCTTGCCCGCCAGCGATCGCCTGTCCGTCAGATCCAGGTATTCCAGTAGCCCGAGCCTGATCCGGATGGCGGCTTCCTCGCGGGTGTTTTCCGGCACCGTACCTCGCAACGACGTCGAAGGACTAGGCGGTGGGTCCGCCACGCTCGGCGAACCCACCGGGTGTACTGGCCTTAGCGATGGGCCTGGTTAACAGCCGCAGACCTCGGTGCAACCGAGAGTGCAGTTGGGTGAGCAGGTGGCCCCGCAGGACCAGCATGTCGTGCCGACCGTGAGAATTTCCGGGTTGGCCGCGTCCAAGCCGAGCGACTGCTCTCCCTCGCCAGGTGATTGCATCGCTATGAAATCGACCGATAGGTCGACTTCAATCATGGCTGAGTCGTTCATGTACTTCCCGTTCCTTTCCTGGTTAGTTGTTTCTCCGTAACCGGAGCAGGCGGAGGGATAGCGCGCCTTCCCTCATCCCGGCGGTTGTCCTGTGCGCGGCGGCCGGGCACGTTTTCGCAGGCCACGCAGCAGGTGCGGGATGACCCCCGGCCAGCTCCGCGGGGCGGGCTGGCCGCGCAGAAGCCGTGGCACCATCGGCCAGAACTCCCACTCGGCGGCGCGGCCCGCTCGGATCAGCGACTCGCAATGCGCGAACAGTGCCTCGGTAAGGTCCGCTCCGGACGGCATCGGCTCGCCGATCACGTAGCGGTAGTAGCCAGGCGCCGGCCGTTCGATGTGACACGGCAGGACGGCGGCACCGGAGGTGGCGGCGAGCGTCGCTACGCCGCTCGGAACGTGAAGAGTGCGTCCGCCGAAGGGAACCGGCACGCGGTTCCCCGCGCCGGTGCTGAACGACATCTCGGGGAAGATCATCACCGGCCGGCCGCCGCGCAGCGACTGAAGGCAGCTCAGCAGGACGGTGACGGTGCCGTTCCGCAGCGCCTTGATATCGCCTGTCGCCGACATCCGCATCGCCTTGCGGCTGTCGGTCACCGTGCTGCGCCCGCGATCCGAGACCACGATCGTCACCGGGGTCAGGTGGCGGGCGATACCGCCGATGAGGAACTCGCTTGGCCCGAAGTGGAACGGTGCGAGGATGACGGGCCCGGCGTCCATCGCCCGCCGCAGCTGGTCGCTGCCCTGATAGGCCACGACCTCATCCATCAGCCCGGGTACCGTCTTGCACGCGCTCAGGTACAGCCAGTCAACGGCACGGCCCATCAGGAATTCAGTGGTAGCGGTGACGACGCTTTCGACCTCAATTGCCCTGGCTAGATCGGGAAGCAGCCGGATGCCGGCGCGGACAGATTTCTCCTCCATCGCGCGGCGTTCTGGCTGCATGGCATCGACCTCACGCAGGCGAAACGCCCACAGCATCTGGTACAGCGGTGTAGGCGCAATGTGACCTAGTGCGCTTATCATTAGTTGATAAGCAACGCGATCTTCTTCGGTATCCAGCCATTGTTTAGGTACGAATAGTGATCGTTGCAGTTCAGGGCCATGGCGCATAAAGGCATTACGCTCTGACCAGGGGTTTTGTAGTAGCCCATGCCCAGTGCGAAACTCGTGTGAAGAATGTGTTGCACCGCTCGCGCGATTCACGGTAAAAACGATATATGTCCGCATATCGGGAGCGCAAGCCTGCCGGCCTGGTTGAGTTCGTGGCGACGATGTGCGACATAAGGCCAGATGCGCCGGCCATTATCGATACGAACGGTAGTATTGCCAGCTACGCCGCTCTTTGTTCCTTGCTGGCGGAGCTGGTTCTCACGCTACGTGAGGCCGGGCTCAGCCCGGGCGACCGCGTCATATCGGTGCTGCCTGAGGGGCCCCAGACCGCACAGTTGCTGCTGGCCCTGGCGGGCGCGGTCACCTGCTGCCCGGTCGATCCGCTGCTTTCCGAGGACGAGTACGCGCGCCGGATCGCACTGGTGCGGCCAGCCGCGATGGTGATCAAGTCGGGCAGCTCGTGGCGAGCGCGGGACGCGGCCGCGGCGGCGGGGCTCGCCGTGATAGAGGTCAGCGATGGCGCCGCCGCGCCCCGGGTGACCGCCGCTACCGGGACCGTCGCGGCCCCGGTGGGTACCGAGGCGCTGCCGCCCGGCTTGCTGCTCGCTACCTCGGGGACGACCGGGACCGCGAAGCTCGCGGTGATCCCGTGGCCGGTGATGTACGCCGGCGCGCTCGCGTCCGTGCGCGCCTACGGCCTGACCGCGCGCGACCGGCGGCTGAACATCATGCCGCAGTTCCACATCCAGGGCCTGGTCGGTTCCGTCCTGGCCAGCCTGGCCTGCGGCGGGAGCGTAACCTGCGCCCCAGCGTTCACGCCCGCCGAGGTGACCAGGTCCTGGCTCGACGGCGTGACCTGGTTCTCCGCAAGCCCGGCCATGCACCAGCAGATCCTGGACGCCGCCGATCCGCGCTGGCGGCCCGGGGATGCGCTGCGTTTTGTCCGCAGTGGGTCGGCCGGACTTCCCGTGCAACTGCGGGAGCGGCTGGAGGCCTTTTACCGGGTTCCGGTCGTGGAGTCCTACGGCATGACCGAGGCGCACCAGATCGCCTCCTCACCATTGCCGCCGCACACCGCGGTAGGCCTGGTCGCGACCGGATCCGAGGTCGCGATCGAGGTGGGGCCGGGACAGGTCACTACCGAGCCGGGACGGCGAGGGCAGATCCTGGTCCGCGGGGACAATGTCGTCTCGCGCTACATCCCCGACGACCCCACGGCCTTCGGCGGCGGCTGGTTCCGCACCGGTGACCAGGGGGAGCTGGCGGCGGACGGGTCGATCCGGCTTACCGGACGTCTGCGCGAGCTGATCATCCGCGGTGGCGAGAACATAACGCCGCTAGAGGTCGAGGAGGTGCTCCGTGCGTATCCGGGGGTGCGGGACGCGTGCGTGGCGGGCATCCCCGATCCCGTGCTCGGGGAGCGTGTTGCCGCCGCGGTCGTGATGACCGGTTCTGACCCGGCTGGCACCGCCGCGCTGCGGTCATTCGCCGCGCGACGACTGGCGCCCTTCAAGGTGCCAGAGATCATCTTGTCCTACCGCGAGCTGCCGGTTACCGGCTCAGGCAAGGTCGCCCGTGCCGAGATCGCCCGCCAGCTGGCCGAGGCGAGCCTGGCCGGGAACGGTTCGGCCGGGAACGGTACGGCTCAGGCTCAGGCCGGCGCCCTGCCGGGCGGCACGCCAGGTGCGGTGCTCGCGTTGTGGCGGCAGGCGCTTGGCGATGACACCGTCGGACCAGCCGATGACTTCTACGCCGCGGGCGGTGACTCGCTGGCCGTCACCACCATGCTCGCGGCGGTCGCGGAGCGCTTCGGTGTCGAGATCAGCCCGCTGGAGATGTTCGACGCGGCCCCCACCGCCGAGGCCATGGCCAGCTACATCCAGGCGCGGGCCGCCGTCAGCGGGCCGCGATGACCGAGGAAGCCGCGCGAGCCGAACCCGCCTCTATGGGTCAGCGGCTGTTGTGGGTCATGGACCGGTACCGGGGCGGAAACGGCATGATGGGCGTGCCGCTGCTGTACCGGATGCGCGGACAGCTCGATGAGCAGGCACTGGCCGTGGCGATCGCCGGGCTTACCCAACGACACGAGGCGCTGCGGACCACCTTCGGCATGCGCCGCCGCGCGCTGTGCCAGTTCATCCACCCGCGGGCCGGGATCTCGGTGCCGCATCAGGTCACCGACCTGCGCGGCGCGACTGACCCGGAACAGGCCGCCGCCCAGGTGCGCCGGTTCCTGCGCGACGGCCTGGACACCGCCAGTGCGCCGATGGCCACCGCGCTGTGGCGGACCGGGCCGGACGAGCACGTCCTCGTCCTGAATATCCACCATCTGGTTACCGACGCCTGGTCGAACATGGTGCTGTCCCGCGACCTGGCCGCCCTGTACAGCGCGGCGGTGCTCGGCAGGCCCGCCGGGCTGCCCTCGGTCGGATGGCAGCAGGCCGACTACACCCGCTGGCAGGCCGGGCATCTGACCGGTCCGGTGCTGACTCGCCATCAGGGGTACTGGAGCGAGCACCTGCGTGGCGCCGAATTCGCTGCCGTGCCGGGCAGCCGTACTGCGGACGGGCAGCGGATCGAACCGGTGCCGGGCGCGCTCATGGCCCACGAGTGGTTCGCGCTGCCGCCGGAGCTGATCACGGCGCTGCGCGCGGCGGCGCGAGAGCATCGCTGCACGCTGTTCACCCTGCTGGTTGCCGCCATGCTGGCCGCGCTGCGCGAGCTGACCGGCCAGGAAGACCTCGCGATCGGCTCTGTCTTCGCCAACCGCGCCCATCCGATGACGCGGCAGACCGCCGGGTTCCTCGCGAACATGGTGGTCGTGCGCGCCAGCGCGCGCGCCGCGGCGGGACCTGGGGCATTTCTGGACGGTGTGCGCCGGTCTGTGCTCGGCGCGCTCGCCCACCAGGAACTGCCGTTCCTCGCGATTCCGTTCAGCACCGTGGCGCACGCGGACCGGCCAGCCGAGCGTGGCCGGCCGGAGGACATCGTGTTCCACATGCTCGCCGTCCCGCCGGACGCGGGCTATGCCACGGTCGCGTTCTCCGGCCTGGACACCGAGCCGCTGCCGATACCGGACGGGATGGGGAACCGGTTCGACCTGGAGGTGCTCATTGTCCCTTCCCGGCGGGGACTGGGCGGGGTGGTGCGGTACACCCCCGGCCGGCTCGACGCGGGCTACGTGCGCCGGTTCGCCGCTGCCTACCTGGCGGCGGCGCGGACCTTCGCGGAGGCTGGCCTGGCGCGGGCAAGCACGTGACCGGGACAGGGACACTAGGCGATGAAACGGGATAACGCCAGATGAGGAGGGCACTGTGACTGTCGTCGACGGCGAGCCGGTCAAGGACGAGCCGGTCAGGAACGAGAAGGTCAGGGACGAGAAGGTCATTCGCGCGCACGTCCGTGAAGTGTTGCTGGAACTAGCGCCGGTCCAGGATCCGCCGGACAAGCCCGTCCTGGAGCTGGAAGCCGACCTCGGCTATAACTCGCTGGCGTTGCTCGAGGCGGTGGTGGCGCTGGAGGAGGAGCTAGGGCTGATTCTCATCGACGACGGGTCAGTCGCGTCGATCACGACGGTGGCCGACGTCGAGGACTACGTGGTAAGGCTCGCCCAGCTCGGTGAGGGCTGACGTGCCCTACCGCCCGCCGGGAGAGCTCGTCCGGTCGGCGGTCGTACAGGCCAGGATCGGCTGGGGCGCCGACGGCCCGGACGGGCGGCTGGACAGCCTCTACGCCAAGGCGACCGCCGCCCAGTGGTCGGCGGCCGACATCGACTGGTCGCTGGGCCGCCCGCTGGACGAGATCAATTACGCGCGTTCAGGACACGAACGGGAGATGATGCGCAGTTCGCCGTTCGCCGACGGCAACGCCGGCCGGTGGAACGCCTACCGTCGCGAACTCCAGGCGTGGCTGATCAGCCAGATCCTGTACGGCGAGCAGGGCGCGCTGGTGATCACCGCCCGGCTCGCGGAGACGCTTCCCGACATGTCCAGCAAGTGCGTGGCGGCCAGCCAGGTGTCCGATGAGGCTCGCCACGTCCAGGTGTTCCAGCGGTACCTGGACGTGAGCGGTCACGCCCACGCGCCAACGGCGGAGATCGAGGAATTGCTCGGCCTGCTGCTGTCCGACACCCGCTGGGACATGCTGTTCATCGGCATGCAGCTGATCTTGGAAGGGGTCGCGCTCGCCGTCGTCAGGTTCGCCGACGTGCTGTTCGGCGATCCGCTGCTCGCCGCCATCTGCCAGCGCGTCGCCCGCGACGAGGCACGCCACCTGGGATTCGGCGTGGTGTCGCTGGATCTGCGGCTGCGCGACCTGACCGAGGCTGAGCGCGCCGAACGCGCCGAGTTCATCACCGAGGCGGTCGCGCTGATGTCTGAGCGATTCCTGTTCGACGGGGTATGGGAGCGCCTCGGCGTTCCGGTCGCTGACGGCCGCAGGTACGCGCGCGAGGACCGGGACATGGTGGCGCTGCGGCGCCTGCTGTTCAGCTATGTGACCGGCGCGCTGCGCCGGCTCGGGCTGTGGCAGGACGTCCGGCCCGCGTTCGAGACGCTCGGGCTGGTCAAGTGATGAACGCCGGATCCGCCTGGACACGGTTTCTCGGCGCGGCGCGTGCCGATACCGGGATCATTCTCGGCAGCGCCCCCGGACGATCGCAGCGGCTCAGCTACGCTCAGCTCGCCGAGCTGGCTAGCGCCTGGGCAGCGGCCGTCACCTGGGACGACGCAGGCAGCCGGGACAGCGTGCTCATCATCGCCACGCCATGCGCCGCGCTGTTCGGCGCGTTCTTCGGGCTGCTATCCGGCGGTGCCGACGTGTGCCTGGTCGCGCCGCCGGCCGCACTGGCCGACGGCAACGCGTACGCGCGGCACCTGGGCGCCGCGCTCGCCGCGGTCACGCCGCGGCTGATCCTGTGCCAGGACCGCTACCTCAACGCGATCAGGGAAGCGACCGGCGGCCAGGTACCGTTCGCGCCGCTGCCACCGGGCGGGGCTCCCGATCCCGCGGTGATGCGCACCGTGCGGCTCAGCCGGGATGGCGCCGGCGGCGACCTGCTCCAGCTGACCTCGGGCAGCACCACGACGGCACGCTGTGTCCAGCTGGCAGCCGAGGCGGTCACCAGCAACGTCGCGGGCATCGTGCACTGGCTGTCGGTGACCTCATCGGACGCGGTGACGACCTGGCTGCCGCTCTATCACGACATGGGCCTGATCGGCACGTTCCTGATGCCGATCAGCCAGCAGATCGACCTGTACCTGATGGATGCCGCGCAGTTCGTGCGCAACCCCGCGGGATACCTCTCGCTATTCGGCAAGGGCATGGGAACGCTGACGGCCATGCCCCCGTTCGGCCTGGACTACCTGTCCCGCAGGATCCGGGACAACCACCTGGCCGGGCTTGACCTGTCCGGCTGGCGTGCGCTGATCGTCGCGGCGGAGCGGATCCCGGTCGCCGTGCTCGACCGGTTCTGCGGCGTGCTGGAACGCAACGGCTTCGCCAGCGAGGCGCTGTGCCCCGCGTACGGTCTGGCTGAAGCCACCTGCGCCGTTACCGGGTCACCGCCCGGCGAGGCGCTGCGGCTGGCCACCTTGTCCGGTGACGGGGCGCGCTACGTCTCCTGCGGCAGGCCGCTGCCGGGGGTCGGCGTACGGGTCACCGACGGCGCTGACCGCGAGCTGACCGGGCGCCCCGGCGAGATCGTGGTCACCTCGCCGGCCCTGGCACGCCACTACCGTGGCGCGTCATCGGGCTCGACCCGGATGACCGCCGGCGAACTGCGCACCGGCGACGCGGGCTTCCTCGACGGGGGGGAGCTCTACGTGATCGGCCGCCTCGGCGACGCGGTTAAGGTCCGCGGGACCTGGCTGTTCGCCGAGGACCTTGAGGCTCGCTTCGATCACCCCGCGTTCAGTGACGGCGGCGCCGTCCTGGCCGTCGGCCAGGACGGCGACCTGGTCAAGGTCCTGCTCGTCAGGGACCGCGGGCTCGAGCTGGACACCGGGCCGCTCGATGCGTATCTCCGCGCGCAGGGGATCGGCGCCGCCATCACCGACGTGCCGGTATCCCGTCGCGACATCCTCCGCACCAGCAGCGGCAAACCCCGCCGCCGCGAGATGTGGCTGAAGTTCGGTTAGCTGAGGTTCTGATAAGAGGCAGGCACACGTGGCGGGAACAGATACCAACGTCGAAATCGCGGCCGCGTCGCCGGGGCAGCGGTCACTGTGGCTGGCCGAACGGTACCGGGGCGGCGGCGGCCTGCTCAGCGTCCCGGTGCTGCTCCGGCTGCGTGGCCCGCTTGACGCCGTGGCGCTCCAGCAGGCGCTCGATGCCACCGTGGCGCACTACGAGTCGCTGCGCACCACCGTCGAGATGCGCAGCAGGTCCCTGGTCCAGGTGATCCACCCGGTGGCGGAGACGCCCGTGCCGGTCGAACGCCCGCGAGCTGAGATCGTGCCATCCGGACAGGCCATGGCCGAGGTGCGCGGCATGCTCCAGGAAGAGCCCGACATACGCACCTGCCCGATCCGGGCGGGGCTGTGGCAGACGGGCCAGCAGGAGCACATCTTCGCGCTGAACGTGCACCACCTGGTGACCGACGGCTGGTCCAACCGGCTCATCCTGTCCGCGCTCGGCACCGCTTACAGCGGGCTGGTCGCTGGTCAGCCGGTACCGCTGCCGCCGCAGGACGTGCGATACGCCGACTACGCCGCCGTGGCGGCAGGCGCGGCCGAAGACGCCGAAGGGCAGCGGCTCTGGGCGGATGCCCTTCGCGGTGCGGACTTCGCCAGGCTGCCCGGCCCAGAGCGTGAGCGCCCGGCTACGGTGTTCCGCGTCCGGCGGCAGCGGCCGCCGGCCCGGCACCAGGAGGTCGCCATGGCGCCGGAGACCATGGCCGGGCTGCGCGCGACGGCGCGGCAGCAGCGGACCACGGTGTTCGTGCTGCTGCTCGGCGCGTTCATGCACGCGCTCGCGACCCGCACCGGCCAGGACGAACTGGCGATCGGGTCAATTTTCGCGAACAGGGCAAAGCCCGAACTGCATCACACCGTCGGGATGTTCGCCACGCTGAGCGTGCTGCGGGCGGAAGTGACCGGCGACCCGCTGGCGATCGCGAGCCAGCTGCGCCGCCCGGTCCTCGCCGCGATCACCCACCAGGAGCTGCACCACGGCATGCTGCCGCTCGGCACCGGTGCGGAGGTGGCCCATGGCGCCCCGTCCGAAGCGGTCTTCCACATGGTCGCCCAGCCGCCTGGTGCCCCGGCCGCCGGACAGTTCTCGGGGCTGGATGTGACGGAGCTGACCTGGCCGGACCGGCTGGCCAGCCGGTTCGAGCTGGAACTGGTGCTGGCCCAGCGGGAGGAGAGCGTGGCCGGGCTGTTCCGGTACGCGGCGGACCGGCTGCACGAGGACTGGGTCGCGGGGCTCGCGGACCGTTTCACCGCCGACGTGGCGGCGATGGCCCGATGACCCCGCCGTCCTACCCGATGCCGCGCACTGAGCCGCTCAACGTGCCGCCAGGTCTGGCCGAGGTGGCGGCGCGCGGGCCGGTCAGCCGGGTCCAGCTGTGGGATGGCGGCGAGGCATGGCTGGTAACTGGCTGGCAGGAGGCGCGCGCGGTGCTGGCGGACAACCGATTCAGCGCGGCGCTGCGGCATCCAGGCTACCCGCACGTTCGTCCCGGCTTCCGCGGCACGCGGGTAGCGTCGGCGGCGGCGCCGGGAGCCGGCGGCCCGACGCTGCTGCGCATGGACCCGCCCGAGCACGACGTGCTGCGGCGGATGCTCACCGGCTTCTTCACCGTTCGCAGGACCGCGGCGATGCGCCCGGCGATCGAGGCGTGGACCGATGAATGCCTGGACGCCATGCAGGCCAAGGGGCCGCCCGCAGACATCATCGAGACGCTCGCCACGCCGTTGCCGTCCCTGGTGCTGTGCGAGCTGCTCGGCATACCGGTCGCCGAACGTGCTTACTTCGAGCAGCTGGCCGCCGGCTACATGGCCTACGGCGCTACCCAGCGGCAGGTGATCGGCGTGCTCCGCCGCATGACGGACTACCTCGACGATCTCGTTACCCGCAAGGAGAGCGACCCGGGTGATGACATCATCGGCTCACTGATCCGCGACTACGCCAGCGCCGGCCTGCTCAGCCGCACCGACCTGCTCGGCATGGTGCGGCTGCTGCTGGTGGCCGGCCACGAGACAACGGCGAACATGCTCGGCCTGAGCCTGGCCGCACTGCTCGCTGACCGTGACGCCTGGGACGGCTTGTGCGCCGATCCCGGCGCCATCGCGGCCGCGGTCGAGGAACTGCTGCGGTTCCATACGATCGCGCAGACCGGGCTGTGCCGGGTCGCCGTCGAGGACATCGAGGTCGGCGGCGAGCTGATCCACGCCGGAGAGGGCGTGATCGTCTCGGTCGAGGCCGCCAACCGGGATCCAGGCGCGTTCGCTGACCCCGATGTGATGAGCCTGCACCGTGGTGCCCGCCATCACCTCTCCTTCAGCTTCGGGATCCACCAGTGCCTCGGGCAGGCGCTGGCCCGGCTTGAGCTTGAGGTGGCCCTGGCCCGGACGATGCGCCGCTACCCGTCGCTGCGTGTGGCCGACGGCGCCGGCCAGGTCGCGTTCGGTCATGACCGGATGATCTACGGCGTGCACCGGCTGGAGGTGGCCTGGTGAGTGATACGCCAGGGCTGGTCATCGACGTAGACCGCGATCGCTGTTGCGGATCCGGGAACTGCGCGTCAGTTCTGCCAGAGATATTTTCCCAGGATGACGGCGGCCGGGTGGTGCTGTGCGAACCCCAGCCGGCCGCGGCCAGCAGGAACGCGGTGCTGGAAGCCGTCATGCTGTGCCCGGTGCGGGCGATTACCCTCCGCCAGGCGCCCGAGCCCGGCTAGCCAGCTGGAACTACCGGTTCAGGCTGGGATTGGCGCCGGAGGGCGGCCGGGGGAGCAGGCGGACGGGGCAAGTAGGCTGGCCGGGTGGACGTTGCGGCACGGCTCAAAGAGGTCGAGCGGGAGTTGCTCTCCCGGCGACCGGAAACGTCGGTAGATACCGCCTATAACCGGGTGGGTGAGCTAGTCGAGCTGCTCGGCGACCCGCAGCGGGCCTGCCCGGTCATTCACATCACCGGCACCAACGGCAAGACCTCCACGGCCCGGATGACCGACGCGCTGCTCCGCGCGCGCGGTCTGCGCACCGGCCGGTTCACCAGCCCGCACCTGGTCTCGTTCCGGGAGCGGATCGTCATCGACGGCGCCCCGCTGACACCCGAGCAGTTCATCGCCGCCTACGACGACGTCTTCCCTTACGTCACGATGGTGGACCAGAGTCACCCGGTGCCGATGTCGTTCTTCGAGGTACTGACCGGGATGGCCTTCTCCGCGTTCGCCGACGCGCCGGTGGACGCGATGATCCTCGAGGTGGGCGTCGGCGGGCTGCTCGACTGCACGAACGTCGCCGACGGCGCGGTCGCGGTCATCACGCCGATCGCGCTCGACCACACCAGGCTGCTCGGCGGCACGATCGAGGAGATCGCCGCGCAGAAGGCCGGCATCATCAAGCCGGGCGCGGTCGCGGTGCTCGCCCAGCAGCCGGTCGCCGCCGCCGAGGTGCTGATCCGGCGCGCGGCCGAGGTCGGCGCGACGGTGGCACGCGAAGGCATGGAGTTCGGCGTGCTCAGCCGCGAGCAGGCGGTCGGCGGGCAGCAGCTCGGCTTCCGCGGGTTGCGTGGTGTGTACGAGGACGTGTACCTGCCGCTGTTCGGCGAGTACCAGGCGAGCAACGCGGCGTGCGCGCTCGCCGCGGTCGAGGCGTTCGCGGGAGTGGCAGGCGAAGGCGAGGCGATCGACCCGGGCGTGGTGCGCGAGGCGTTCGCGGCCGTGGCGTCGCCGGGCAGGCTGGAAATCCTGCGGCGCAGCCCCACGGTCATCATCGACGCCGCGCACAACCCGGCAGGCATGGCGGCCACGGTCGCCGCGGTCGAGGAGTCGTTCAGCTTCACCCGGCTGATCGGAGTGTTCGCCGCCCCGGCCGACAAGGACGTGGCGGGTGTGCTCGCCGAACTGGAGCCGCTGCTCAGCGACATCGTGGTGACCAGGAACTCCTCGGATCGGTCGGTGGACCCGGACGAGCTGGGCGAACTCGCGGCCGAGATCTTCGGCGTGGACCGGGTGACGGTCACCGGCCGGCTGGACGACGCGATCGAGGTGGCCGTCGGGCTGGCCGACGAGACCACCGAGGATGAGCTGCCGGGCAGCGGCGCCGTGCTCATCACCGGATCGGTGATCACCGCGGGCGACGCACGGATCCTGCTGGCGCCCGGCGGCGGCGTGCTGCCGCCAGAACCGCCGCCATCGCAGCCGGCCAGGCACTCGTTCACGGCGGCAGAACTGTCGTGAACGGCTCGAAGCTGACCAGGCGGCTGTGCGGCACCGTGCTCGGCATGGAAGCCGTGGTGATGCTGCTGACCATCGTGCCCGCCATGGAGCTCGAGCATGTTCACGGCGCCGTGGCCGGCGGCGTCGGCGGCGGGCTGGCCCTGATCGCCCTGGTGCTGTCCGGCCTGGTCGGCAGGCCGCGGATGGGTTGGGCGCTCATCGCCGGGAGCGTGTACCAGCTCCTGGTCATCTCCGCGGGCGTGGTACTGCACGCCTTGTATGTCCTGGGTGTCATCTTCGGCATGCTGTGGATCGCCGGCATCTGGCTGGCTCGCCGGCTCGAACAGCAGGTGCTCGATCGGCAGCGAGCCGCGGCGGACCAGCAGAGCGCCGCACGGTAACCTCGTTCGCCTGTCCGCGCCTGACGATCCTGTTAGGCTGCTCGCATAGTTGCTTTGGGTGACTGGGCGGGAGCACCAAGTGATGACGGGGATGGGGCGATCGCCCGCGGGCAGGCCCGATCAGGCGGGCAGGCCCGATCAGGCGGCCAAGCCTGGCCAGGCCGCGCCCAAGACGCGCGGCGCGCACGCCGCCGCGAAGCCAGCCCGCACCCGGCGCGCCGCGCCCCTTCCCGCGGTGCGCATTCCCGCGGTGCGCATTCCCGCGGTGCCCCTTCCGGCGGTGCCGGAGCCGCGCAGGCCCGACCCGGGTGATGTCATGGCCCCGGCCCGGTACGGGCTGGCGCACGCGATGCGATCCGCCGCCGCGGATGCCGCGGCCGCCCTCGTCGTCGCGGTGGTGGTCCCGCTCGCCATGCTGCAACTGCCGGACGCGATCGCCTGGGCGATCCCCGCGCGGTTCGCGGACGCCGGGCCCGGCGCGGTGACCAGCCTGCTGCGCGCGTCGGGCCTCGCCCTCACCGCGATGGCGATCGCGGTCCCGTGCGGCGGCCTGGCCGTCCGGCGGTTCCGCGCCTGGCCGGTCCTGATCGGCGGACTGGCCATCGTCGCGGCGGCCGACGTGCTGGGTAACACCGCGCGGACGATCGGCCAGATCGGCTTGGACAGATCCCTGCACGGCGCGGGCGCGGGCATCGCGCTGGCCGCGGCGATCGCGCTGGCCGCCGAGCGGCGTAACCGCACCGGACGGCGGAACAGGGCGGGTCACGCGATCGCCGGCTGGTGGGCGGCCAGCGCCGTGGCCGGCCTGGCCTGTGCCTCGGAGCTGATGAGGCACCGGCTCGAGACGGGTGACTGGCACGCGGCGCTGCAGCCGTATCCGTGGCTGACCGGCGTCGCGCTCGGCGTCGCGGCGCTGTACGCGGTGCTCGCCGAAGGCACGGTGACGGCCAGCACGAGGAACGACTTCCCCGCCGCCGAGCGCTCACTGCTCGCGCAGCTCGCGGTGCCCGTGGCCGGCATGTGCGTGGTCGCCATCGCCGTCACGTACGGGCGCAGCGAGGCGGTGACGGCGGCGGCGATCGCCGAGGCGCTGTCGCTGGCCGCCCTCGCGGTCGCGACGGCCAGGGCGGGCACCGCGCGCTGGTTCGCGGTGGCGTGCGCGGTCACCGGCTTCACCGTGGCGCCCGCCGCCGGCGCGGCCACCGACCTGATGCGGGCCAGGACCTTTACCGGCGCGCTCACCCTGGACCGGTTCGGCCACTTCGTGCTGACCGAACCCGAACTGTGCGGGATCGCGCTGTGCGGCGCGGCGCTGTGCGGCGCCGCGGTCGCGATCGTGCTGCCGGTCCGCTGGGTCAGGCGCGTGACGGGCGCCGGGCTGCTCGTCGCGGCGGCGGGGTACGTGGCCGGCTACGCGACAGGACCGCGCAGCCAGTTGCTCGCCGCCGTGTGCGTCCCGGTCGCCGCGGGACTGGCCGCCGCGCTGGCCGCCGGGCTGCGCGCGACCGGCGCGCCGGGCGCGATGTGCGGCGGCGTGCTGATGCTGGCCGGAGTGCTGACCGGTTATCTCGCCGACGGCGCGCTCGAACTGCGCGAGGTTGACAACGCGGACGGGACCGCGGCCGCCGTGCACAACGCGCTGCTCGCGTCGGATCTGCGCTGGAATCTCGCCGCCGCGGCGGTAACCGCCGTCGCCGGACTCGCCGCGATCGCGTCCGCGCAAGTGCGCCATCGTCACGAATCGTCCGCGCCGTTGCCGCTCGCAAGCGCGCCACCTGCGGTGTTATCCGCGGGACGAGGTGCGGAATAGTTCATGACGCGGCCGGCGCGCCGGTAAGAGAGGCCGGCCGCACGCCCGATCATGGGTAAGCTTTGACCAGTTAGTCATTCCATGACGTGGCCGCTGCCTGTCGTCCGGTACGACGGTGGAACGGGAAGTGAAACCTTCCCGGGAACCCGTTTAGCCGGCGTCACCGTTGTCGATGTAATTACTCACAGGGCTGCGCGCTTCGTGCGGCACCACGTCACAGCTTCAGAGTTGAAAAGCCCGGATCGGAAGGTTCCCGTTCCTGATGAGCAACGCGCTGACGTTCCTCGGCCGCGACATGGCGGTCGACCTCGGTACCGCGAACACGCTGGTCTACGTGCGTGGCCGCGGCATCGTGCTGAACGAGCCGTCGGTTGTCGCGCTCAATACCAACACGGGGCAGATAGTCGCGGTTGGCGTCGAGGCTAAACGGATGATCGGCAGAACGCCCGGCAACATCGTCGCCGTGCGTCCGCTGAAGGACGGCGTGATCGCCGACTTCGACGTGACCGAGCGGATGCTGCGTTACTTCATCCAGAAGGTGCACCGGCGCTCGCACCTGGCCAAGCCGAGGCTCGTGGTCGCGGTGCCGAGCGGCATCACCGGCGTGGAGCAGAGCGCGGTGAAAGAAGCGGGGCACCAGGCCGGGGCCCGGCGGGTGTACATCATGGAAGAGCCGATGGCGGCGGCGATCGGGGCGGGGCTGCCGATCAATGAGCCGACCGGCAACATGGTGGTCGACATCGGCGGCGGCACCACCGAGGTCGCCGTGATCTCGCTCGGCGGCATCGTGACCTCGCAGTCCATCCGGGTCGGCGGCGACGAACTCGACCAGGCGATCATCACCTTCGGTAAGAAGGAGTACTCGCTGATGCTGGGCGAGCGTACCGCCGAGGAGATCAAGATGGCGCTCGGCTCCGCGTTCCCGTCAGCCGACGAGCCGCACGCCGAGATCCGCGGCCGCGACCTGGTCAGCGGCCTGCCGAAGACCGTGGTGATCTCCGCCGCGGAGGTGCGGCGGGCGATCGAAGAGCCACTTAACCTCATCATCGACGCGGTAAAGGCTACCCTTGACAAGTGCCCGCCCGAGCTGGCTGGCGACGTGATGGACAGAGGCATCGCGCTCACCGGCGGCGGCGCCCTGCTACGCGGTCTTGAGCAGCGCATACGCGAGGAAACGGGGATGCCGGTACAGGTAGCGGACAACCCGCTGGACTCGGTGGTCCTCGGCACCGGCAAGTGCGTTGAGGACTTCGAGACCCTGCGGCAAGTCCTGGTGCCCGATACAAGGCGCTTAGTTCTTCCCAGCTAGCGCAATTCGAACGAGGAGCTTCAGTGCACGACAGCCGGCGGACACGCCTGGTCGTAGGCGTGCTGCTGATCGTCGCGCTCGCGTTGATCACGCTTGACTTCAAGGGCAACGCGTCGTCGGCGCGCGGCGCTGGTGCCGGTTTTTTCGGCCCGGTCGAGCAGATCGCGCATGACGTGAGCGACCCGGTGACCACCCTGTTCGACTCGATTACCGGCGGGCCGTCATCGCAGGCCACGATCTCGAACCTGCAGCGGGAGAACGCTCAGCTGCGCGCCGATCTCAGCTCCGCTCAGCTCAGCGACGCCGACGAGGCACAGCTGACCAGGCTGCTGCAGCTCGCCGGGCGGGGCGGATACCGCATAGTCGCGGCGAGCGTGATCGCGGCCGGCGGTGACTACTCGGACACGGTGACGCTGGATGCCGGCGCCAACGACGGCATCAAGCCGAACGAGACCGTGCTGAACGGCGCCGGGCTGGTCGGCACCGTGACGGACGTGAGCTCGGACACCTCGACCGTGCTGCTCGCCACCGACGCCTCCTCGACGGTCGGGGTCCGGCTGGCCGGCAGCAACGAGATCGGCGACGTCACCGGGACGGGCAAGTCGATGACCGGCGGCGGGATGCTGAAGCTGACGCTGTTCGACGCCAACGCGGTGCTAGCGCCGGGGCAGCAGCTGGTCACGTTCGGCTCGGTCGGCGATTCGCCGTACGTTCCCGGGGTTCCGGTCGGCACCGTGGTCTCCGTCCAGGCGGGCTCGCTCACCCAGACCGCGCTGATCCGCCCGTTCGCCAACTTCACCACGCTTGGCGTGGTCGGCATCGTGATCCAGGGCCCGGCGCACAACCCGCGGGACTCGGTGCTCCCGCATCCGGCTCCGACGGTGACGGTGACCGTGACGCCGCACCCGGGTACGACGCCGAGTTCGACGATCGCCGGCGGTCTGAGCGGTTGAGCGAGGTGACATGCGCGGGCTGATAGCCGCAGCGGTGGCCGCGGTGGCCGTGGTGCTGCAGTTCGCCGTCGCCGACCGCATCGCGTTTCCTGGCGGCACAGGACCCGACCTCGTCCTGCTCACCGTGGCCGCGCTCGCGCTGGCCGTGGGGCCGATGGGCGGCGCGATCCTCGGCTTCTGCGCCGGGCTCGCCCTGGACGTGGCACCGCCCGCGGGGCACCTCGTGGGCCAGGACGCACTGGTGTTCTGCATCATCGGTTATGTATGCGGCATGGCTACGGCGGGTCAGGGCGCTGAGGGCCTGCCCGAGCAGGAGCGGTCGGCGCTGTTCGAACTCGGCCTGACGGCGGCCGGCGCGGTCTGCGGCGAGGCGATGATCGCGGGTCTGGGCGTCATGCTCAGCGATCCGCGGGTGAGCTGGCCCGCGATCAAGCACGTGCTGCCCGTCGCCGCCGGATACGACGTGCTGCTGAGCCCGTTCGTCCTGCTGACGGTCGCGGCGTTGCTGCGGGTGGCCGGTTCCGTGCGGTCGCGCGAGGCGTCGGCCGGCATCGCGGCGCGGCCGGCCGCCTGGGCGGGCGGCGCGGCCGCCAGCGGCGCGGTCAGGCAGCTGGCGGGCAGTGGTTCGCCCCGGCTGCGGCTGGCCGGTCAGGGTAAGGGCGATGGCTGGGTAAACGGCGGTCGCGGCGGTTCGGGCGGCAACAGGGGGCCCGGCCGATCGGGACCGGGTAACAGCAGGCCAGGCGGCAGCAGGCGCGAGCCCAGGCTCAAGCTGGGCGGTTCCGGAACGGCGCTTGGTCCTGGCGGCCGGCCCGGCCGCGCCGGTCACGGGCCGAGATCGGCGCGGGTGCGGTTCGCCGGACGGCGAGGCGAGGGTGTGGTCGGTGGCTCCCTGCTCGGCTCCGGCGGGTCCGGCGGGCCGGGTCGTGCCCTGGGGTTCCGCACCGTCGGGTTCCGGCGGGCCGGGGACAAGCTGGCGAACTCCCGGTTCGGCGCGTCGCTGCTCGGCGGTTCGGTGTTCGGCCGGTCGTCGTCGCCGTTCGGCCGGTCAGTGTCGCCGTTCGGCAGATCGTCATCCGGGTTCGGCGGTTCGGTCGGCCTGACCGGGCGCATCGGCGCTTCCGGGCGCGGTGCCAAGGCCGCTCGCGGTGGACTGGGCAGTTCCGGCTTCACCGGCAAGAGCCTGCGCACGCTGTCCAGAGGCGGCGTGTCCAAAAGCCGTCCCAGCGCCCCTTCGCACGCGCCGCGGTTCCGCCGGGAGAGCGCGCTGACCCGCCT
This sequence comes from Streptosporangiaceae bacterium, assembly GCA_036490795.1. Classification (GTDB taxonomy): domain Bacteria; phylum Actinomycetota; class Actinomycetes; order Streptosporangiales; family Streptosporangiaceae; genus JAFARZ01. The sequence continues at coordinate 37,150 of DASXDG010000085.1, forward strand.
GGTTGGCGGCGGGCACCGGACCCAGCAGAAGTCGCCGGGCAAGGGCTGGCTGCGCGGTTCCCGGCCCGGGCGTGGTGCGGTCAGGTCGCTGGCCGGCAACAGTCTCAGCCGGCGCTCACCGGGCCGCGGCTGGCTGCGCGGCTCCTCCGGAGGACTCGGCTCAGCTCGCGGCCTGGGCTCTTCGCGTGGCCTGGGCTCTTCGCGTCGCCTGGGTTCCGGCCGCGGCCTCGGCTCGGTGCGCGGGGCTGGTTCGTCGCGCAGCCTCGGCATGGGCAAGAGAGGCGGCGTCTTCCGCAGAAGCGGCCTCGGCGGCAAGGGCGGTCTGGGCGGCAAGGGCGGTCTGGGCGGCAGGGGCACGCTCGGCGGCGGCGGCACGCTGAGCGGCAAGAGCGCGTTCGGCAAGAAGAGCGGCCCGTCCCGGATACGCATAGGACGGGCTAAGAAGAGCTGGCGGACCGGAGGTCTCCGATGAGCCCACGTAAGAGCGGAGCCCCAGCCGCGATCTCGTCCCGCCGCCGGCTGATCGGCCTGTACGCGGTCGTCGCGATCATGCTGGTCGCGCTCGGCGGCCGCCTCTACTACCTCCAGGTCATGAACACCACCGCGTTCACGAAGCTGGCCGCGGAGAACCAGACCAGGGACGTAGCGGTGCCGGCGGTGCGCGGCCAGATCCTGGACGACACCGGCGCCTCGCTGGTCGGCAACCAGACCGAGCTGGTCGTGTCGGTGGACGAGATGACGCTGTCCCAGCAGTCCGACGGGGGAGTGGCGGTCCTGAACCGCCTCGCCTCCCTGCTGCATATGCAGTACCCGACGCTCGCCGACAAGGTGCGGTTGTGCACCGCGACCGTGCCGCAGCCGTGCTGGGCGGGTTCTCCGTATGACCCGATACCGGTGGACACGGACGTCTCGGACCAGATCGCTTTGCAGGTGATGGAGGAGCCGAAGCAATATCCCGGCGTCACCGCCCAGGTCCAGCCGGTCACCGAGTATCCGGAACCCGACGGCGCGAACCCGGCCCAGGTGCTCGGCTATCTGCAGCCGATCACCCAGGGGGAGATGAAGGCCGAGCACATGACCACGGTGACCGGCTTCTCCGGTGAGGACCTGGTCGGTCAGGCCGGGCTCGAGGCCCAGTACAACATCCCGCTCAGCGGCAAGCCGGGAACCCAGACGGTCACCGTCAACGCGGCGGGCGACGTCACCGGCACCGACGGCACCACCCCCGCCCAGACCGGCGACGACCTGGTCACCAGCATCAACGCGCAGATCCAGGCGGACACGCAGAACGCGCTGAACGCCGCCGTCGGCCGGTCAAGGGCAGAGGGCAACAACACCAATCAGGGCGCGGCGATCGTGATGACGACCACCGGCCGCGTCGTCGCGATGGCGAGTTACCCGGACTACGACCCGAGCGTGTGGACCGGCGGCATCTCCCAGAAGGAATACAAGTACCTGGACAGTCCCAGCCATGGCGCGCCGCTCAATGACTGGGCGACCCAGGGCCAGTACGCTCCCGGTTCTACCTTCAAGATCACCTCGACGGCGGCCGCGGTCGCGGACGGGTACTCGATCAATGGCGAGTACAACTGCCCGGGCACGGTCAACATCGACGGGCACTCGTTCGCCAACGACGGCGAGCCGAACCTTGGTGACATGTCGTTCGCCGAGGCGCTCATCCAGTCCTGCGACACCGTGTACTACGACCTCGCGTACGACATGTACCAGACCGACGATCCGCGCGCGAACGACGTGACCAGCACGAACGCCCCCACCCAGAAGATGCAGCGGATGGAGCTCGACTGGGGCTTCGGCAATCCCACCGGCGTCGACCTGCCGTCCGAGTCCCTGGGCGGCGTCCCGACCAGGTCGTGGCTGTACTCGTACTACGAGGACAACGCGCACAAGGGGCAGAACTGGTGCAAGAACGGCAAGGAATACGGCTCGTACGTGCAGCAGATCGAGTGGCAGGACTGCCAGGACGGCAACGTGTGGGAACCGGGCCAGGCGGCCATCGCCGCGATCGGCCAGGGCTACGTCTCGGTCACCCCGATCCAGCTCGCCAACGCGTACGTGGCGCTGGCCAACGGCGGGACGCTGTACAGCCCGCGGATCGGCGAAGCCCTGGTCAACCCGTCCACCGGCAAGGTCGCCCAGTGGATCAACCCCCCGGTGATCAGGCATCTGCCGGTGTCCGGTTACACGCTCTCCTACATGCGCAACGCACTAGCCGGCGTGGTCACCCAGGGCACCGCGGCCAGCGCTTTCGGCGGCTTCCCGCTGAACAAGGTCTGCGTGGGCGGCAAGACCGGCACCGCCCAGTTGTTCGGCTCGAACGCGACCTCGGTCTTCGCGTCCTTCGCGCCCTGCAATCACCCGAAGTACGTGGTGCTCGTCATGGTGCCCGACTCCGGCTACGGTGCCGACGTGGCCGCGCCAGCGGTGCGCCAGATCTACGACGGGATCTACGGGCTCGAGGGTCACAAGGCCGCCGTTCCGAACGGTCAGGTGCCTGGCTCGCTGCCGCTCATCTCACCGACCGGCGGGATCAACCCGCCGGCCGGCTACAAGAAGGGGTCGTGATGCTGGGACGTTCCGGGATCAGCTACGGCCCGCGCGGGTACAGCACGCCCAGATCCGGCATCTTCTCCGGCCGCCCGCAGTCGCTGATGTCGAAGGCGTTCGCCAGGAACGGCCTGCTCCGGCACATCGACTGGCTGCTCGTCCTCGTCGTGTGCGGGCTGAGCGCCCTCGGCATTCTGCTCGTCTGGTCGGCCACCTCGCAGAACGCCGACCCGCGCGAGTACCTGAAGAAGCAGCTGCTCAACGTCATCATCGGGTTCGTCTTGATGATCGTGGTGACGTTCATGGACAGCAGGCGGCTGCGGAGCTGGGTGCCCGCCGCCTACGGCCTGACCGTGCTCGCGCTGCTGGCGGTGCTGGCCATCGGCAAGGACGTCAACGGCGCCAAGGCCTGGTTCGACCTGCCCGGTGGTTTCCAGGTCGAGCCGTCCGAGTTCGCCAAGCTCGCCCTCGTCCTGGTGACCGCGACGATCCTCAGCAAGCGCGGCGGCGCCCGGCCAGGGGTGAAGTCGCTGGCGCTCGCGCTGGCCTGCGCCGCGCCGCTGCTCGGCCTCGTCGCGATCGAGCCGGCCCTCGGCGTCGCCATGGTCCTGGTTGTCACCGTCGCGGCGATGATCGTGCTGTCCGGCATGCGGCTGCGCATCATCGCGGTGCTGGTGGCCGGCACCGCCGCGCTGATCGCCTTCGCCGGCGGCCTGCACCTGCTCAAGTCCTACCAGCTCACCCGGTTCACGTCGTTCCTGCATCCGGCCGCGAACCAGTCGAGTACCGGCTACAACGCGGCGCAGGCGAAGATCGCGATCGGTTCCGGCGGCATGTTCGGCCAGGGTCTGTTCCACGGCCAGCTGATCACCGGCAACTTCGTCCCGGCCCAGCAGACCGACTTCATCTTCACCGTGGCCGGTGAGGAACTCGGCTTCGTCGGCGCGATCGTCATCGTCTTCCTGCTCGGCGTCGTGATCGTCCGCGCGCTGCGGATCGCGGCCAGGGCGGACGACCAGTTCGGCATGCTCGTCGCCTCCGGCATCGCGATCTGGTTCGCCTTCCAGTCGTTCGTGAACATCGGCATGACGATCGGCATCATGCCGATCACCGGCCTGCCGCTGCCGTTCCTCTCCTACGGCGGTTCGGCCGTGTTCGCCGACATGATCGCGATAGGCCTCCTCCAGTCCGTCCACCGCCGCCACAGCCTCTTCGAATAGCTCCTAGCCCGGCCCCCCGTCGCCCACGGGCCGCCCCGCCCCCCGCGCCGCCTGGCACGCCATCAACGTGGAGGATTCCCCCTTTGTGGCAGTTAGACCCCCGAAAACAAGGGTCAATCCTCCACGAAGGGATGATCCGCCACGTTAATCCGGCTCCCGCCGGCCAGCCCTTGGGCGTTTTGTGCCGTAATGGGAGAGTTGCGCTCGAGGGTGGGGTCCCGCGCCCCGGCCTGCCATCTCGCGCGCCGCTCCCCGCCGCTCCCGCCGGGGCTGCGAAAGCGACAAAGTGTGTCATAACTAACGGTGGTGTTTCGGACGCTGATGGGTTGGACGCTGATGGGTTCTCGGGGACTTTGCCTGTGCGGTGAACCATTTTGTGTCCGGTATGCCCGGTATGGGGGTACGCGGCGCAGGCAAAGTGGCCTCGGGAGGAGCGATTGTGGGCGTTGTGGGCTGGGAGAACGGGGCGGGAGTACCGAGCGTGGCCGGCCGATCGGTTGCAGGCGATAACCTAGTTGGATGCCTGTCGAATCGGTCTACCCCGACCTGGAGCCCTTGCTGCCCCGTGTGCGCAAGCCGATCCAGTATGTCGGCGGTGAGGTGAACTCAGTCGTAAAGGACTGGGACGCGACCGACGTGCGGTGGGCCCTGCTGTACCCGGATGCCTATGAGGTGGGCCTTCCTAATCAGGGCGTCCAGATCCTCTATGAGGTGCTGAACGAGCGCGACGGCGTCCTGGCCGAACGCACCTACGCCGTCTGGCCCGACCTCGAGGCACTCATGCGGGAACACGGCGTGCCGCAGTTCACCGTCGACGCGCATCGCCCGGTCGGCGCGTTCGACGTGCTCGGCGTCAGCTTCTCCACCGAGCTCGGCTACACGAACTTGCTCACCTCGCTCGACCTGGCCGGGATTCCGCTGGCCTGCGCGGAACGCACGGCCGAGCACCCGCTGGTCATCGCCGGCGGCCATGCGTCGTTCAACCCGGAGCCGGTCGCCGATTTCCTCGACGCGGTCGTGCTCGGCGACGGCGAGCAGGCCGTACTCGAGGTCACCAGGCGGATCCGCGACTGGAAGCAGGAGGGCCGGCCTGGCGGCCGGGACGGACTGCTGCTCCGGCTCTCGCCGGTCGTGTATGTGCCTCGCTTCTATGACGTGGAATACCAGGCGGACGGCAAGATTTCGAGCGTAAAGCCGAACCGTGACGGTGTACCACCGTCAGTTATGAAACACACTGTCCTTGATCTTGACGAATGGCCCTATCCCAAGGCGCCGGTGGTGCCGGTCGCGGAGACCGTGCACGAGCGGTACAGCGTGGAGATCTTCCGCGGCTGCACCAGGGGCTGCCGGTTCTGCCAGGCCGGGATGATCACCCGGCCGGTGCGGGAGCGGTCGATCACCACGATCGGGTCGATGGTGGCGAAGGGGGTCGCGGCGACGGGCTTCCAGGAGGTCGGGCTGCTGTCCCTGTCCAGCGCCGACCACAGCGAGATCAACGAGATCGCCGTCGACCTGGCGGACTGCTACGAGGGCACGAACATCGGGCTGTCCCTGCCGTCCACCCGGGTGGACGCGTTCAACGTGACGCTGGCCGACGAACTGAGCCGCAACGGGCGCCGGTCCGGGCTGACGTTCGCGCCCGAGGGCGGCTCGGAGCGGATGCGCAAGGTGATCAACAAGATGGTCACCGAGGACGACCTGATCAGGACCGTCTCCACCGCGTACGCGAACGGCTGGCGCCAGGTGAAGCTGTACTTCATGTGCGGGCTGCCGACCGAGACCGACGAGGACGTGCTGGCCATCGCGCCGCTGGCCAAGCGGGTCATCGACGCCGGGCGGGCCGCGACCGGCCGGCGGGACGTCCGGTGCACGGTTTCCATCGGGGGTTTCGTGCCGAAGCCGCAGACGCCTTTTCAGTGGGCCGCGCAGTGCCCGCCAGAGGTGGTCGACGACCGGCTGCGCCAGCTCGCCGGTGCGATACGAGCGGACCGCTCGTACTCCAAGGCGATCGGTTTCCGGTACCACGACGGGGAACCGTCCCTGGTCGAGGGGTTGCTGTCCCGCGGCGACCGGCGGGTCGGCGCGGTGATCCTGGCCGCGTGGCGGGACGGAGCGAGGTTCGACGGATGGAGCGAATACTTCTCGTTCGAGCGCTGGGCGCGGTGTGCCGAGTCCGCTTTGACTGAAAAGTCGGTTGACCTGGCATGGTACACTACGCGCGAGCGTGATTACAGCGAGGTGCTTCCATGGGATCACCTGGACGCGGGCCTTGACCGCGACTGGCTGTGGCAGGACTGGCAAGACTCTATCGCGCCCGAGGGGGCGGCTGAGGTGGAAGATTGCCGGTGGACTCCGTGTTATGAATGCGGAGTATGTTCCGCCATGGGCACGGAAATCCAGGTAGGCCCCACCGGGGAACGCCTCGACGGGAAGCGACTGCTTCCCCTGCAAGTCCTTGGTTAGGGTCGGGAGGTAGCGTGGCAAAGCCGATGCCGCCTCGCACGTCGTTGCCAGCGACGCAGCATCTGGTGGTTCGGTATGCCAAACGCGGCAAGATGCGGTTCGCCAGCCACCGTGATGTGGCACGTGCCTTCGAGCGGGGGGTGCGCCGGGCTGGCTTGCCGATTGCGTATTCGTCTGGCTTCAGCCCGCACCCGAAGATCTCCTATGCCGGCGGCGCGCCGACCGGGGTGGCGAGCGAAGCCGAATACCTTACGATCGCGCTGACCAGCCAGCGGGCGGCCGATCAGGTGCGCGAGCAGCTCGACGCGGTGCTGCCCGATGGAATTGACGTAGTGGATGTCACGGAAACCGGCGCTGACGGCGCACCGGAGGCCTCGGTATGGCGGGTAGTGCTGCCAGGCGTGCGGCCGGATGTGGCGGCCAGGGCGGTCGCCGGTTTTCTCGCGATGACGGAGGCGCCAGTTGAGCGCCTTACGGACAAAGGCGTCCGGCGGATGGATGCGCGGGTCGCGGTCAGGGAAATGGCCGTGCTCGACCCGTCCGATGAGCCTGACCGGCGAGTCGCCGTGACAGGCTGCCAAGATTGTGCCATTCTTCGAATGGTTGTTCTGCACATGGCGCCTGCGGTGCGGCCCGAGGATGTCCTGTCCGCGCTTAGCGCGGCCCAGGGACTCGTGCCGTCATCGCCGCCGCTGACTACCCGGCTGGCCCAACTGTGGCCTGGGCAGGATCGGCCAGAAGAGGGCCGATTGGAACTGAGCCAGCCAGAGCAGGGTTCACGTGACCCCCTGACCGGGAAGACCGTGTCATGAGGGTAACGCTGATGACGGCGCTCCATGCCTCTCGACGGGCGCGGTGCAGCGAAGCCGTCTCCGCCCAGGTGGCGGGAACAGACGTCGCGAAAGTCCATTTCGCGAAGACACTGATAGGTTACGAGGCCCGGTGCGGCCGGGCTTGCGCGGTTTACGCGCGAGCCCTGGGCCCCCGAGCCGACGTTTACGATGTGCCCCCGCGCGGTGTGCGGGTCCGTGTTCCGTGTATTGGCGGAACGTCGCGGACGCGCGTGCCCGGGGGCCTGACTGGAGATTGCCCGGATGCTCGAGAGCGAGCTGTACGACAGAGAATTCGATGATGGCGCAAAGGGTGGACGTGGTGCCGGCGATGTAGGTCCAGCCATACCTGCTGCCGTCTTTCAGCCCCCGCAGGTGGTGTTCCAGCCACCGTCGGCGCAGCCATCGCAGGCGCAGCCATCGCAGGCACGGCCAGCGCAGGCACGGCCCGAGGCCGCGCCGCCTGAGCCGGCCCAGCGCGCCGCGGGGTCGCGATCGCGCGGCAACGGCGCTGGCGGTCCGGATGCTGGCGGTTCGGATGCTGGTGGCCCGGCTGGGTCGAAGCCCGAAGCTGACAGCGCGGCCGCCGGCGACAACGGTGACGGCCCAGATGGCGCGGACGGCGCCGATGGCCGGCGGCGCAGACGCAGGTCGAGCCGGACCCGCACCCGTGCCGGAGCCGGTGCCGACGACCAGGCAGCGGACGACGGCGACGCCGAAGAGGCCGCTCCCGCCGAGCCGGAGAGCCGCGCGCCCTCGCGCCGTTCCCGCAAGGCAGCCGAACCGGCTGAAGGCGTCGCCCCCGCTGAGTCGTCCGCCGAAGCCAGTTCGGACGAGGCGGACGATTCCTCGGCCGACGACGGCGACGATTCTGGCACCGGGACCGGACGCCGCCGTAGGCGCAAGCGCCGCCGAGGCGGTGCGGACGGCACGGACTCGCTGACGGCCGACGACCCGCCGGACACCGTGGTGCACGTCCGTGAGCCGAACATCGCCGACGATGTCCGCTCGGTGAAGGGTTCCACCCGGCTCGAGGCGAAGAAGCAGCGGCGCCGCGAGGGCCGCGAGACCGGCCGGCGCCGGCCGCCGATCATCACCGAGTCGGAGTTCCTCGCCCGGCGGGAGTCGGTCGAGCGGACCATGGTGGTCAGGCAGCGCGACGACCGTACCCAGATCGCGGTGCTCGAGGACGGTGTCCTGGTCGAGCACTACGTGAACCGGTCCACGCACCAGTCCTACGTGGGCAACGTGTACCTGGGCAAGGTGCAGAACGTGCTGCCGTCGATGGAGGCGGCCTTCGTCGACATCGGCAAGGGCCGTAACGCCGTGCTGTACGCGGGCGAGGTCAACTTCGACGTCAGCGGCCTTGAGGGCCAGCCCAAGCGCATCGAGGCCGCGCTCAAGGCGGGCCAGTCGCTGATCGTGCAGGTCACCAAGGATCCGGTTGGGCATAAGGGCGCGCGGCTGACCTCGCAGGTTTCGCTGCCTGGCCGGTATCTGGTGTATGTGCCCGGCGCGTCGATGACCGGCATCAGCCGTAAGCTCCCCGACACCGAGCGCAACAGGCTCAAGCAGATCCTCAAGAAGGTGATGCCGGAGAACGCCGGCGTCATCGTGCGCACCGCCGCCGAAGGCGCGGCCGAGGAGGAACTGGCCCGCGACGTCGCCCGGCTGGCCGCCCAGTGGGAGGCGATCGAGAAGAAGGCCAAGACGGCCAGCGCTCCCGCCCTCCTGTACAGCGAGCCGGACCTGACGATCCGCGTGATCAGGGACGTGTTCAACGAGGACTTCGCCAACCTGCTGGTGGCCGGCGACCAGGGCTGGGACACCGTCGACGAGTACGTCAAGTACGTGGCCCCGCACCTGGCAGAACGGCTGTCCAGGTGGAACCGCCCCGATGAGGACGTGTTCTCGGCGTACCGCATCGACGAGCAGCTGGCCAAGGCCCTTGAGCGCAAGGTGTGGCTGCCCAGCGGCGGATCGCTGGTCATCGACAAGACCGAGGCGATGACCGTCATCGACGTCAATACCGGCAAGTTCACCGGGCAGGGCGGGAACCTCGAGGAGACCGTCACCAGGAACAACCTGGAGGCGGCCGAGGAGATCGTCCGGCAGCTCAGGCTGCGCGACGTCGGCGGCATCGTCGTCATCGACTTCATCGACATGGTGCTCGAGGCGAACAGGGAACTGGTGCTGCGCCGGCTGCTGGAATGCCTGGCCCGCGACCGTACCAAGCACCAGGTCGCCGAAGTGACCTCGCTGGGCCTGGTGCAGATGACGCGCAAGCGCGTCGGCGCGGGCCTGCTTGAGGCCTTCTCCCAGCCCTGCGAGTGCTGCAACGGCCGTGGCGTCATCTTGACCTACGAGACCGACGCCGAGGGCCGCTCGACCGGCCACGTGCACCCGCGCCCGAACGACATCCCGGGCAGCGGTCACGGTGGCAACGGCGGGCATTCCGGTAACGGCGGGCATGGCGGTAACGGCGGCGGGTCCGGCGGTAACGGCGCGGGTTCCGGCGCTGGCGCGGTGTCTGCCTCTGCTGCCTCTTCCGGCTCGGGTGCTGGTTCCGGCGGCAGGAGCGGTGGACGTGGCCGGCGTGGCTCCCGGGGCCGCGGTGGCGCGGTGACCCCCGCCACCGTCGCGGCGACGGCAGGTTCCGTGGCTACCGACGCCCAGCCTGGCGTGGACGGTGGCGACCACCAGGTGGGTGCGCCTTCGGACGCCGCTGAGCCGAGTCAGGTTGCCGGCGGCCCGGTGGAAACCGGTCACGGCCTCGAGAGGGCCGCGGAGTCCGCGCCGCACGGCGATGCGGGCCCGCACGACGGTGCAGAAACGCACGGCGGTGCGGAGACGCCCGGCGGTGCAGAAACGCACGGCGGTGCGGAGACGCCCGGTGACGCGGGGCCGCAGGGTGACGCGGGGCCGGCCAAGGCAAGCAGCCGTCGCAGGCGCCGCAAGCCGACTGCCTCCTCCGATGGTGCCCAGGGGACAGACGCTGCCCAGGGGACAGACGCTGCCCAGCCCGCGGACGGCGGCCACACGGCCAATGCCGGGCAGGCCCCGGACGGCGGCCAGCACGCTCAGGACGCGAGCCAGGCCACCCAGCCGTCGCACCCGGCGGAGGCCGACAGGTCGTCGCAGAACGGCTCGGAGCAGCTGGCTTTCGGCGCGACCCAGCGAGCGGAAGACGGAGCGGCTTGAAGAGGCTGGCGAGATAGGGCAAACCGGATGACCGGCGGGCTTCTCCGGCGGATCCGTGAAGATCGTGCACCATAGAGTCTGGCGTGCCGGATGGATCCTGGTGAGAAGGGGGTCGTATTTGACCCCCTTCTCACCAGGACCCCGGATTCTGCCGCAATGAGCCACAGGCCGGGATCCCAGGGGTAACACCAGGCGCGGCAGCACCGATGGCGGACCGCTGGCGCCCGCTGGCGCCCGGTGGGGCACGCAAAACGGCGCAAGGCCGCCGTTGTTCCAGCCCGATTCAGCGTCCGGGCGGACTGGAACCGGGCGGACTGGAACCAGGCTGCAACCGGACTTGAACCGGGCTGGAACAACGTGGAGGACTGCCCCTTTGTGGTAGCCAGACCCTCGTAAACGGGGGTCAATCTTCCACGTAAGGGCAACCCTCCACGTTGGTGCGCCCGCCCAGCGACCGTAGCCGCCACACAAGCCTCAGCTTTCTTCTCTCATAACGGCAGTGGTGCTTCGGCCGGGTCAGCGCCATGGTCGCCAAGGGGTTGTACGTACCGGGCGCACAGACGGTACGCTAGTCCCGGCAAGGCCCGTAATCCCCTGAACCAACAGCGGTTCGTGAGGGTCTGGCCGTCTGGTAGGCTTTCCCCTTGGTGTAAGGAGGCGCTCGCGCGCCCCGATTCCAGTTCAGGCGAGCCTCTTCCGGCGGTGAAGCCGGGGCACGCAAGGAAAGAGAGAGTTCTCGGGTGTACGCGATTGTGCGCTGTGGCGGCAGGCAGGAAAAGGTCGCGCTAGACGACGTCCTGACCGTCGACAAGCTTCCGGGCGAGCACGGCTCCAGCGTGACGCTGCCGGCCCTGCTGGTGGTGGACGGCGACCGGGTCATTAGCGACCCCGCCGAACTCGGCCAGTACCTGGTGACGGCCGACATCGTCGGCGACGCGGCTGGCCCCAAGATCAACATGATCCATTACCGGAACAAGACCGGTTACAAGCGGCGTCTCGGGCACCGTCAGCGGTACTCGCAGGTGAAGATCACCAGCATCGGCACCGAGAAGCCGAAGGCCGCGAAGGCGGCCAAGAAGACGACGGCGAAGGAGAGCTGAGATGGCACATAAGAAGGGCGCGTCATCCAGCCGCAACGGCCGTGACTCCAACGCCCAGTTCCTTGGCGTGAAGCGGTACGGCGGTCAGGCAGTGAATGCCGGCGAGATTCTCGTCCGCCAGCGCGGCACCCACTTCCACCCGGGCAACGGCGTGGGCCGCGGCGGCGACGACACGCTGTTCGCGCTGGTCACTGGCAAGGTGGAGTTCGGCAGGGTCCGCGGCCGCCGCGCCGTGAGCGTCGTGCCGGCCGCAGCGGAGTAACAAGCAAGCAAAACAGTAAGGCGGGCCCGGGTCGCAGACAGTCCCGGAGCCCGCCTTCTGGTGTTCTGAACCGAAACCCGAAGAAGGAGCCATGGCGGAATTCGCCGACCAGGTCACGCTGCAGATCCAGGCGGGCAACGGCGGTAACGGCTGTGCCTCCGTCCACCGGGAGAAGTTCAAGCCGCTCGGCGGCCCCGATGGCGGCAACGGCGGGCGGGGCGGTGACGTGATCCTGCAGGTCGACCCCAGTGTGGCGACGCTGCTCGACTACCACCGGCGGCCGATCCGCAGGGCGGGCAATGGCAAGCAGGGCGAGGGCTCGCACCGCACCGGCGCGGAAGGCGCCGACATCGTCATCAAGGTGCCGAACGGCACTGTGGTCAAGACCGAAGACGGTGAGCAACTCGCCGACCTGATCGGGAACGGCACCAGCTACGTCGCCGCCCAGGGCGGCCGCGGCGGCCTGGGCAACGCGGCGCTGGCCAGCCCGCGGCGCAAGGCCCCCGGGTTCGCGCTCAAGGGCGAGCACGGCGAGGCGAAAGAGCTGGTCCTGGAGCTCAAGACCATCGCCGACATCGGCCTCGTCGGGTACCCCAACGCCGGCAAGTCCTCGATCATCGCGGCGATGTCGGCCGCCCGGCCGAAGATCGCGGATTACCCGTTCACCACGTTGATCCCGAACCTCGGCGTGGTCGAGGCGGGCGACACCCAGTTCGTGGTGGCCGACGTGCCTGGCCTGATCCCCGGCGCCAGCGAGGGCAAGGGCCTCGGCCACGACTTCCTGCGGCACGTGGAACGCTGCGCCGCGCTGGTCCACGTGCTCGACTGCGCGACCGTGGAACCGGGCCGCGACCCGGTCACGGACCTGGAGACGATCCAGGACGAACTCCGCAGGTACGCCGACGCGACCGGCACCGACCTGACCACCAGGCCGCAGCTCGTCGTGCTCAACAAGATCGACGTCCCCGCCGCCCGCGACCTGGCCGACCTTTCGGTCGAGGAGCTGGGCGGCTACAAGACCTACGAGATCTCCGCCGCGACCGGCGAGGGCCTGCGCCAGCTCGGCTTCGCGATGGCCGAGCTCGTCAAGGCCGACCGCGAAACCAAGCCGATCGAGGAAGCGGCACGGCAGAACAAGCGCCCGACGATCACGCTCAGGGCGAAGGACGACGCCGGTTTCGAGATCGTCAGGACCCCGGAGGGCAGTTTCTTCGTCGCGGGGGAGAAGCCGCGCCGCTGGGTGCAGCAGACCGACTTCAGCAACGACGAGGCGGTCGGCTACCTGGCCGACCGGCTGGCCAGGCTCGGGGTCGAGGAAGCGCTCAAGGCGGCGGGCGCGGAGGCGGGCGCCGAAGTGCTGATCGGCGATCTGGACGATGCCGTCGTCTTCGACTGGGATCCCGGGGCGCCGATGGCGACCAGCCGGCGGCACGGCCCTCGCGGCACTGACCCTAGGCTTTAGCCATGACCGATCTGGCCCGGCCCGACATCGCGACCGCGATCAGGGTCGTGGTCAAGGTCGGTTCGTCCTCGCTGACCACGAAGAACGGTGAGATCGACGACGACAAGATCGCGACGCTGACCGCGGCACTCGCCGGTCGCAAGAACGGCGGTTCCGAGCTGATCCTGGTGTCCTCGGGCGCGATCGCGTCCGGGCTGGCTCCGCTGGGATTGACCCGCCGTCCCTCGGATCTGGCCACGCAGCAGGCGTCGGCGAGCGTCGGCCAGGGCCTGCTGATCGCCAGGTACACGGCGGCGTTCGGCGCCCACCGGATCACCACAGGGCAGGTCCTGCTCAGCGCCGATGACCTGATGCGCCGGACGCACTACCGCAACGCGCAGCGCACCCTGGACCGCCTGCTCGAACTGCACGTGCTGCCGGTGGTCAACGAGAACGACACGGTGGCCACCGACGAGATCAGGTTCGGTGACAACGACCGGCTGGCCGCCCTCGTGGCGCACGTGACCAGGGCGAACGCGCTCATCTTGCTGTCCGACATCGACGGCCTCTACAACGGCGACCCGCGTCGGCAGGACGCCGTCAAGATCGACCGGGTGCACGGTCGGCAGGACCTCGACGGCGTCAAGCTCGGCAAGGCGAGCACTCAGGGCCAGGGCACGGGCGGCATGGCCACCAAGGTCGAGTCCGCGATGATCGCCACCGCGGCCGGCGTCGCGACCGTCGTCGCCGCCGCGCAGGACGCCGCGCGGGCGCTCAGCGGTGAGCAGGTCGGCACCTACTTCGCCCCGACCGGCCGCCGTCCCGCGACCCGCCTGCTGTGGCTCAGGCACGCCGCGGTCGCGCGCGGCACGATCCGGCTCGACAGCGGTGCGGTGGAGGCGGTGACCGTCCGCCGCGCGAGCCTGCTGCCTGCCGGGATCACGGGGGTCGATGGCACGTTCGACGCGGGTGACCCGGTGAACCTCAACGACGAAAATGATAACACGATCGCACGCGGCCTCGTCAGCTACGACGCCAAGGAGATTCCCGGCCTCATGGGCCGGTCCACGAAATGGCTGTCGAGCCGCCTAGGACAGGAATACGAACGCGAAGTCGTGCACCGCGATGACCTGGTAGTTCTGTTATATCTTCATAACTAACAGTGCTGCTTGGTCAGTTATCGTCGGTGTCGCTCTCGTTGCCGCCGCCGCCGTTACCCCGGCCGGAGAACCGGTCGAACAGGCCGGAGCCCGCCCGTGCCACGTTGCCGAGGCCACCGCGGACCAGGCCGATCAGCGGGTCCTCTGACCGGCTCCACGACTCCTGGTAGGCCTTGGCGGCGTTGCGGATCTCCTCGCTGACCGTGGCGTCGCGGTCGGCGTCCCGGCGCGGGTAGTCGCCGCTCAGGATCCGGTCGTACGCGCCGCTCTCGTACCAGCGGTCGATCTCGGCGAAACGCACCACGGCGAACGGGTGCGTGTTGCCCTGGAGCTGCAGCAGCTTGAGGAACGAGTCGCGCAGGTCGGGCACGGCGTCGTACTCGCGGGCCTGCTCGTGGAAGGCGTCGGCGTTCATCTCGGACAGCCTCGAGCCGCCCGCCAGCTTCATCAGCACCCGCCGGGACGCGTCGATGTCCTGGCCGGCCAGCAGGCCGGCCCGGTCACAGGACAGCTCGGACTTGCGGAACCACTCCTCCAGGCCCCAGATGATCGCGCGGATGCCGATCTCGGCGACCGGGAGCCAGTTGAGGCTCGCGGCGAGCATGAGCAGGATCATCAGCATCGTGCGGTAGACCGCGTGCCCGGACAGGATGTGCCCGAGCTCGTGTCCGACGACCGCCCGCAGTTCCTCGGGGTCGAGCAGGTCGACCAGGCTCGTGTGGATCACGATGAACGGGTCCTTGAACCCGATGGCCATCGCGTTCGGGAACGGCGTCTGGGCGATGTAGACGTCCGGGACCTTCTCCAGGTCCAGGATGTAGCAGCCGTCCCGCACCATCTCGTAGACGTGCGGGAACTGCCGCTCGGAGACCTTCACCCCGCTGGCCATGAAGCTGAGCCGGATGGCACGCTCGGGGAACAGGCCCATCAGCTGCTTGAGCACCGTGTCGAAGCCGGTGAGCTTGCGGAGCGCCACCAGGGCGGACCGGTCGGCCGGGTGCTCGTAGGCGCGGGAGGAAATGCCCGGCAAGCGGACCCGGGACCTGTCTGGCACAGACGTCATAGTTCGGATAATACGGCGGCGACGGCCATGATGGGTCCGTCCTGCACGACTTCCGTTACCCGCGTCCGCGGGACGCGCGTCGGCGAGCCGGGGTGCCGGTTAGTCGTCCGAGTCGTTATCGCCGTTGCTGCGGTTGGAGAAGCGGTCGAACAGGCCGGAGCCGGCCCGTGCCACGTTGCCGAGGCCGCCGCGCACCATGCCGATCAGCGGGTCCTCCGAGCGATTCCAGGCCTCCTGGTAGGACTTGGCGGCGCCCTTGATCTCGTCGCTGATGGAGGCATTCCTGTCATCATCGGCGCGCAGGTAGTCGCCGCCGAGGATCCGCTCGTACGCGCCGCTGGCGATCCAGTGGTCGAGCTCGGCGTACCGCACCACGGCGAACGGGTGCGTGTTGCCCTGCAACTGCAGGATCTTCAGCACCGAATCGCGCAGGTCGGGCACCGCGTCGTACTCGCGGGCCTGCTCGTGGAAGGCGTCCGCGTTCATCTCCGACAGGCGCGACCCGCCGGCCATCTTCATCAGCGCCCGCCGGGACGCGTCGATGTCCTGGCTGGCCAGCAGGCCGGCCCGGTCGCAGGACAGCTCGGACTTGCGGAACCACTCCTCCAGGCCCCAGATGACGGGGCGCAGGGCGAGTTCGCCGATCGGCAGCCACTGGATCCGCTGGGCCAAGTTGATCAGGTTGAACAGCATCGTGCGGTACACGGCATGCCCGGACTTGACGTGCCCGAGCTCGTGGCCGATCACGGTCCGCAGTTCCTCGGCGTCCATCAGGTCCACGAGGCCGCTGTTGATCACGATGAACGGCTTGTCCATGCCCAGCGAGATCGCGTTCACGATCGGCATCTGGGTAATGAACAGCTCCGGTACGTTATCGATGTCAAGGATGTAGCAGCCGTCGCGCAGCATCTCGTAGATGTGCGGGAACTGGCGCTCGGACACCCGGACGCTGCTAGCGAGGAAATTAAGACGCATGGCTCGCTCGTTGAACAGACTGTTCATCAGCTTCAGCAGGGTGTCGAAGCCGGTGAGCTTGCGCAGCGCCACCAGGGCCGAGCGATCCGCCGGATGCTCGTATGTACGCGAGGAGAGGCCCGGGAGCCGGACGCGGGAGCGATCTGGAACTGAAGTCATATCTCGAATCATAACCCCGATGCCGGCCTGATGGACCGGTACGATGTCTGCCCATGAGGGGGCGCTTAGTACATGCGACGCATCGGTGTCATGGGTGGCACGTTCGATCCGATCCATCACGGCCACCTTGTCGCCGCGAGTGAGGTCGCGTATACTTTCGATTTGGATGAGGTCGTCTTCGTGCCGACCGGACAGCCGTATCAGAAGGAGAGCCGCCGCGAAGTTTCGCCAGCCGAAGACCGCTACCTGATGACGGTGATCGCTACCGCCTCGAACCCGAGGTTCAGCGTCAGCAGGGTGGATATCGACCGGCCGGGGCCCACGTACACCATTGACACGCTGCGGGATCTGCGTGCCAAGGCCGAGGCGGACGATGAGTTCTTCTTCATTACCGGTGCTGACGCGCTCGCCGAGATCTTGACCTGGCATGACGCCGAGGAGCTGTTCGGGCTCGCGCATTTCGTCGGCTGCACCAGGCCGGGTCACCAGCTGACCACCACGGGCCTGCCCGACGGCAAGGTGAGCCTGGTGGAGATCCCGGCCCTGTCCATTTCGTCCACCGAGTGCCGCGCGCGGGTCAAGGGCAGTGAGCCAGTCTGGTACCTGGTGCCCGATGGCGTCGTTCAGTACATAGCCAAGCGCGGGCTGTACACAGCATCGTGAGAGAATAGGCGCGTAAGAGGAGGCCTGACACTACTCGTGACTGCCACACCTAGGGCTGTCGAGCTCGTGGAGACCGCGGCACTCGCCGCAGCCGACAAGCTCGCCGAAAACATTATCGCGTACGACGTGAGTGAGCAGCTCACGATCACCGACGCCTTCCTGCTCTGTTCGGCGTCGAACGACCGCCAGGTCAAGGCCATCATCGAGGAGATCGAGCTGCGCATGCGCCAAGCAGGCGCGAAGCTCGTCCGCCGCGAGGGTGAGCGGGAGGGCCGCTGGGTGCTGCTCGACTACCTGGATGTGGTGATTCACGTCCAGCATGCCGAGGAACGCACCTACTACGCGCTCGAACGGATCTGGAAGGACTGCCCGCAGATCGCCCTGCCTGACCTGGCCGCGACTCCCGGAGGGAAACACTGAGCGAGATAAAGCTCGTGCTGTGGCGGCACGGCGAGACCGCCTGGAACGCCGAGCGGCGGTTTCAAGGACAATCCGACATCGAGCTCGACGAGGCCGGCCGGCAGCAGGCCCAGCGCGCGGCCAGGCTGCTCGCCGCGCTGCGGCCGAAAATGATCGTCTCGTCCGACCTGAGCCGCGCCTCGGAAACGGCGGCGGCACTGGCCCGGCTCACCGGCCTGACCGTCACCTATGACAAGGACCTGCGCGAACGCCACGGCGGCTCCTGGGAAGGGCTGGTCGACGCCGAGATCAGGAGCCGGTACCCGCGCGAGCACGCGACCTGGACACCGCCGGACGGCGAGCCCGCGTCTGTCGTCGCCGACCGAGTCGCGACCGGCTTCGAGCGGGCCGCCTCGGCGCTGCGCGAACTCGGCCAGCCGGCCGCGGATAGCGGGACGGCCGGCTCGGGCCAGCCGGCCGGCGGTACCGGGGCCGGCGAGCCCGCGAGCGGGCTTTCCAACGCCCAGCTCGCCGTCCCGGCGGACCTGGCCGTGGTGGTGAGCCACGGCGCGGCGATCCGGCTCGGCCTGGCGCGGCTGCTCGGCCTGCCCGAGGACCTGTTCGGCGTGCTCGGCCCGCTGGCGAACTGCTCGTGGTGCGTCGTCGGCACCAGCCGTGGCCGGTGGCGGGTGCTCGAGTACAACGCGGGCACCTTGCCCGAGCCCGTGCTGGGAGACGACCGGTGAGGAGAAACGGCTGGTGACCGGTCGGCTGACCCTGACCTGGTATGGCCAGGCGGGGTTCCGGCTCGACGGCGGCCACAGTCGCGTCCTGGTGGACCCCTTCCTGGCCGACCGGGATGACCGCCGCTACCCGCCGGTGGCCGGGGCGGCGGACTTCGCGGACATCACTGTGGTTCTGTGCACCCACGAGCACATCGACCACCTGGACCTGAAGTTCCTGCCTGGCTTCTGCGCGGTGAACGCAGCGGCCAAGATCGTGGTCCCGGCCCCGGTTACCGAGGTCGCGGCCGCCGGCGGCGTGGCACAGGACCGGCTGATCGGGGCGGTGCAGGGCCAGGAGATCAAGGACCGGGACGTGGTCGTGCGCCCGCTCCCGGCGCTGCACGGCATGGACGACCCCGGGCCCGCGGTCTATGAGTTCGGTGACGGACGGTTCCTCGGCTACGTGATCGATGTCGGCGGCGTCCGGGTCTTCCACTTCGGCGACGGCCTGCTCTACCCCGAGCTCATCCCGGCCCTGCGGGAGCTCGCACCCGAGGTCATGCTGCTCCCCATCAACGGCAGGGATTTCATGCGCGAGCAGCGCGGCCTTGTCGGGAACATGAACGAGGACGAGGCGGCCTGGCTGTGTGACCAGATCCGACCTGCGTATATCATCCCGATGCATTACGAAATGTTCGCCGGCAACCGCGGCGATGTCGGGAGGTTCGCTTCCCGGGTCCATGAGTACGCCGCGGATGGCGGCCCCGTGCTCGTGATGCCGTCCCGAGGTCGTCCGTTCACTCTGGAGATATAGATGTCCGACCAGCTGTCCGCTGAGGAAATCATCCAGCTGTCCAAGCAGTACACCCTGTACGACTGGGCTGCCCAGGCCGCCGTGTCGCCGATCCCGGTGGCGCGCGCCGAGGGCGTGTACTTCTATGAGCCTGGCGGGAAGCGATATCTGGACTTCAACAGCCAGCTGATGAGCGTGAACATCGGGCACGGCGACCCCCGGGTGAACGAGGCCGTCACCCGCCAGCTCAGCCAGCTCGCGTACGTGAACTCGGCGATCACCGCCACCGAGCCGCGCGCCCTGCTCGGCCGCAAGCTGGCCAGCGTCTTCCCCGGTGACATCGAGAAGTCGTTCTTCACCCTCGGCGGCGCAGAGGCCAATGAGAACGCGATCCGGATCGCCAAGCTGGTCACCGGCAGGCAGAAGGTCCTGGCCAGGTACCGCTCCTACCATGGCGCCACCGCCGGCGCGATCACCCTCACCGGCGACCCGCGGCGCTGGGCGAACGAACCCGGCCTGCCCGGCGTCGTGCACGTCCTTGACTTCTACCATGGCACCCAGCGCCTGATGGACTCGGCGGCCGACGCGCTCGCCGTGCTGCGCGAGACGATCGAGCTTGAGGGCCCGAAGACGATCGCCGCGTTCATCATCGAGCCGGTCACCGGCACCAACGGGATCCTGGTCCCGCCGGACGGCTACCTGCAGGGCGTCCGCGAACTGTGCGACGAGTACGGCATCTTGATGATCGCCGACGAGGTGATGAGCGGCTTCGGCCG
This sequence comes from Streptosporangiaceae bacterium, assembly GCA_036490795.1. Classification (GTDB taxonomy): domain Bacteria; phylum Actinomycetota; class Actinomycetes; order Streptosporangiales; family Streptosporangiaceae; genus JAFARZ01. Next base: position 56,945 of record DASXDG010000085.1, read on the forward strand.
GACCGGTGCCTGGTTCGCCGTCGACCACTACGGCGTGGTGCCCGACATCATCACCTGCGCCAAGGGCCTGACCTCGTCGTATCTGCCCCTCGGTGCCGTCGGCCTGCGCCCGCACGTGGCTGCCCACTTCGACGACCACGTGTTCGTCGGCGGCCTGACCTACAACTCGCACCCGGTCTGCCTGGCCGCCGCGCTCGCCACGATCGAGGTCATGGAGCAGGACAAGATCGTCGAGAACGCGGCCAAGATGGGTTCCGCCATGGCCCGGCACCATCAGGAACTCGCCGCCAAGCACCCCAGCGTCGGCGCGGTCAGGAACATCGGCCTGTTCGGTGTCCTGGAGATCGTCCGCAACCGGCAGACCGGTGAGCCGATGGCACCGTTCAACGGCTCAAGCCCCGAGATGCAGGCGCTGCTCCGCCACGTCCTCGACAACGGCGTCTACACGATCCTGCACTGGAACCAGGTCATGACGAACCCGCCCCTGACCATCACCGAAGACCAGCTGGCCGAAGGCTTCGCCGTCCTAGACAAAGCCCTAGACATCACCGACCAGGCCGTCACCTCCTAAGGTCACGTAGTTTTGGCGCCCCCCGCCCCAAGGTGGCCCCCGCCTGGGGTGGCGCCCCGCCTGGGGGCGGCGCCCCGCCTGGGGGCGCCCACCCGGGTCAATTGCGCGATTGACTTCGCTAGGGCGTGTCAATCGCGTAATTGACTCGCCTGGGTTAGGGCCCTCCCGCGAATCACCAGCCCCAAGCTCCCTAGCGGCCACGTGTGTCACACCGGTCGCACCCAGGTGAGCGGCCCGCTCCAAACAACGTGGAAAGCTACCCCTTCGTGTCAGACTACCCCTCGTTTTCGAGGGGTAGGGCTCCACGAAGGGGTAATCTGACACGTTAATTCGAGTCGGCGGGATGGCT
>DASXDG010000086.1:0-2173 GCA_036490795.1 Streptosporangiaceae bacterium
GGTCCTTCTTGCCCATCGGGATCAGGACCTCGTTGACCAGCGGGTTGGCCATCCGCGAGACCTGCCGGAACGATCCGCTGTCGACGTTGCGGCCGCGATCGGCGTCCCAGACCCGGGCCCGCTGGCGGCTGGCCGTGGTCCACACGCCGATGACCGGCTTGCCGGACCTGGTCAGCGCGCTGATCGGTACCTGGATCGCGATCGAGTGGACGTTCAGGTGGTTGGTGGCGTTCACGCCCGGGGCGTTCTTGTTGAACACCTGCTTGCCGAACACGTTGTCCAACTGGAACGGCCGCAGGTTGCCCAGGTCGAAGATCGAGCCCAGGTCGACGTAGAAGGCCTCGGCCCGCTGACCGGCGAACACGGTGATCCCGCTGCCGATGTCGTGGGTCGCCGCAGTGGCCAGCGCCGCGTAGTTCGGCGTGGACAGCGGCCCGATGTTGCACGGCGGGCAGGTCAGCCCGCTGGCGATCGTCCGGCCCGGCCCGCGGCCGGAGGCCACGGAGACGTTGTAGGACTGACGGCGGTTCCAGTTCGGGCTGCTCAGCGACGTGATCGGGCCCGTGTTGTACAGGAAGGTCTCGGGGGTGACCACCTGGGTGGTGAACCGGAACTGGAACGAGATGTCGGCCCGGCTGTCGCCGTCGTTGTCGATGTGGATCTCGTAGAGCACGTCGTCGCCGAACTCGTAGAAGTTCGGGCCCCCCGACGGCTCCTGCAGCGGGATGTAGTTGGCGATCAGCGTGACCGTGTTCGGCTTGTCCGGGCTCACGAAGGCGTACACGTCGGTGCTGTCGGCGACCGGATCCTTGGAGATCTCCGGCGCCTCGCGATGCGATGACATTCAATACCTCACTGGCTCATAGGGCGGAAAAGGCGGTGGGGCGGACGTCAGCCGATGGCGCGGGCGATCCGCGCGGCCAGGTCCTTGTCGCGCAGCCGGGTCTGGCCGGTGCCGGAGAAGACCTCGATGTCGCCCGTCCGGGCGTCGCGCACGTGTACCACGATCGACCCGTCGTGGTCGTGGTGGTCCTGGGACTGGTCCGCCGAGGATCGGCTGGTCGCGGCGAGGGCCGGGCTGGCGGCCGCGCCCATCGCGGTCACGGCGAGACCGGCGGCGCCGGCGGTCGCGGCGCCCTGGAGCAGGGTGCGCCGGGTCAGGCGGCGGGTCGGAGACTCCGCGTCTGAGGTGCGCTTCGCATCCTGAATGGACATGGCGAATCCTTACTGATTGTAGTCAAGAGGAGACACGGAGATCACTGTCGGTGAGCATAGCGCGTGCCCGGCCGAGCCGCCGGGGTATCGTGTCAGGCGACCCGGAGGTCCGGGGGACGACCGCGGCACGGGCGGGTTTGACCCCGCCCGACTCGGGTACCGTGGCCGTCGCCGGTCCCCGGATCGCCTGTCACGCCGGTGCTTCGCGGCGGACGGGCGTTCGGATGGGTGGCCAGGCCAAAAGAATCGGTAACGTTTCGGCCTCGCCCGGCCGGCGGCGATCCCGCCACGAACCGGGGCAAGCGGGGCTGGGCCCTAGGGCGTCCAGCGGGCGATGATCGCCAGGTACAGCCCGAACCAGGTGGTCGCGACGGCCAGCACGCCGATGAGCGGCACCAGCACCGAGGTCCGCAGCGGCGCCAGCAGCCGCGCCACCGGCAGCGCCAGCAGCATCGCGGGCAGTACGAAGCGGGGCTTGGAGCTGATCCAGTTCGCGCTTGTGGTCAGCGCCATGACCACGATCAGGACCGTGTAGAGGTGCAGGTAGAGCGGGATGCGCTCGGTCAGGCTCCAGAACACCAGCAGCACCGCCGCGACGATGGCCCCGATCACCAGGACCTGCGCCACCGAGGGATGGCCGAGCGCGACGCCCTTCACCACCCGCAGCGTGCTCGCGCCCCAGTCGAACACCATGTGGCAGGTGTTCCGCTCGACCCAGAACCAGCCGTCCAGCCGGTGCGTCGCGATCGCCACGTACCCCAGGTAACCCAGCAGCCCGAGCGGTGCCAGCAGCGCGGCGGCGGCCGGCCGCCACCACGCGGCGAACGGCTGCCGGGCCCGCACCGCCGTGATCACGGCGATCACCGCCGCCAGGCCGACCGCGGCGATGAGCGCCACGGCCGTGCTGCGCACGGTCCCGGCCGCCAGCGTGAGCAGCCCGGCGGTCAGCCACCGCCGG
>DASXDG010000087.1:0-47719 GCA_036490795.1 Streptosporangiaceae bacterium
CCCACGGCGATCCCGTCCCCGCGAAGAACCAGCGCAGCGCGTCCGCCCCGTGCTGCTCCATCAGCGGCAGCGGCGCGAGCACGTTACCGATGTGCTTGCTCATCTTCCGGCCGGACTCGTCGACGATGGTGCCCAGGCACAGCACGTTCTCGTACGACGACTCCCCGAACACCATCGTGCCCACGGCCATCAGCGAGTAGAACCAGCCCCGGGTCTGGTCGATGCCCTCGCAAATGAACTGGGCCGGGTAATCGGCCGGCCGCGCAGCGGCGCCGTACTGCGCGAACGGCATCGATCCCGAGTCGTACCAGACGTCGATCACCTCGGGTACCCGCTGGGCCAGCGCCCCGCACGACGGGCAGCGAAGAGTGACGGAGTCGACGAAGGGCCGGTGCGGATCGAGGCCGGACAGGTCGCGGCCGGCGTACTCGGAGAGCTCGGCGAGAGAACCCACACAGGTCACATGCTCATCCGCGCAGATCCACAGCGGCAGCGGCGTGCCCCAGTACCGGCTCCTGGACAGGGACCAGTCCACATTGTTGCGCAGCCACTCGCCGTACCGGCCGTCGCGCACCGACGGCGGGTACCAGGACGTCCGCTCGTTCTGCGCGAGCAGGGCATCCTTGACCGCGGTGGTCTTGATGTACCAGGACGGCAGCGCGTAGTACAGCAGCGGCGTCCCGCACCGCCAGCAGTGCGGGTAGCTGTGCTCGTGCACCTGCGACCGGAATAGCAGCCCGCGATCGTCCAGGTTAGCGATGAGCCGCTTGTCCGCGGCCTTGAAGAACAGCCCGCCGACTAGCGGCACGTCCTGCTCGAACTTCCCGTCCGGCCGCACCGGGTTGATCACGGGCAGCCCGTGCCGCCGCGAGGTCTCCATGTCGTCGGCGCCGAAGGCCGGCGCTAGGTGGACGAGCCCGGTTCCGTCCTGCGTGGTGACGAAAGACCCTGGAACCACCACGTGAGCATCGGGGATTTCTATCAGAGAAAACGGACGCTGGTACTTCGCCCCTACCAGTTCCTCGCCGCGGAACCGGACGGCCACATGCCAGCCAACGCCGAGCACGCGGGCGAACAGGTCGTCGGCGATCACGACCGCGTCCCCGTCCCGCGACCTGCGGGCCACCGCGTAGGTGGCGTCCGGGTGGACGGCGACGGCGGTATTGGCGACGAGCGTCCATGGTGTGGTCGTCCAGACCAGCAGGTCGGCGCCCCGCAATTGCCTGGGTGCGCCGTCCGGGATCTCGGTCAGCGGGAACCTGACCGTGATGGCCGGGTCCTCGACGGCCCGGTAGACATCCGGCTGGCCCATCTCATGGTCGGATAGCGGAGTGCCGCAGCGAGGGCAGTACGGGCTGATCCGGAAGTCGCGGACGAGCAGCCCCTGGTCGAAGATGGCCTTCAGCGACCACCAGACCGATTCGATGTAATCCGGGTCCATGGTGCGGTAGGCGTGCTCTGTGTCTGACCAGTAACCCATCCGGCGGGACATCTCGATCCAGGCGTCCACGTGCCGCATCACCGACTCGCGGCAGCGGGCATTGAACTCGGCGACACCGTAGGACTCGATTTCCTTCTTGCCGTTGAGGCCGAGCTCCTTCTCGACCGCCACCTCTACCGGCAGCCCGTGGCAATCCCAGCCGCCCTTGCGGGGCACGTGGAACCCTCGCATGGTCCGGTACCGGGAGAACAGGTCCTTGAACGTCCGGGCCGGCACGTGGTGGACCCCCGGCATGCCGTTCGCTGTGGGCGGACCCTCATAGAATGTCCAGCGCGGGCCCGTCTCGGTCTGCTGGAGCGACCGCTCGAATACGTGTGCGTCCTGCCATTTGCGCAGCGTCTGGCGTTCCAGTGCGGGCAGGTCCACGTTGGCGGGCAGGGATTCGAAAGGCACGCCGCAAGCTTAATCGCCGGCTCGCCGGGCCCCCGGTTTGCAACGCGTAGCACCGCGAATTATCCTCCGTTGACCGATCTACTGAAAATCAGCTTGGAGGCTGCCCATGTCCGCCGGTCTCGCTCACTTCCCGGTGCGCCCGGGTGAGGACCCCTGGACCGACGCGGAACTGGCGGAAGTTCGCAAGGAACTCGAGGAAGAAGCCACGGGTCTGCGTGCCGACCTAGCCAGGGCCGCGGCCGACGTCGCCGAACGGCTCGGTGACTCGGTGAGCGCCGCTGGCGACGATCCGGCTGATGCCGGAGCGAAGGCATTCGAGCGTGAGCAGGACTTCGCCCTCGCCCAGAATGCCCAGGATCTGCTGGCGCAGACCGAGCGCGCCCTCGACCGGATCGATGCGGGAACATATGGAGTATGCGAATCCTGCGGCAAGGCGATCGGGAAGGCCCGCCTGCTGGCGTTCCCAAGGGCGACCCTGTGCGTGGAGTGCAAGCAGCGGGAGGAAAGACGCTGAGCAGTCCCGACGCTTCCGAGGTGGCCACCGGTGAGCAGGCAGGCCCCGAGGCCGTTCCGCAGGGCGCGGAACCATCGAGCCACGGGCGGATCTGGCTCGTCCTGGGCATCGCCGCATTCGTTCTCGCCGCGGACATCATCTCCAAGGCCGTCGTAGCCGCGCATATCCGCCTGGGTGACGTTATCCACCTGGCCGGGAACGTGCTCGAGCTGACTCAGGTCCGCAATGGGGGAGCCGCGTTCAACATCGGCGGTACGTCGATGACGATCGTGTTCACCCTCATCGCGGTGGGTGTGGTCACCTACATCCTGCGGACGGCACGGAACCTGCGCAGCGCGGGCTGGGCGGCCGCGCTCGGGCTCCTGCTGGGCGGCGCGACCGGCAACCTGCTGGACCGCATCTTGCGCGCTCCCGGGCTGTTCCGCGGCGACGTGGTGGACTGGATTGGTGTTGTGCCCAGGTACTGGCCCGTATTCAACCTGGCCGACTCGGCGATCTGCTGCGGCGGCGTGCTGATCGCGATCCTCGCGCTGCGCGGCATCCGCTTCGACGGTAGCAGGGTGAGCCACGCCGATGACTGAGAGTGCCTACCTGGACAGACGCCAGGTGGATGTGCCAGAAGGGCTCGACGGCGAGCGTCTCGACACCGCGATGGCGAAGATGTTCGGGCTGTCCAGGTCCAAGGCGGTCGAGCTGATCGCGGACGGTTCGGTACGGCTCGGCGGACGGGCGGCCGCCAAGTCCGACCGGGTGCTCGCGGGTGACGAACTTGAGGTCACCCTGCCCGCTCCGCGCCCGGCCGTGACGCCCGTGGCGGTCGAGGGCCTGATCGTGCTGTACGAGGACGACGACATCATCGTGGTGAACAAGCCACGCGGTGTGGCGGCGCATCCCAGCCCTGGCTGGGAGGGGCCCACCGTGATCGGCGGCCTGCTCGCGGCCGGCCACACGGTGGCCACCAGTGGTGCCGCCGAACGCCAGGGCATCGTGCACCGGCTGGACGCGAACACCACCGGCGTGATGGTCGTGGCCAAGAGCGAGCGCGCCTACAGCGCGCTGAAGCAGGCGTTCCGTGAACGGACCGTGGACAAGACGTACCACGCGCTGGTGCAGGGGCACCCGGATCCGCTGCGCGGAACGATCGACGCGCCGGTTGGCAGGCACCCCTCTGGCGACGGCAGGTTCGCGGTGATCAACGACGGCCGGCCCAGCATCACCCACTACGACACGCTGGAGGCGTTCCGCGCGGCGAGCCTGGCGGAAGTGCACCTGGAGACCGGGCGGACCCACCAGATCCGTGTGCACATGTCCGCTATCCGTCATCCGTGTGTCGGTGACCTGCTGTATGGCGCCGATCCCACACTGGCGGCCCGGCTGGGCTTGACCCGGCAGTGGCTGCACGCGGTCACCCTGTCCTTCGAGCATCCCGCCGACGGCGTCGAGGTGACGTTCACGAGCTCGTACCCGCCGGACCTGGTGCACTCGCTGGACATCCTGCGCGCCGAGAGCTAGCTACCCGCCAACAAGAACACGGTAATTCTGCTTATCGCGGCAGAAAACCTTGCTGTGGGCAGCAATTTTTGCCGCGTTGGACTTTATTTCCGCGGTAACGGAAGTGCTTGTCCCGCGGACGTCGTGCTCAGCGGCGATGAGACGGTCGTGGGCGACTGGAAGCGGAGCGTCCGGGTCCGCTGGAGCTAGTCCAGTGGTGACTCGTCCTTCGGCGGCCGGCTCGGGCGTGGCAGGCTGACGCTGGGCGCGGACTCCGCTAGGGTAGTTGACACCGGTTTATTGACCACGTGTGCAGCCCGCCTTCCCCCGAGGTCAGGCCCCTCAGCAGGCCGGATTCCCGTTGGGCTGTGTGCGCAGTTCAGCGTGCCCGGAGGAGGCGGTTCAGCATGGGTGACCAGGAAACTCCGTACGCTCACCTGCACGTGCACACCGAGTACTCCATGCTGGACGGAGCTGCCCGGCTCAAGGAGCTATTCAAAGAGGTCAAGAGCCTCGGCATGACGCACGTGGCGATGACCGACCACGGGAACATGTACGCCGCCGCCGAGTTCCACCGGCAGGCCACGGCGAACGAGATCACCCCGGTGATCGGCATCGAGGCCTACGTCGCCCCGGAGCACCGCTCCAACACCAGCCGCATCTTGTGGGGTCAGCCGCACCAGAAGAAGGACGACGTCTCCGCCTCCGGCGCCTACCTGCACAAGACGATCTGGGCGCGGAACAAGGAGGGCCTGCACAACCTGTTCCGGCTCACCTCGCGGTCCTACGCCGAGGGTTTCCTGGTCAAGTGGGCCCGGATGGACAAGGAGATCATCGCCGAGAACTGCGCCGGGCTGATGGCCTCCACCGGCTGCCCGTCCGGCGAGCTGCAGACCAGGCTACGGCTCGGCCATTTCGACGAGGCGGTCAAGGCCGCCGCCGAGTGGCAGGACATCTTCGGCAAGGAGAACTACTTCCTTGAGCTGATGGAGCATGACCTCGACATCGAGAAGCGGGTCCGCGACGACCTGATCGCCGTCGGGAAGAAGCTCGGCATCCCGCCGGTGGTCACCAACGACTCGCACTACACCCGCGAGCAGGACGCGATCAGCCACGACACGCTGCTCTGCATCCAGACCGGCAAGACGCTGCTCGACCAGGACCGGTTCCGGCTCGATGGCGGCGGTTACTACATCAAGTCCGCGCCGAAGATGTACGCACTCGACGGCAGCGACTACTGGCTGGAGGGCTGCCGCAACAGCCAGCTGCTGATCGCGGACCGGGTCGACACCACCGGCATGTTCGAGTTCGTCAACCTCATGCCCAGGTTCCCGATCCCTGAGGGGTACGAGTCCGAGGACGCCCTGTTCGCGGACGAGGTCTGGAGGGGGATGGCGCGCCGCTATCCCAACGGTCCTGACGAGTCCCGCAAGAAGCAGGCCGAGTACGAGATCGCGATGATCTGCCAGATGGGCTTTCCCGCCTACTTCCTGGTCGTCGCCGACTTCATCATGTGGGCCAAGAACAACGGCGTCGCCGTCGGCCCCGGCCGAGGCTCCGCGGCAGGCTCGATCGTCGCCTACGCGATGGGCATCACCGACCTCGACCCGCTGGATCACGGGCTGATCTTCGAGCGGTTCCTCAACCCCGAACGCGTCTCGATGCCCGACATCGACATCGACTTCGACGAACGTGGCCGCGCCGACGTGATCAGGTACGTGACCCAGAAGTGGGGCTCGGACAAGGTCGCGCAGATCGTCACCTACGGCACGATCAAGGCCAAGGCCGCGATCAAGGACTCGTGCCGGGTGCTCGGCTTGCCCTACGCGCTCGGCGACCGGATCACCAAGGCGTACCCACCGCCCGTGCTGGGCAAGGACATGCCGCTGGCCGGGGTGTTCGACGAAAGCCACGAGCGGTACAAGGAAGCCACGGAGGTCCGCGGCCTCTACGAGGCCGAGGCGGAGATCAAGCAGGTCATCGACACCGCGCGTGGCATCGAGGGGCTGATCCGGCAGCCCGGTGTGCACGCGGCCGGCGTGATCATGTCCGCCGAGCCGCTGACCGATCACATCCCGGTCTGGACCAGGCACTCCGACGGCGCGGTCATCACGCAGTTCGACTACCCGACCTGCGAGGGCCTCGGCCTGCTGAAGATGGACTTCCTCGGCCTTCGTAACCTGACGATCATGGCCGACGCGGTCAAGGCCATCAAGGCCAACCGCGACACCGACATCGACCTGCTCGGCCTGCCGCTGGATGACAAGCACACGTACGAACTGCTTGGCCGCGGCGACACGCTTGGCGTGTTCCAGCTCGACGGCGGCCCGATGCGGTCGCTACTGCGGCTGATGAAGCCGGACAACTTCGAGGACATTTCCGCCGTCCTCGCGCTGTACCGGCCCGGTCCGATGGGCGTCAACTCGCACACCAACTACGCGCTGCGCAAGACCGGTCAGCAGCAGATCACGCCGATCCACCCCGAGCTCGAGGAACCGCTGCGCGAGGTGCTCGAGCCCACCTACGGGCTGATCGTCTACCAGGAGCAGGTGCAGAAGGCGGCGCAGATCCTGGCCGGCTACTCACTCGGTCAGGCCGACCTGCTCCGCCGCGCGATGGGCAAGAAGAAGAAGGAGATCCTGGAGAAGGAGTTCGTCCCGTTCCATAGGGGCTGCCGGGAACGCGGCTACTCCGACAAGGCCGTCCAGGCGGTCTGGGACGTGCTTGTCCCGTTCTCCGGCTATGCCTTCAACAAGGCGCACACCGCGGCGTACGGACTGATCGCGTACTGGACCGGGTACCTGAAGGCCAACTACCCGGCCGAGTACATGGCCGCGCTGCTCACCTCGGTCGGTGACGACAAGGACAAGTCCGCGCTGTACCTCAACGAGTGCCGCCGGATGGGCATCAAGGTGCTCCCGCCGGACGTGAACGAGTCGGTGGCGACGTTCGCCGCGGTCGGCAAGGATGTCCGCTTCGGCATGGCCGCGATCCGTAACGTCGGCGTCAACGTGGTCGAGGCGGTCGTCGCGGCGCGCAAGTCCAAGGGCGCGTTCACCGGTTTCTCGGACTTCCTGAACAAGGTCCCGCTGGTGGTCTGCAACAAGCGGGTGATCGAGTCGCTGATCAAGGGCGGCGCGTTCGACTCGTTCGGCAACGATCGCAAGGCCCTGGTCATCGTGCACGAGCAGGCCGTCGACGCCGTGCTCGACCTCAAGCGCAACGAGGCGATCGGGCAGGATTCCCTGTTCGGCGGCGATGTGGAGGCGGCGGCCGCGTTCGACGTCCCGGTACCGGCCGGGGAGTGGGACAAGTCCACCCTGCTCAACTTCGAGCGCGAGATGCTCGGCCTGTACGTCTCCGACCATCCGCTGCTCGGGGTGGAGCACATCATCGCGCGGGAAAGCGACTGCTCGCTCGCCGATCTCATGGATGACGAATCATCAGAACGAACAGTGGTGTCACGCCAGCCAGGTTCGCGGCAGCAGGATCAGATCGTCAAGGTCGGCGGGATCCTGTCCGGAGTGCAGCGCAAGGTCACCAAGCAGGGGAACCAGTGGGCGGCCGCCACGCTCGAGGATCTCGCGGGCGCCATCGAAGTGCTGTTCTTCCCGCAGACCTACCAGCTGTACGCGACCGCGATCGCGGAGGACGCGGTGGTCGTCGTCAAGGGCAAGGTGGACCGCAGGGACGACGTGCCCAAGCTGATCGCGATGGACCTGACGATTCCCGACCTGTCCGTCGACGAATCCGGCCCTTTCGTGGTGTCGATGCCGGTGGCACGGTGCGTTCCGCCAGTGGTGGACCGGCTGCGTGAGGTGCTGATCACCCACCCGGGCCCGACCGAGGTGCACCTCAAGCTGCGCGGCAACGAACGCACGACCGTGGTCCGCCTCGACGACAAGCTCCGCGTGGCCGCCTCACCCGCCCTGATCGGTGACCTCAAGCAGCTCCTCGGCCCGGCCTGCGTCAGTTAGTGGTTTAGTAGTGCGGTCTCAGCCTTGCCAGGCGAGCAGGGTCACGGCGGTGCCGTCGCCCGGTGTGCTGAAGACCGGGCGGAGGGTGCCGTTGCCGTAGTCCCACAGTTTGGTTGTGTGCCCGGACGGGTCGCAGGTGAGGTACGCGCTGATCAGCGCCGCGGTACCTGCCTGGTTCGTGGCGATGCCGGCGCCGTCGACGCAGGCGCCGAGGGAGAGCCGCCGGTCGATGCGGCCGCTAGCATCGATGACCAGCAGCTTGACCGGGCCGGTGATGAATTCCGGGCCGCCGCCGCAGCCCTCGACGGCCAGCGCGGCACCGTCGGCCAGGCCGGCCACCGCGTCGATCTGGCAGTTCGGATCGGCCAGCACCGTGCTGCCTGCCAGCCCCGGCTGGGCGGTGCTCGCGTTGACCCGGACGAGCCGTCCCGCCCACCACTGCGAGCACGGACCGGGATCGACCCCGTAGCTGAACGGCTTGCTGGCCGGATCGTAGTCCGCGAGCAGCGTCTTGCCGTTCTCGCTCCACGCGGCGCTGTCCAGCAGGTGGCAGTCAGGCAAGCCCTGGCCGATGGACCACTGTCGTTCTGAGAGAAGGTTCCTTACCCGCAGGTAGGCCTGTTCATAGCCGGTGCACGGTGATTCGCGGTAGACGATTTCCCTGCCGTCAGGGCTGGGCTGCGCGCCCCGGATCAGCACGTCGTCTTCGGTGCGCAGGGCGACGGTGACGCGGCCGGTGCCGGCGTGCACGACGTCGACCCGGTTCGCGCACGAGCCCGGCTCCGGGTCGCCGCCGGCTGTATTGCCCCGGTAGACAGGACCCTTGCTATAGGTGATCCACAGGTCGCCTGAGCGGTCAAGGGCGAGGCCGTTCACCCGCATGCCGTTAGCGGCCGTCGCGGGGAGCAGGTCGCGGACCAGCGCACCCGTCGACACGTCGCTGAGCGCGATGAACGGGGCGCCCTTCTTGTCGTATCGCACGGAGACGAACTGGCCGGAGCCCACGCTCCACTGCGAGACGGCGGTCGCCGGACGCGCGTCCGGCGACGCGGTGCCACCGCTCGCTGACGAGCATGCCGCCACGCTCAGGAGTGCCGCGATGACGGCCAGCGTTGCACGCACCATGCCGGTTAGACGTCCGGCGGTACGCGCTGGTTGCCTCAGGCCAGCAGCGCGCGGCCGTAGTGGTCGCTGGTGTTCTGGACACCGGGCAGCGCGAAGTAGTAACCGCCGCCGAACGGCTGGATGTAGTCGGTCAGCGGCTCGTCGATCAGGCGGGTCTGCACCGCCTCGAACTGCTTGCGGACGTCTTCCTGGAAGCAGACGAAGATCAGGCCGCACTGAATGTTGCCGTTCTCGTCGAAGCCGAGGTCGTAGTTGTACGGGCGCCGGTAGATCCGGCTTGGTTCCGCCTTCTTGGTGCGCGGGTTCGCCAGCCTGATATGGCAGTCAAGCGGGATGACGTTGCCCTGCGGATCGGCCGCGTAGTCGGGCGGGGTGAGTTCATTGCCGGTCGTGGAGTCCAGCGTGGCACCGGAGTCGCGGAACCGGCCGAACATGTTCTGCTGCTCGTTGATCGATACCCGGTCCCAGAACTCGATGAGCATCCGGATCAGCCGCACCACGTGGTACGAGCCTGCGACCGCCCAGGCCGGCTCGCCGGAGGACTTGGTGACCCAGCACAGCTGCTGCTGTTCGGCGCCTTCCGGCTGGGAGATGCCGTCCTTGAAGCCGAGCAGGTTGCGCGGCGTCCCGGTCGGGCGGGGCTGGGAGACGAATCCGTCCATCCGGAACTGCGGCTGCATGCCGCCGCGGGTGTGCTTGGTGATGTCACGTAGTGCGTGATGCACGGTGTCGGGGCTGTTGGCGCACAGCTGGAGCATCAGGTCGCCGCCGCACCACGCGTCTTCGAGGGCGTCGTTGGGGAATGTCCGCATCGGGGTCAGGTACTTGGGCTTGCTCGCCGCGAGGCCGAACCGGTCGTCGAACAGGGTCGATCCCGCCGACAGCGTGACGGTGAGCCCGTCGGCGGGGACCTCCGGCCCGAGGATGTCGCTGTCCGAGGGCGGCGAGCCGACGCCGAGGTCCGGGGGAGTGCCGCCGGAGGTCAGGAACCGGGCCCGGTCGGTGATCGTCTGGAACAGCTCGGTCAGTTCGGCCTTGCTGGCAGCCGTGACGTTCAGGGCCGTGTGCGTCGAGTAACGCTGCTGCGGCTCCGGTGTGAGGATTCCCGCCTGGTGTACGCCGTGGAACGGCACCTGAGCCGGCGCGTCCGGCGTGTCGATCGCGGATGCGCCGGCGTCGACCTTCGCTCCGGCGACGAGCATGCCTCCGGCGACCGCGGTACCGGCCGCGCCGGCCAGCGCTCCCCTCAGCAGGTTGCGGCGGCTGACGTCCATAGGGAGAGGGTTCCTTTCGCTAGTGTTCTGTACGGCTCAGTGCGCTGGGGTTTCCAGCAGGTCGGGGATCAGCGAGGTGTTTTCCAGCACGGCACCGATCGCGGCGTCGACGTCCTGGCGCTGGGTGAGGGACACGGCGTTGATGCTGACCCACTGGCCGTTGACGCGCGTCGCGAGCAGCGCTTGCCGCAGGGTGTTCAGCTCGCTGTAGACGGCCGGCAGCAGGTGCGGCGCCCTGGCCGTGATGAGGTTCGCGATCTCGCCGAGCACTACCCGGTCCGCCTGCACGTCGGCGAGCGTCTCCGCGTAATCCGCGCCGGAGCCCTGGTCCAGCTGGCCGGTGAGGTGGTCGCGCAGGGCGTCCTCGAGGACCTCGTGCGACCGCACCGGCAGTGAGGTGGGGTCGTTGCTGAGCTTGTCGAGCTGGCTCTGCAGGCTGGTCACGTACTTGGCTAGCTGGTTGGTGACCGGGATCAGGGCGCTGGCCTTCTGGCCATGCCACAGGCCGTACTCAAGCCGGTGCAGGCCGGTGAAGTCCGGGTCGTTCACGCCCTGCTCGAAGCCCTGCGGGCCGGCGGCGATCTCCACCCCGAAGTCGCCGAAGCTGCCGTATGGCTCCTCGCCGACCTGCTCCCAGGTGAGCATCGCGGGCAGCCAGTCGGTCCGTGCCGCGGTCAGGTTCCCCGAACCCAGCTCAGCGCGGATCTTGGCGACCTGGCTGGCCAGGGTGGTCAGCTTGCCCGCCACGTAGGAGTTGTAGGCGCGCAGCGCGGGCTGGAGGTCGGCCACGGTCACCGGCTTGACCGGAACCGGCGCGGCACCGCTGGTGCTGCCCGTTACCGTCGCGGTGGCCGACTGCCCGCCGGCGCCGCTGGACCCAGGGCACCGCCAGAAGTACGAGCCGGGAGCCAGCGCGACGGACAGCGTCTGCCTGGTGCCGGGCCCCAGCGTCTCGATCTCCGCGACGATGCCCTGGCTGGCGGACTGGATCAGGTTGATCTCGACGACGTGCCCTGACTTGTTTGAGATGGTGAACGACTGCTCGCCCGCCTGCACGGCTGACCAGCCCTGGGCGCAGGTGGTGGCGGTGACCGTCAGCTGGTGGTCGGTCGCGCCGGTGGCGCCGGGCGCGACCGCGATCAAGGTGCCGGCGACGACTGGAGGGACGGTGAACGCGGCGGTCACCGCCGCGATGGACCGGCGACGGCCCACGGCCTGGACCTCGTCCCGCGGTGCTCGCTCCGCGGCCATCCGCGGCACCGGGGCCGGTTCGCCCCGGATGGGTCGGGCCGGCGTCAACGCCGGCCGGCCCCAGATGAAAATAGGCAGCACGACGCCCAGATAGCAGATATACGCCACGACCTGAAGCCAGGTCATCGAGGGGGAGAGCTCGGTGCTGCCGGTGATGATCGACATCCACCACGAGGACGGATCGATGTGCGCGGTCAGGTCGAACGCGACCCAGAGATGGCCGGGCAGGACACCGGCTTCCTGTAGGTCGCCGAGCCCGTACGCGAGCACGCCGCCTGCCACGATGATCAGCAGGATCGCGGTGCGTCCGAAGAACTTGTCCAGCCGGATCTTCACCGCGCGGTGGTACAGCAGCACGCACAGGATCACCGCGGCGGCGATGCCGATCGCGGCGCCGGCCACCGGAGCGGTCGTCTGCCCGGACGCCTGCGCGGCGGTCCACAGGAACAGCGCGGTCTCGGTGCCCTCCCGGCCGACCGCGATGAACGCGGTCAGCGCCAGTGCCGCGGTGCTGATCCGCAGCGCCTGGTCCACCCGTTCCCGCAGTTCCCCAGCCAGGTTCCGCGCGGTCCGGCGCATCCAGAAGATCATCGCGGTGACCAGGCCGACCGCGATCACGCTGAGAAAACCGCCGAGGGCTTCCTGGCCGGTGGACGACAGCACGGAGCGGTAGAAGGTCAGCACCGCGCCGAAGCTCAGCGCGAGCACGATCGCGGCCGCCACGCCGATCCAGATCGGCGTCGTGCTGACGGTGCGGCTGGTGCCGGTGTTGTCGGCCTCGGAGTGTTTACGGACCGCGGCCAGCAAGATGCTGACGACCAGGCCCGCCTCCAGCCCTTCTCGCAGCCCGATCAGCAGGTTAGGCAGCGCGTCTGCCCACACGTCAGCTCCTTGTCGTCGATCCGCCAGCTCTTTACATCACCCCCGGGCCCGATTTAGGTTAGGCTTACCTTATCTAAATCGCTCCGTCAGTTAACCGCATGGGGCATAGGTCGCGCAAGTGGCAGGAGCGACCGATGTGCCTGCTGGTAGCGCGTTGGCCAGCGCGGTGGCGAGGCGGCCCACCGGGCGGGGCGGCGAGTTCGTTCGTTCGGCGGCCCCACGGTGCCTCATCGGGCCCAGGCGGCCGAAACAACGTGGTTGATTACCCCCTTGTGGAAACTAGACCCCCGTTTACGGGGGGTAACCCTCCACGATGGGGCAATCTGCCACGTTAACTGCGGCCGTGGCGCGACTCTACGGGCACAGTGGGCTCATGGGCACCAATGACACCGCCGGTCCCGGCGGAGGTGCGGTCTGGCGGCGGGGGCGGTCTGACGGCGGGGGGTCAGACGGCGGGGGCGGAAGGACGGCGGATCAGGCGTCGCGTTTCATCAGCAGCCACGCGCTCCCGGTGAGCAGCACGACGGTCCACACGCAGAACACGCCGAAGCCCTGCCAGCCGGACAGCACGTCGGCGGGCTGCTGGCTGGTCTGCGCGACCAGTACTCCGGCGACGGTCGGCAGGTAACCGTGCACGTGGTTGGCGATGGTGCCAGGGATGAGCCCGACCAGCGGCGGAATCACGATGACGATGGCGATCACGGCCGCGATGGCGCCCGCGGTGTGCCGGATCAGGCCGCCGACCCCGAGCGCGAACAGGCCGAGCACGGTGAGGTACAAGATCGCCCCGATGACGGCTTTGGTGACGCCGGGGCCGCCGAGGGTGATCGACACGTGGCTGCTCAGGATCGCGGTCGTGATGAAGAACACGGCGAGCACCGTGATCGCGCTCGCCACCAGGTCGAGGAACGCCCAGACGAGCGCCTTGGCGGCGAGCATGGGCAGCCGGCGCGGTACGGCTAGCAGCGAGGACCTGATCGCGCCGGTGGAGTACTCGCTGGTGATGATGATGACGCCGAGCACGCAGATCGCCAGCTGCCCGATGCCGAAACCGGCACCGAAGATGAGCGCGGTCGGGTCGGTGATCAGCGTCACGTGGTTCGGGTGATTACCTGGCTTGTTCCAGCTATTGGAGACGACCGCCGAGACCAGCGTGCTGAAGCCGATCGCGACGACCACGAAAGCCACCAGCGACCAGACGGTCGACTGGACCGACCGGATCTTGGTCCACTCCGCGCGCAGCAGCCCGGTCCCGATCATGACGTGCCCCGCTGGCTGTACTGGACGCTGTCCGCGGTGAGTTCCATGAACGCCTCCTCGAGCGAGGCCAGCTGCGGGACGAGCTCATGCAGGACGATCCCGCCGGCCGCGGCGAGCTCGCCGATCCTGGGTGCCGGCAGCCCGGTCACGATGAACGCCGGTGCCTTGGCCTGGCTCATTCCCTCGTCACCGTTTCCGTTGCCGGCCTTGCTGTTCCCGTTGCCGTTCCTGACCTCTTCCGGCTGGGTCTGGCCGCCTTCGGCGACGATCAACTCCCGCAGGCGGTCCGCTTCCGGGCTCCGGACGAGGACCGAGCGCTCGGAACTGCGCTCGATGAACTCCTGAGTCGAGCTGCTGGCGATGAGCTTGCCCCGGCCGATCACGATCAGGTGGTCCGCGGTGACGGCCATCTCGCTCATCAGGTGGCTGGACACGAAAACCGTGCGGCCCTCAGACGCGAGATGCTGCATGAGCGTGCGGACCCAGCGGATGCCCTCCGGGTCGAGGCCGTTCGCTGGTTCGTCGAGCAGGAGCACCTTCGGGTCGCCGAGCATCGCCGCGGCGATGCCGAGCCGTTGCATCATGCCGAGCGAGAAGCCGCCCGCCCGCTTGCGCGCCACCGGGCGCAGTCCGACCATGTCCAGGACCTCGTCGACCCGGCTGGGCGGGAGGTTCTGAGTCTGGGCGAGGTAGAGCAGGTGGTTGCGCGCGCTGCGGCCGGTGTGCACAGACCGTGCCTCCAGCAGCGCGCCCACCGTCTTCAGCGGCTTGGGCAGCTGCCGGTATGATGTCCCGCCGATCGTCGCGCTGCCGGAGTGCGGCTGGTCCAAGCCCAGGATCAGCCGCATCGTGGTCGACTTGCCTGCCCCGTTGGGGCCGAGGAAGCCGGTCACCCTGCCCGGCTCGACAGTGAACGTCAGATGATCGACGGCCAGCGTATCGCCGAACCGCTTGGTCAGGTCGCGTGCCTCGATGAGTCCGGATGCCTGCTGTGTGTCCACGGCGTCAGGTCCACGTCATCTTCCCGCGCCCGCCGGCGGGGCGCACCTGCCCAAGCATGCCCGGACACGAGTACTGTCGCAAGCGCTTCCGGTAACGTTATGCCGACTAAGAGATGAGCTTGGTTAGCAGCCTCCGGTACGTCAGCATCGCCTGGCGCAATGTCTCGGTGTCAGCTTGGCCGTTCCCATCCCAGCTGGCACGCAGGCCGCGCTGCCGCTCGCGCAGTAGCGCTTCGAGCCGGGCAGCGGCGTCCGCCACCACTGCGGCCGCGGCCGTGACCGACGCTTGCGGATCGTCCACGAACGAGGCCTGCACCTGCCGCCATTCCTCCCGGATGCCTCCCGCCGCTTCGCCGAGCAGTGGCTCGTCCGCGGCTTGCCCGGCAGCTGCCCGCACCACCGGCACGTCCGTCCTCGTGTCCGCGACGTCCGAGCCGGACATGACGCCAGTGCCGTTCACGGCACCGACGTCGTCCGTAGCCGGCGTGACCTCGGGGACGTCGGGGACGTCAGTGACGTCTGTGTCCGTTGTGGCGGATGCGGGGATTCCGGCATCCGAGGCGTCAGCTTCGGCCTCATCGACCACGGGCGCCTCAACGACGGGTGCCTCGGCCTCATCGACCATGGGGGGCTCGTCAATCGCGGGCGCCTCGTCGGTATCGGCGTCGTCCACGTCCGTGCTGTAGTCGGCGCGCGCTTCATTTCCGGGTTCCGCGTCGCTGGCGGTTTCCGTGTCGCCGGCATACGCCGCGTCGCCGGGAGCCACCGCCACACCCGACTCGGCGATCACCTCGGTGTCGTCATCGGCCGCATCGTCGTAGGCCGGGTTGCGATAGGCCGTGTCGGCGTTGGCCGTGTCGTCAGCGGCCGTGTCGTCGTCGTCGGTCGCGGCTTCTGCACTGCCGTTCACGCCATTCCCGTCCGCCAGGCCGGCTTCGCCGGTCCTGGCGTGACGGCCCGCCGTGTTGGCGCCGACCGGGCCGAGCGGGCCCGAGGCCACCTTGTGCAGGAACGTCTCTTGGGGCTGGGGGGACACGTCGTCGCTGTCCTCCGAGACTACCTGTCCGGGTACGACCCGATCGGGGCTCATGGCGTCAGTCCTCCTGCCGGCTGGCGGGGGTGAGAGAGCTGGCCAGCTTCCCCTTGCGCTGGGCCGGCGGGTCATTCGGCTCCGGCGTGTCGGACCGGGTCTCGCCGACCAGGTCGTCGAACAGGGTCCGGTAGCGGATCAGGGCTTCGCGCAGTTCCTCCGTGGAGGCCTTGCGGCCGTTGTCGCCGATGGCCTGCGCCTGCCGGTAGTCGTCGAGTGCGCGGGAGTTGTGTACTGAGATGGCCATGACGGTGTCGCCCTGGTCCTCGGGGTAACCGGTCTCGCGCATCATCCGGGAGAGCAGTCCGCGGGCGGATGACAGGGCGCTGGTCGGCGAGTCGACGAACTGCTCCTGGACCTTGGTCCAGTCCGCGGTGTACTGAATTCGCTGTTCGTCGGACAGCGGGCGGATCTCTAGCTTGGAGGCACGCCGCTGACGTGCCATCAACTCCGCCTCAGCCTTGCGGGAACTGCCCAGATCGTCGGTCAGCTGCTTATATTCGGGTCCGAACTGCCGGCGCAGCCTTGCGCGCCGTCGTTCCTGATTGACGATCACGGCGATCGCGCCGATGACCACTATCGCGACGAGCAGTCCGATGATTGCTCCGGTCGACATTGTTACCTCCGAAGGGGTTCCGGTTCCCCGACGGCTTCCCCTGCCGTTTCCGGCTAAACGAACTAGCCAACGAGGTTGCGCCTGGTGACAACCAGGACACAGATCGGCGCGGACAGGCTCAGCTGGCGGCCGGCGGGCCGGGTGAAGCGTCGTGGCGTGCGAGTACGATCGGGCGGGGAGGTGACGGCGACGAACAGGGGACTGAAGCTCTTCTTCGCGGCGCTCGTGGGCAGCGCGGTGCTGGGGGCCATCGCTGGGCTGATCTGGGGGGTGGTATCGCCCCGTGTGCTGTTCCAGGAGATCGCGGCCGGCCAAGCGCAGCAGGTGAACGCGGAGGACAGCGGTTACATCGTCGCTGACGCCTGGTTCTGCCTCATCACCGCGATCGGCGGGCTGGTCACCGGGCTGGCCGGCCTGCGGCTGGTGCGCAAGGCGGGCTGGCCGGCTGCCGCCGGGCTGGTTCTCGGCGCGGTGGGAGCCGCCTATACGGCGCAGTGGGTCGGCGGGCTGATCGGGTTGTCGACCTTCAATCACCAGCTGGCCACCAGCGCGACGGGCGCCTACCTGCACTCCTCCCTCCAGCTCAGCGCCAAGAGCGCACTCGCGTTCTGGCCGCTGCTGACCGCGGCGATCATCGCGATCGCCGGTGCGGGCAGCAGCGGGAACCGCCGGGTCGTCGCCGACTCGCCGCCAGTGTCCGGGATATGGACACCTGGGCAAGCGGACGGGCACGCTCCGTAGACTGTGCGGGTGATCTCGCGCATCGACCTGCGCGGGCGTAAGCCCGCCAGCCTCACCCGTACCGCACTCACCGGCGTCCTGCCGCGCGCCACCCTCGATGTCGAGGCCGCGGTGGAGCGAGTCAGACCCCTGTGCGAGGACGTGAAGCATCGCGGTGCCGCGGCGGTTCACGACTACACGCTGCGGTTCGACGGGGTCGACCTGAGGTCCAGCCTGGTCCCGGCCGAAGCGCTCGGCGCGGCCCTGGCCGCGCTCGATCCTCAGGTCAGGGCCGCGCTAGAGGAGGCGATTCGGCGCACTCGCCTCGTGCACGGCGCGCAGCTGCCCGGCGACATCGAGACGCAGGTTACCGGTGGCCTGACCGTGACTGGCCGGTTCATCCCAGTGGCCCGGGCCGGGGTATACGTCCCGGGCGGGCTGGTGGCCTATCCGTCGTCGGTCGTGATGAACGTCGTGCCTGCCCAGGTGGCCGGCGTGGACGAAGTGTGCGTGGCCTCACCGCCGCAGGCGGACAACGACGGCCTGCCGCATCCGGTGGTGCTCGCCGCGTGCGCGCTGCTCGGCGTGCGTGAGGTGCACGCGGTGGGCGGCGCGCAGGCGCTGGCCATGTTCGCGTACGGTACCGAGGACTGCGCACCGGCCGACGTGATCACGGGGCCGGGGAACGTCTACGTGGCGGCCGCCAAGCGCGTCCTGCGCGGCGTGGTGGGTACCGACGGGGAGAACGGCCCGACCGAGGTCGCGATCATCGCCGACGACACCGCCGACCCGGCGTACGTCGCCGCGGACCTTATCGCGCAGGCCGAACACGACGAGCTGGCCGGATGCCTGCTGATCACCTGCGACGAGGCGCTCGCCGACCGGGTCGACCAGGAACTGGCCAGGCAACTGCCGCTGACCAGGCACCGGGAGCGGGTGGAGGCGGCGCTGGCGGGCCAGGGCGCGTGCGTGCTGACCGACGACGTCGACGCGGCGCTGTCCGTGTCTGACGCGTGGGCACCCGAGCACCTGGAAATCCAGACCAGGGAAGCCGCCAAGCTCGCTCGCCGGATCAAGAACGCGGGGGCCATCTTCGCCGGTGCCTATTCACCGGTTTCGCTCGGCGACTACCTGGCCGGATCCAACCACGTGCTGCCGACCGGCGGGACGGCGCGGCACACCAGCGGGCTGTCGGTGCTCCCGTTCCTGCGCTTGGTGAACGTGATCGAGTGTGACCGCGACGCACTGGCCGCAACCGCCCCGCTGATCGACGCGCTCGGCGGGTCCGAAGACCTGGCCGCGCACGTCGCCGCCGTCCGGGTGCGAGTGCCATGACCCAGGCACCACGGGTTGTTCTGAGAGAAGATCTCCAGGATCTTAAGGCGTACGGCGCGCCGCAGATCGACGTGCCGGTACGGCTGAACACCAACGAGAATCCGTATCCGCCCAGCCCCGAGCTGGTCAGGGCGGTGGCGGACGCCGTGGGCGCGATCGCGGGCACGCTGAACAGGTATCCGGACCGGAACGCGGTCGAGCTGCGCAAGGACCTGGCCGCCTACCTGGACGAGCAGGGTCTGGGGTACGGGCTGACCGCGGAGCGGGTCTGGGCGGCCAACGGATCCAACGAGGTGATCCAGCAGCTGCTGCAGGCGTTTGGCGGGCCGGGGCGGACGGCGCTAGGGTTCGAGCCGAGCTACTCCATGCACCCGCTGATCGCGCGGGTCACCAGCACGTCGTGGCACCCGGTCCAGCGGGACGCCGACTTCGGCATCACCGCGGCGCGGGCGGCCGAGGTCATCTCGCAAGTGCGTCCCGATGTCGTGTTCCTCACCTCGCCGAACAACCCGACCGGGACGGCCATGTCGCCGGACGTGATCGCGGCGGTGTGCGAGGCGGCGCCAGGGCTGATTGTCGTCGACGAGGCGTACAGCGAGTTCGCCAGGGCCGAGATGCCCAGTGCCCTGTCGTTGCTGCCGGCCTTTCCCGGGCTGGTCGTGACGCGGACGATGTCGAAGGCGTTCGCGATGGCGGGCGCGCGGGTCGGCTACCTGGCGGCGGCACCGGACCTGATCGAGAAGCTGCTGGTGGTGCGGTTGCCGTATCACCTGTCGGCGGTCACCCAGGCGGTAGCGCGGGCAGCGCTGGCGCACCGTGCCGAGCCGCTCGCGACCGTGGCGCTGCTGCGCAAGGAGCGGGACGAACTGGTCGCGTGGCTTCGTGCGCGAGGGCTGGCGGTGGCGGATTCGGACGCGAACTTCGTGCTGTTCGGGGAGTTCGAGGACAGGCACGCGGTGTGGCAGGGACTGCTCGACCGCGGCGTACTGATCCGTGAGGTCGGCCCGCCGCGGTGGCTGCGGGTGACGGTAGGAACGCAGGACGAGACGGGTGCCTTCAAGGCGGCGCTCACGGAGGTGCTGGCGTAGTGGGGCGAACAGGACGAGTCGACCGGGTCACCAAGGAGACATCCATCTTGGTGGAACTGAACCTGGACGGCAGCGGGGTGACCGAGGTGTCCACCGGCGTGCCGTTCTTCGATCACATGCTGGCGCAACTGGGCAAGCATGGCTGCCTGGACCTGACCGTGCGCGCCGACGGCGACATCGAGATCGACGCGCACCACACGGTCGAGGACACGTCGATAGCGGTCGGGACGGCACTCAAGGAAGCGCTCGGCGACAAGTCGGGCATCTCCAGGTTCGGGAACGCGCTCGTGCCGCTGGACGAGACACTGGTACAGGCCGCTGTCGACCTGT
This sequence comes from Streptosporangiaceae bacterium, assembly GCA_036490795.1. Lineage (GTDB taxonomy): Bacteria > Actinomycetota > Actinomycetes > Streptosporangiales > Streptosporangiaceae > JAFARZ01. Next base: position 19,849 of record DASXDG010000087.1, read on the forward strand.
CCGGCCGCCCGTACGTGGTGCACTCGGAACCAGACGGCATGGCGCCGCTGATCGGCACCTATGACACGTCTCTGACCAGGCACATCTGGGAGTCGATGGCGTTCTCGGCGGGAATCTGCCTGCACGTGGCCGTCGTCTACGGGCGCAACCCGCACCACATCGTGGAGGCGCAGTTCAAGGCCGTCGCGCGTGCGCTGCGCGCCGCCGCCGAACCAGATCCGAGGGCCGGCGGGATCCCGTCCACCAAGGGCGTCCTGTGAGCGAGCAGCAGGTAGTCGTCCTGGATTACGGGTCGGGGAACGTGCGGTCGGCGGAGCGGGCGCTGGTGCGCGCGGGCGCCAGCGTGACCGTGACCGCCGACCACGATCTCGCCATGGAATGCGACGGCCTGGTGGTCCCCGGCGTGGGCGCGTTCGCGGCATGCATGGCGGGGCTGCGGTCGATCGGCGCGGACACGCTGATCGCCGAACGGATAGCGGCGGGCCGGCCGGTGCTGGGGATCTGCGTGGGTATGCAGGTGCTGTTCACGACCGGCGTCGAGCACGGAGTGAAAAGCGACGGGTGCGGCATCTGGCCGGGAACCGTCGAGCGCCTTGAACCGGGAACGCTGCCACTGCCGCACATGGGGTGGAACACGGTCCAGGCCGCCGGGGGATCAGTCCTGTTCCACGGGCTCGCCGAAGACACCCGGTTCTATTTCGTGCACTCGTACGGCGTGCTGACCCCCGCCGCCGGCAGCGTGTCCTGGACGGCGCACGGCGCGCCGTTCGCGGCCGCGGTCGAGGACGGAGTGGTGTCCGCCACCCAGTTCCACCCGGAGAAGTCCGGCGAGGCGGGTGCCGTCGTGCTGGCAAACTGGCTGAGGAGCCTGGGATGAAGCTGGAATTGCTGCCCGCCGTCGACGTGGCATCGGGGCAGGCGGTGCGGCTCGTGCAGGGAGCCGCGGGGTCGCAGACGTCATACGGCGACCCGCTGGAAGCCGCGCTCGCGTGGCAGCGGGCCGGCGCCTCCTGGATCCACCTGGTGGATCTCGACGCGGCATTCGGACGCGGGTCCAACGCGGAGTTGCTGGCGGCCGTGGTCGGCAAGCTGGACATCGGCGTGGAGATGTCCGGCGGGATCAGGGACGACGCGTCACTGGACCGCGCGCTGGCCACCGGGTGCAGACGGGTCAATGTCGGGACCGCGGCCCTGGAAAACCCGCCTTGGGTGGCATCGGCGATCGCGAAGCACGGCGACAAGATCGCGGTCGGCCTGGACGTGCGCGGGACCACGCTGTCCGCGCGCGGGTGGACCAAGGACGGCGGCGAACTCTACGACACGCTGGCACGGCTAGACGCGGAGGGCTGTGCCCGCTACGTGGTGACCGACGTGCTCAAGGACGGGACGCTGCGCGGACCCAACGTGGACCTGCTCCGCGACGTGTGCGCGGCGACGAAGGCGCCGGTGGTGGCCAGCGGGGGAGTGTCGTCGCTGGATGACCTGCGCACCCTGGCTTCTCTCGTGCCGATCGGCGTCGAGGGGGCAATCATCGGCAAGGCGCTGTACGCGGGGGCGTTCACGCTGGAAGAGGCGCTCGCCGCGGTGCCTGACGACGGGGCGCGCGCCTGATGGGCGTCGCGGTCCGGGTGATCCCGTGCCTGGACGTGGACGGCGGCCGGGTGGTCAAGGGCGTCAACTTCGGGTCGCTGCGCGACGCGGGGGATCCGGTCGAACTGGCGGCTGTTTACGACGGCGAAGGCGCCGACGAGCTGACCTTCCTGGACATCACCGCGTCCAGCGGCGGCCGGGAGACCATGTACGACGTGGTCAGGCGCACCGCCGATCAGGTGTTCATCCCGCTGACCGTGGGCGGGGGAGTGCGTTCGGTCGCGGACGTGGACAAGCTGCTGCGTGCCGGGGCGGACAAGGTCTCGCTGAACACCGCCGCGATCGAGCGGCCAGAGCTGCTGCGGGAGGCGGCCGAACGGTTCGGCTCGCAGTGCGTGGTGATCTCGGTGGACGCCCGCCGCCGCGGGTCCGGCGAAGGCTTCGAGGTGACCACGCACGGCGGCAGGACGGGGACGGGAATCGACGCGATCGAGTGGGCCGCGCGGGCGGCCGACCTGGGTGCCGGCGAGATCCTGCTGAACTCGATGGACGCCGACGGGACGACTGGCGGCTTCGACCTCGAGCTGATCAGGCTGGTCCGCGCCGAGGTGGGGGTTCCGGTGATCGCCAGCGGCGGAGCGGGGGCGGCGTCGCATTTCGCCCCGGCCGTCGAGGCCGGCGCGGACGCCGTGCTAGCCGCCAGCGTCTTTCACTTCGGCACCCTGCGCATCAGCCAGGTCAAGGACGCGCTGCGCGAAGCCGGGCACCCCGTCCGCTAGCCCTCGCTGAGCGCTAGCTCCCTAGTGAGGCAGAACAGCACGCCGACGCCGCCCTCGAACATCACGCCGGGGAACTCGAAGGGCCGCCGCAGTTCGGTGAAGCCGAAGCCTGCGTGCATGGCGATCGACGTCTCGCTGCGGGAGTTCGCGAAGGAGTGCACGGTCTGCGCGACAGGAAACGATCACGCCCCTGCTGAGGTCGTGCTGGCGGCGGCCATCGCGGCACCGACGATGCCCGCGTCGTTGAGCAAGGTGGCGGGGACGATCCGGGCCCGGACACCGGTCAGCAGCGGCACCCACTTCTCCGACTCCTTGCTGATCCCGCCGCCGACGATGAACAGGTCGGGCGACAGCAGCGACTCCATGTGCTGCAGGTACACGTCGACTCGGCCGGCCCACTTGCCCCAGCTCATGTCGTGCAGTTCCTTGGCGTGCTCAGACGCGCGCTTTTCCGCGTCCTTGCCGTCGATCTCAATGTGGCCGAACTCGGTGTTGGGCACGAGCGTGCCGTCGATGAACAGCGCGCTGCCGATCCCGGTGCCGAGCGTCAGCATCAGCACGGTGCCGTGCTCGCCCACCCCAGCGCCGAACTTCATCTCCGCGACGCCGGCCGCGTCCGCGTCGTTGAGCACCTGCACAGGGTTGCCCGCCGCCTTGGCGAACACCGCGCGCGCGTCCACGCCGATCCATGCCGGATCCAGGTTAGCGGCGGTCCTGGTCACGCCGTTGGTGACGACACCAGGAAACGTGATGCCGATCGGCCCTGACCAGTCGAACGCGGTAACGAGCTGGCCGACCACCTCGGCCATCGCGTCGGGGACGGCGGGGTGGGGCGTCGCGATCTTCTTCCGGTCAGCGAGCAGCTTCCCCGTGGCCACATCCACGGGCGCGGCCTTCATGCCCGTGCCGCCTATGTCGATGCCGAGTGCGTGCATATGCATACCTTATTGGCTGGTGCTCGGCGGCAGGGCGGCGGTCGGGTAATGTCGTATACAGGGGCTAGCAAGACTCTGGAGGGCTGATGCGAGGCTTCAAGCTCGTTGCCATCGCGATTGCCGCGCTGATAGCACTGATTCTCGGCATCGAGGCTGTCGGATTCATTTTCCATTTGGTCGCCTACCTAGCAGTCGCCGCCTTGGTAGCCGGCGGCGTCTACGTCGCCTTCAAGCTAGGCCGGGCGTCCAACCGGCAGGTGTCGAAGAAGACAAAGGACAGCGAGGTTCAGGACTCCTACACGGCCCGGCCGTTGCCGCGGGCGGATGTGCAGCAGTACACGCCACCGGCCCCGCCGACCGTCACCCGGCCTGTCACCGGCCCGAACATCGACGACGAGCTGGCCAAACTGAAGCGGGAGATGGGGTCCTAGCGCCTCAGGCGCCCAGCCCCCACTTGCTGCCGGCCAGGAGGGCCATCGCCGCCTCCGTGCCGTCGAAACGGACGTTAGCCGCTTCAGCCCTGCCCGTCGCCCACATGGTCAGCTCGGCTGGCGCGCCGATCACGGTGACCATGGGCGTCGTCTTCTTGGCCGTTATGCGCAGTTTGGTGCCGTTGCCGGGCTCGGTGTCGTCCCTGGCCAGCTCCACCCCGACCGGGGCCTTGCGGAGCAGCGCGCGGGCGACCCCGAGCCGGCGCCACAGCTCATCGGACTCCGCGTCGTCCAGTTCCCGGGCCTGCCAGCCGCCCGCGGCGCGGCGGACGTCCTCGTGGTGGACGAAGTACTCCACGGTGTTCAGCCGCTCGTCCATCCCGGGCAGGCCCATCATCGACAGCCGCGGCGGCCCTGTCCTGATTGTCTGGACAAGTTCGGGAAATGTGCTCCTGTCCCGCAGCCGGCGCTGTGTCCGGGCGGTGTGCCCGGCCAGCGGGCCGCCGAGCATGCCGGCCGCGGCATCCGGGCGCCGCTCGCGCAGCACCAGGTGAGCGGCCAGGTCTGCGGTGGTCCAGCCGGCGCATAGCGTCGGCGCGTCCGGCCCGGTCTCGTCGAAGAGTGCACACAGAGCGAGACGTTCTTGCCGTGAGTAGCCCACCTGCCGATAGTAGGCGCCGAGCCTACCGATGGGTAGGGGTGGCCCGCGATCCGTGGGTTTGCTGAGGTTTGCGGGGCGGCTGGAGTTACCGCTTGGCAGTGGCGGGCGATTAACGCGGAAAACCGCGGCGGCGCATGTCCGGGGCGTGTCCGGGCCGGATGCCGCGGTGGCTACGCTGGGGGCAGGCATCGATGAAGTGAGGAATTGCTCATGAGCGAGGGTGCGCTGACCGGCGATCAGGTCGCCGAGGTCAGTGAGCTCGACCCGGCGATCGCCGCGCGACTGAAGCGGGATCCGGCCGGCCTGGTCGCGGCGATAGCGCAGCAGTACGACACCGGCGAAGTGCTGATGCTGGGCTGGATGAACGACAAGGCGCTGCATCGCACGCTCACCACCGGCCGGTGCACCTACTGGTCGCGCAGCCGCCAGGAATACTGGGTGAAGGGCGAGACGTCCGGGCACCAGCAGTGGGTCAAGTCGGTCGCGCTCGACTGCGACGGCGACGCGCTGCTGGTCAAGGTGGACCAGGTGGGCGGCGCTTGCCACAGCGGCGACCGCACCTGCTGGGACGCCGGCAAGCTGGAAACGGTGACCGGTGACGCCCCAGGACCCGAAGGTGCCTGACACCCGCCGCGAGTACGGCGTGGTGCTCGTGCTCGGCGCTGCCGGCGGCGCGCTGATCCTGATCGCCTTGCGCGAGGTCTGGGCACACGCGATCTACACGCCGCCGCATCCGATCCCCGCACAGGATTACGCGGTGACCGGGCAGAGCCTGATCCCGCTGGCCAGCGCTCTCGCCGTGGCGGCGCTCGCCTGTCTCGCGGCCGTGATCGCCACCAGGGGCCTGGCCCGGCGTGTGGTCGGTGCGCTGCTCGCGGTCATCGGCGGCTATGCCGCGGTGACCGTGACCGCCGCGGTGACGGCCGCGGCCGTCCTCACCACGGCGCAGAATGCCAATCCAGCGACCGGATCGGGCACCGGGGGCGGCTCGACGACCAGCGGCGTCTCAGGCGGGGGGTCCGGCGGAGTCCTGGTTTCCGGCGCGCCTGGCCACGCCGTCATGACCGGCCTCGGCTGGCACGTGGTGGCGGCCATCGGCGCCCTCGCGATCGCGCTGGCCGGGCTGGCTACCCTCTGCCGCGGCCCGCGGTGGCCGGTGATGTCGGCCAGGTTCGAACGGCCCGACCGGCGGTCCGCGACAGCGAGGCCGAAGTCCGACTCGGCGACGATGTGGGAGTCACTCAGTCGCGACGTGGATCCGACCGCGGGCGCGGACGGCGCCGATACCGACCTGGACGTGGTGGATCTTGGATCCGGCGGCGATCCAGGCCGGCCCTGACGCCGGGGCCGAGCACGGCGCCGGGGCCGAGCACGGCGCCGGGGCCTGGCCGTCAGTGCTGCTCGCCGAGCACGACGTCGCCGTGGCCGCGATGCTGGTCAGATACCTGACCAAGGACGAGTTGCGGGTGCGTCAGGCGCCCAGCCCGGAACTGGCGCTCGCCGCGCTCGCGGACGGTGCCGACCCGGTCGTGGTGCTCGACCTCACCATGCCGGGGCTGGACCCGAGACGGGTCCGCCAGGCCCTGGCCAGCCCGGTGATCTTCCTGGTAGGGCCGGGGCCGAGGCCGCGCGGCCTCAACGGGGCGGGCGCGCTACGGGCAGCCGGGGCACGGCGCTGGCTGACCAGGCCCTTCGCCCCGCGCCAGCTCGTCGCCACGGTGCATGAGCTCTTGGACGTGCCCGGCCCGTCCGCGACCCGCGCGAACGGGCCGACCGACGTGCGCGGGCTGGTGCTCGACGGTGGCCGCCGGATGGCCGTGGTCGAGGGCAGGGACGTGCCACTGACCGGCGCGGAGTTCGCGATCCTGGCCGCGCTTGTGGGCGTGCACGGACGTCCGTGCACGAGACGTCAGCTGCTGACCGCGACCGGGAGCAGGGCGGCGGAGCGGTCCGTCGACGTGCACGTCGCCGGGTTGCGCGCCAAGCTCGGCATGCCCGGGCTGATCCGCACCGTCCGCGGGGCTGGTTTCGCGATTACGACCGCCGATTGATGACCGTCCCGGCACCGGCCATCCTGAGCTGGCCGGAAGCCGAACCGGAGGGGGCAGTAGCTCGGACCCCCGGTCGTCCGGGCTACCATCGGGAGGCGCAACATTACCGATATGAGGGGACGAGAGGCCGTGTGAGTGTGCTCGACGAGATCCTAGACGGCGTGCGTGCCGATCTCGCCGACCGGCAGCGGCGTGTCTCCCTCGATCAGCTCAAGGAGATGGCGCGGCGCGCCCCTTCGCCCAGGGACGCGATGGCGGCCCTCAAATCCGAGGGTGTCACGGTAATCGCCGAGGTCAAGCGGGCCAGCCCGTCCAGGGGACAGATGGCCACGATCGCTGACCCGGCCGCCCTGGCGGGCGATTATGAGGCCGGCGGCGCCAAGGTGATCAGCGTGCTGACCGAGGAAAGACGCTTCGGCGGGTCGCTCGCGGACCTGGACGCGGTGCGGAAGGCCGTTCAGGTGCCCGTGCTGCGCAAAGACTTCGTGGTCAGTTCCTATCAGCTCTGGGAAGCCCGTGCCCACGGGGCGGACCTGGCGCTGCTGATCGTCGCCGCGCTCGAGCAGCCCGCGCTGGTTTCCCTGGTTGAGCGGGCGATCTCGATCGGCCTGCTGCCGCTGGTAGAGGTGCACACCGAGCCAGAACTGGACCGGGCAGTGGACGCGGGCGCCAAGGTCATTGGCGTCAACGCTCGCGACCTGGGCACGCTCAAGGTGGACCGGGCCATTTTCACCGAGCTCGCACCCAAGATCCCCGACGGCATCATCAAGATCGCCGAGTCGGGTGTCCGCGGCCCGCGCGACCTGCTCGGCTACGCGGCCTCCGGAGCGGACGCGGTGCTGGTCGGCGAGAGCCTGGTGACCGAGAAGGATCCGCGCAGCGCCGTCGCCGACCTGGTAACCGCGGGATCCCACCCAGCCCTGCGCGGGGAGCGCGGATGACACCTGGAGCACCGGCACCCGCCGAGCCGGACATCGCACCGGTCCCCGACCTGGCCGGGCACTTCGCGGCAAACGGCGTCGACTACGGCGGCCGGTACGCGCCCGAGTCGCTGATGGCGGCGCTTGACGACCTGTCCGCCGCGTACGAGCGGGCCCGCCACGACGACGAATTCAAAACCGGGCTGGCCGCGCTGCTGCGCGACTACGCGGGCCGCCCGACCCGGCTGTACCACGCGGAGCGGTTCAGCGAGCGGGCCGGGTGCACGGTCCTGCTCAAGCGTGAGGACCTCGCCCACACCGGCTCGCACAAGGTCAACAACGTGCTCGGCCAGGCGCTGCTCGCCAAGCGGATGGGCAAGACCCGGCTGATCGCGGAGACCGGGGCCGGCCAGCACGGCGTCGCCACCGCCACCGCCGCCGCCCTGTTCGGCCTGGACTGCGCCGTGTACATGGGGGAGGAAGACACCCAGCGGCAGGCACTGAACGTCGCCAGGATGCGCATGCTGGGCGCCGAGGTGTTCCCGGTCACCGCGGGCACGCGGACGCTCAAGGACGCGATGAACGAGGCGTTCCGCGACTGGGTGGGGACGGTGGAGTACACCCACTACTGCATCGGCTCGGTCGGCGGGCCGCACCCGTTCCCGATGATGGTCCGCGACTTCCAGCGGATCATCGGCGTCGAGGCCCGTTCGCAGGTCCTCGAGGACTTCGGCGCGCTGCCCGACGCGGTGGTCGCCTGTGTCGGCGGCGGCTCCAACGCGATCGGCCTGTTCCACGAGTTCATCCCCGACGAGTCCGTGCGGCTCATCGGCTGTGAGGCTGGCGGCGACGGCATCGGCACGCCCCGGCACGCCGCCACGCTCACCGCGGGCAGCCCCGGTGTGCTGCACGGCATGCGCACCTACCTGCTGCAGGACGAAGAGGGGCAGACCCAGCCCACTCACTCGATCTCGGCCGGCCTGGACTACCCCGGAGTCGGCCCCGAACACGTCTGGCTGATGGAGACGGGCCGTGCGTCCTACCGGGCGATCACGGACACCCAGGCCATGGACGCGTTCTCCGTTCTGTGCCGGACCGAGGGCATCATCCCGGCGATCGAGTCCTCGCACGCGCTTGCGGGCGCCCTGCAGATCGGCAAGGAACTCGGCAACGACGGCCTGATGATCGTGAACCTGTCTGGTCGCGGAGACAAGGACGTGGACACGGCGTCGAAGTGGTTCGGGCTAATCTGAGAAGCTCCTAATCTGAGAAGCTTCTGATCCGAGGAGCCCATTCAAGGAGCCCCCGATTCAAGGAGCACTGTGAGCACCGTCGCCAAGGCCTTCACGCATGGGCACCCGGCCCTTGTCGGCTACCTGCCGGCCGGGTTCCCGACCGTGGACGGCGCCATCGAGGCCGCCAAAGCCATGACGCGGGCGGGTGCGGACGTCATTGAGATCGGCCTGCCGTACTCGGACCCGCTGATGGACGGCCCCGTCATCGCCGAGGCGGTGCACCGGGCGCTGAGCAGCGGTACCAAGGTCCGGGACGTCCTGAACACGGTCGAAGCGGTCGCCAGCACCGGCACACCCACTCTTGTTATGACTTACTGGAATCCGGTCGACCAGTACGGCGCCGAGAGCTTCGCGCGGGACCTGGCCAAGGCGGGCGGCGCCGGGCTGATCACTCCGGACCTCACCCCCGAGGAAGCGGGCCCCTGGCTGAAGGCGTCCGACGAGCACGGCCTTGACCGGGTTTTCCTGGTGGCGCCGAGCACGACCGCCGAGCGCATCGCGGCCATTACCGGGCAATGCCGCGGTTTCGTCTACGCGGCGAGCCTGATGGGGATCACCGGTACCAGGACGGCGGTCAGCGGCGGCGCGCACGCGCTGGTCGACAGAACCAGGCAGCACACGGACCTGCCGGTCGCGGTGGGCCTGGGCGTGAGCACGAAGGAGCAGGCCGCCGAGGTGGCCGCCTTCGCCGACGGCGTGATCGTCGGGTCAGCGTTCGTCAGGCGGCTGCTCGATGCCCCGGACCAGACGCAGGCCGTGGCCGCCATCCGGCAGCTCACCGAGCAGCTTTCCGCCGGAACTCGGGGCACGCCCGGCTACATCAGAAGGTAACGTCGCTTACGTGTCGCTTGCCGCCCTACCCGAGCCGGCCAGTGACGCGTGGCCGCTGGGGCCGCTGACCGTGAAGTACTTCGCACTCTGCGTCATCGCGGGCATCCTGGTGGCGATCCTCGTCACCCGCCACCGGTATCACAAGGAGGGCGGCAGGCCAGGCGTGATCCTGGATGTCGCGGCCTGGGCGGTGCCGTTCGGCCTGATCGGCGCGCTCGTGCACGCGATCCTGCTCCAGGTGCGGCACGACTTCGCCAGCCACAGCGTGCTGTGGCACACGGCCGCCGAGTCGGTCGCCGCGATCGGCGTGCCCGGCGCGGTGGTGCTGGGCACGATCGGCGCCTGGATCGCTTGCCGCCGGGCCGGTGTCCCGCTCGGCCCCGTGGCCAACGCGGCTGCTCCCGGCGTCGCGTTCGGGCTGGCCATCGGCGGACTCGGGCACTGGTGGGCGCAGGATTTCTACGGCCATCCGGCCAACTGGCTGCTGGCGGTGCGGATCGCGCCCGAGCACCGCGTGCCCGGCTACGAGAACTACACGACGTTCCAGCCGGCCTTCCTCTACCAGTCCGTATGGGACGTGGCGGTGGGCCTGATGCTGATCTGGGCGATCCGCCGGTTCTCGCTCACCGGCGCGCGGACGTTCATGCTGGGCACCGCCGCCTATTGCGCTGGCGGGCTCTGGGTGGAGTCGGTGCGGATCGGTCCGCAGCCCCGCATCCTCGGCATGCCCTTCGACGTCTGGGCCGACTTGGCCATCCTCGTCCTCGCCGCCGTCTTGTTCCTGCTCACCCGGCCCCGGCAGGGGCCGCCGCACGGGGTGCCGCTAGCTGGTGGCAAGCCCGGTAATGTAATATCTATGTAAACAGGGCCAGTGCTGTCCCGAATCCACTTTTTGGTTCGAGACGACCGGAGAGCACGTGGCAGCTGGCCTTTACGACTCCTCTTTCGAGCACGACGCCTGTGGTGTCGCGTTTATCGCTGACCTGAGCGGCCTCCAGTCTCATAACGTGGTGGCAAAGGCGCTGACCGCGCTGCGTAACCTGGAGCACCGAGGCGCCGAGGGCGCAGACCCGGACACCGGTGACGGAGCGGGCATTCTCACCCAGATGCCAGACGCGTTCCTCCGCGCCGTCGCTGGTTTCCCGCTGCCCGAGCCTGGCGCGTACGCCGTGGGCATGGCTTTCCTCTCCGCAGAACGGCACGTGGTGGCGCCTGCCATCGAGGCCATCGCCGGGGAAGAGGGGCTGGCCGTGCTCGGCTGGCGAGAGGTGCCGTTCGACCCGGCGGCCTGCGGCGGCGGCGCCCGCGCGGTGCTGCCCGGGCTGGTTCAGCTGTTCGTCGCCGGCGCGGGCGGCGAGACCGGGCTGGAGCTGGAGCGGCTGGCGTTCTGCCTGCGCAAGCGCACCGAACACGAAACCGGCACGTACTTCGCCAGCCTGTCCTCGCGGACGCTGGTGTACAAAGGGATGCTGTCCGCGGTTCAGCTCGGCCCGTTCTTCCCCGACCTGGCCGACCCGCGGTTCGCGTCCGCGCTCGCGCTCGTGCACTCCCGGTTCTCCACGAACACGTTCCCGTCCTGGCCGCTGGCGCACCCGTACCGGTACGTCGCGCACAACGGCGAGATCAACACGATCCGCGGCAACCGCAACTGGATGCGGGCGCGCGAGGCGATGCTGGCGAGCGAGCTGATCCCGGGGGATCTGTCCCGGCTGTTCCCGATCCTGGACGAGCACGGCAGCGACTCGGCGAGTTTCGATGAATGCCTGGAACTGCTGCACCTTGGCGGGCGGTCGCTGCCGCACGCGGTGCTGATGATGATCCCCGAGCCGTGGGAGAACCACGCGGAGATGTCACCGGAACGGCGGGCGTTCTACCAGTTCCACTCCACGCTGATGGAGCCGTGGGACGGCCCCGCGCTGATCGCGTTCACCGACGGTTCGGTGATCGGCGCCGTGCTCGACCGCAACGGCCTGCGCCCCGGCCGGTACTGGGTGACGTCCGACGGCCTGGTCGTCCTCGCGTCCGAGGTGGGCGTGCTGGACATCGACCCCGCCACGGTCGTGCGCAAGGGCCGCCTGCGCCCCGGCCGCGTCTTCCTCGCGGACACCGCGCAAGGCCGCATCATCGACGACGACGAGGTCAAGCGTGACCTGGCCGCCGCCCACCCCTACGACGCCTGGCTGCACGCCGGCCTCATCCACCTAGACGACCTCCCCGACCCCGCGTCGCCCAGCGCGTCGCCCGCGTCGCCCGCGTCGCCCAGCGGGTCATTTGCGCGATTGACTTCGCTAGAGGGTGTCAATCGCGCAAATGACTCCGCTGCGGCGGACGGATCACTGGGGCTGGTGGGGCTACAGCGACTGCACGGGTACACCGAGGAGGAGATCCGGATCATCCTCGGGCCGATGGCCAAGACCGGCTCGGAGCCGATCGGGTCTATGGGCACCGATACGCCCGTCGCCGTTCTGTCGGACCGGCCACGGCTTGTGTTCGACTACTTCACCCAGCTGTTCGCCCAGGTCACGAATCCGCCGCTGGACGCGATCAGGGAGGAACTCGTCACGTCGCTGGGCAGCGCCGTCGGACCGGAGCAGAACCTGCTCGACCCGCTGCCCGCGTCCTGCCGCCAGATCGTGCTGCCGCGTCCGGTCATCAGCGAGGCGGAGCTGGCCAAGATCGTGCACATCAACGACGACGGCAACCTGCCCGGCCTGGCCAGCCACGTGATCGACGGCCGGTACGACGCCTCCGGCGGTGGCGACGCGCTGCGGGCCAGGCTGGCCGAGATCTGCGTCGAGGTCTCCGCCGCGATCGCGGCCGGTACCCGCCTCATCGTCCTCTCGGACCACAATGGCACCACGGGCATCAGTGACGCGGCCGCTCCAGCGGAGTCAATTGCGCAATCGACACGCCCTAGCGAAGTCAATCGCGCAATTGACCCGGAGCGGGCTCGTGACCCGGAGCGGGCTCGTGACCTGGAGCGGGCTCGTGACCTGGAGCGGGCTCGTGACCTGGAGCGGGCTCGTGACCTGGAGCGGGCTCGTGACCTGGAGCGGGCTCGTGACCTGGAGCGGGGGCTGGTTCCTATCCCGTCACTCTTGCTGACGGGGGCGGTGCACCATCATCTGATCCGGGAGCGGGCGCGGACGCGGGTCGGGCTGATCGTTGAGGCGGGCGATGTGCGCGAGTGCCACCACGTCGCGCTGCTGATCGGGTACGGCGCGGCTGCCGTCAACCCGTACCTGGCCATCGCCTCGGTCCGTGACCTGGCCCGGCGCGGGGAACTTGGCCAGGTCTCCGACCGCAAGGCAGAGGAGAACCTGCTCAAGGCGTTCAGCAAGGGACTGCTGAAGATCATGTCCAAGATGGGCGTGTCCACGGTGGCCTCCTACACGGGCGCGCAGATCTTCGAGGCGATCGGCTTGGGTACGGAGGTGATCGCGACCTGTTTCGCGGGCACCATGTCCCGGCTCGGCGGTGTCGGTTTCGACATGCTGGCGCAGGAGATAACGCTGCGCGTGGGCGCCGCCGAGAACCCGCACCGGTGGCTGGCCACGGGCGGCGAGTACCAGTGGCGGCGCGACGGCGAACCGCACCTGTTCAGCCCGGAGACCGTGTTCAAGCTGCAGCACGCCACGCGCACCCGGCGGTACGAGATCTTCAAACAGTACACGTCGCTGGTCGACGACCAGTCAGCCAGGCTGATGACGCTGCGCGGCCTGCTGCGCATCCGCGGCATCGATTCCGGAGCAGCGGACACGGGACAAGCACCACCGCCAGTTATGACGGAAAACGTCGAGCCGGTGAAGAGCATCGTCAAGCGGTTCGCGACGGGCGCGATGTCGTATGGCTCGATTTCGGCCGAGGCGCACGAGACGCTGGCGATCGCGATGAACCGGCTGGGCGGCCGGTCCAACACGGGAGAGGGCGGGGAGGACCCGGAGCGGTTCACTACCGGCCGTGACGGCGACTCGAAGAGGTCCGCGGTCAAGCAGGTGGCCAGCGGCCGGTTCGGTGTTACCAGCGAATACCTGGTCAACGCCGACGACCTGCAGATCAAGATGGCACAGGGTGCCAAGCCGGGGGAGGGCGGCCAGCTGCCCGGCTACAAGGTGTACCCGTGGATCGCGAAGACCAGGTACGCCACGCCCGGCGTCGGCCTCATCTCGCCGCCGCCGCACCACGACATCTACTCGATCGAGGACCTCGCCCAGCTCATCCACGACCTGAAGAACGCCAACCCGGCCGCGCGGGTGCACGTCAAGCTCGTCGCCGAGATGGGCGTCGGCACGGTCGCGGCCGGAGTTTCTAAGGCGCACGCGGACGTGGTGCTGATCAGCGGGCATGACGGGGGCACCGGCGCCGCGCCGCTCACTTCGCTCAAGCACGCCGGGTCACCCTGGGAGCTCGGCCTGGCCGAGACCCAGCAGACCTTGCTCCGCAACAACCTGCGAGACCGGATCGTGGTGCAGGTCGACGGGCAGCTCAAGACCGGCCGGGACGTGATCATCGCCGCGCTGCTCGGCGCCGAGGAGTTCGGCTTCGCCAGCGCGCCGCTGGTCGTGTCCGGCTGCGTGATGATGCGGGTCTGCCACCTGGACACCTGCCCGGTCGGCGTCGCCACCCAGAACCCCGACCTGCGCAAGCGGTTCACTGGCAAGCCCGAGTTCGTGGTGAACTTCTTCGAGTTCATCGCCGAGGAAGTCCGCGAGTACCTGGCCAGGCTCGGGTTCACCGCGCTGGAGCAGATCATCGGCCGGACCGACCTGCTCGACGCGGCGCTCGCCGTGGATCACTGGAAGGCGGAAGGACTCGACCTCGCACCCGTCCTGCACATGCCGGACACAGCGGGGGCGTCGCGCCGGGTCAGGGAGCAGGACCACGGGCTGGACAAGGCGCTTGACCACACGCTGATCCAGCTCGCCGAGGGCGCGCTCGAGGAGGGCCGGCCGGTCCGCCTCGAACTGCCGATCAGGAACGTCAACCGGACCGTCGGCACCATGCTCGGCTACGAGGTCACCAGGCGCTGGGGTGCCGAGGGCCTGCCTGACGGCACGATCGGCATCTCGTTCACCGGGTCGGCGGGGCAGTCGTTCGGTGCGTTCTTGCCGCGCGGGATCACGCTGCGGCTGGCCGGCGACGCCAACGACTACGTCGGCAAGGGACTGTCCGGCGGCCGGATCGTGATCGCGCCGCCGCCCGGTGCGCCGTTCGCCGCGGAGGATCAGGTGATCGCCGGGAACGTGATCGGCTACGGCGCCACCTCCGGGGAGATCTTCCTGCGCGGTGTCACCGGCGAGCGGTTCTGCGTGCGGAACTCCGGTGCGCTCGCCGTCGCCGAAGGCGTGGGGGACCACGGCTGCGAGTACATGACCGGCGGGCGCGTGGTGATCCTCGGGCAGGTCGGGCGGAACTTCGCCGCCGGTATGTCCGGCGGGATCGGCTACGTGCTCGACCTCCCGGAAGTCCGGGTGAACACGGAGTTGGTGGAGCTGGAGGAGTTGTCGCCGGAGGACGAGGTGTTCCTGGAGACGATCATCTTCCGGCACAAGACGGAGACGGGTTCGGCGGTCGCCGCCGAGATCCTGGCGGACTGGGGGGGCTCGATAGCCCGGTTCACGAAGGTCATGCCGAAGGACTACAAGCGGGTGCTGGCCGCCGCGTCGGCGGCACAGCGCGACGGACGCGACGTCGACGAGGCTGTCATGGCCTCCGCGCACGGATAAGGGGGGACGATGGCTGATCCGAAGGGCTTTCTCACCACACCTCGGCAGACACCGGCCCGGCGGCCCGTCGACCTGCGGCTGCTCGACTGGCGGGAGGTGTACCAGCCGTTCCCCGGCACCGCCGTGCGCAAGCAGGCGGGACGGTGCATGGACTGCGGCATCCCGTTCTGTCACAACGGGTGCCCGCTCGGCAACCTGATCCCGGAGTGGAACGACCTGGTCTGGCGGGACGACTGGCGGGCGGCGGCCGACCGGCTGCACGCCACCAACAACTTCCCGGAATTCACCGGGCGGCTCTGCCCGGCGCCGTGCGAGACCGCGTGCGTTGTCGGCATCAATTCCGACCCGGTCACGATCAAGCAGGTCGAGGTGGAGATCATCGACCGTGCCTTTGCCGAGGGCTGGGTGCGGCCGCTGCCGCCGGCCGTCCGGTCCGGGCTCACCGCCGCGGTGATCGGTTCGGGTCCGGCCGGGCTGGCCGCGGCGCAGCAGCTGACCAGGGCCGGGCACGCGGTGACCGTGTTCGAGCGCGACGACGCGCCCGGCGGCCTGCTCAGGTACGGCATACCGGAATTCAAGATGGAGAAGCGGCACCTGGACCGCCGGCTGGAGCAGATGCGCGCCGAAGGCACCGTGTTCCGCTGCGGGGTCAACCTGTCGGCAGCGGACCTGCGCGAGGCGGACTTCGACGCGGTGGTGCTGTGCGGCGGTGCGCGGGTGGCCCGCGACCTGCCCGTGCCCGGCCGCGACCTGGCCGGAGTCCACCAGGCTATGGAGTATCTCCCGCAGGCGAACCGGTCCGGCCGGGACACGGAGATCAGCGCGCAAGGCAAACACGTGGTGATCATCGGCGGCGGCGACACCGGGGCGGACTGCCTGGGTACCGCACACCGGCAGGGTGCGCTGTCGGTCACCCAGCTGGAGATCATGCCGCGTCCGCCTGCCGCCCGGCCAGCGGGCCAGCCATGGCCGACTTACCCGATGATCTACCGGGTGTCCAGCGCGCATGAGGAGGGCGGCGAGCGCACGTACGCGGTGTCCACGACCGGATTCGGGTCCGCTGACGGAGAACGGGTGAGCGCGCTGCGCCTCGCCGACGTGGCCGGATTCGACCCGGTGCCGGGGACGGAACGGTCGATCAGGGCAGACCTGGTGCTGCTCGCCATGGGCTTCACCGGCGCGGAACGGAACGGGCTGCTCGGCCAGCTCGGCGTGGAGTTCGACGCGCGTGGCAACGTCGCGCGCGGAGCCGACTACCAGACGTCGGTGCCCGGGGTTTTCGTGGCCGGCGACATGGGCCGCGGTCAGTCGCTGATCGTGTGGGCGATCGCCGAGGGGCGCAGCGCGGCGGCGGCTGCCGACGCGTTCCTCACCGGGGAGAGAACCCTTCCCGCCCCGATAGCTCCCACCGCCCGCCCATTGGTGTTAAATTCTCCCGAACGGCGGGATAACGCTTCGGGTCGGGAGTGATTGTTGACGGGGCAAGCGACACCTAGATGGCTGCGTCAGATGTTGTGGCTGCTGGTTGTCGCGAGCCTGGTGTGGGGTGCGGTGGCGGTGTTCACCGCGGAGCAGCACGCGTCCGCCGCTTCCAACGTGATGACGGCCAGCGAGCCGCTCACGCTGGACGCGGAGCAGATCTACCAGAGCCTGTCCGACGCGGACGCGACCGCGGCGAACGCGTTCCTGGCCGGCGGCCTGATCCCGGCGGCGAAACTCCGCCAGTACAACGCCGACATCACCGCCGCCGGGCTGCGGATCGAGTCGGCCAGCACGCTGACCGGCGGTCCGGCGGCGCGTTCCGCGCTGCCGGGCGGGCTCAGCAGTAAGGGTGAAGCGGACAGCGCCGCGATCGGCGACGATCTCGCGATCTTGACCGCCGACCTGCCGGTCTACACCGGTGAGGTCGCCACCGCGAACGCGGACAACCGGCTCGGCCTGCCGCTTGGTGCCGCCTACCTGCGTGAGGCGTCCGGCGTGCTGCGCGAGGAACTGCTTCCCTCGGCCAAGGACATCTACACCCGGCAGAACACGCTGCTGACCAGCGCCAGCGCGCAGGCCACCGGACTGCCGCTGCTGGTGGTCACGCTCGTGCTCGGCCTGGCCGTCTGCGTCCTGCTGGTCCGGTCCGGTCGCTGGCTGTCCCGGCAGAGCCACCGCCGGATCAACCCGGGCCTAGCCGCCGCGCTCATGGTCGCGGTCGTCGCGCTGGTCTGGCTGGGTGCCGCGTGCATGACCGGACGATCGGACCTGCTGCACGCGCAGCAGTCGGGTTCGGCTCCGGCCCAGCGGTTCGCGCTGGCCGATGTCGCGGCGCTGCGCGCGCACGCCGATGAGAGCCTGACGCTCATCGACAACACCGGGGACGACTCTTACCAGGCGGACTTCGTGACGCAGCAAGCGCAGGTCAACACCCTGCTCGGCAGCACAGGACCGGCGGCCGCCGACGCACGCGCCTGGTTCGCGGCGCACAAGGCGCTGCGCGCGCAGGACGACAGCGGCGAGCATCAGGGCGCGGTCGCCAGCGCGCAGACCGGGCGGTCTGCCACCGCGTTCGCCGCCCTGTCCGCCGATCTGACCGGAGGCATCACGACCAGCCAGGCGGAGTTCGCGGCCAGCGCACGCGGCGGCCAGGACGCGTTCACAGGCCTGGCCGCCGGCCTGCTCGTGGCCGCGCTGCTGATGGCGGCCGCGTGCGCCTGGGGCCTGAACCGCCGTCTCGCGGAGTACCGATGAAAAAACGCCTCACCGCCGCGTGCGCCCTGCTCGCTGCCTGCGCCCTGCTCACCGCCTGCGGGTCTCCCGCGACCACGAAGGGTTCCACCCCCAGAACGGGGGCAAAAGTCTTCGCGATCACGAAGAACGCCGCGGCGACGAAGAAGGTCGCGGCCACGAAGAACGCCGCGGTCGCCGCCTGCAACCCGAAGGCGAGCAGCCTAGCGCCGTCCGGGCCGCCGCGGGTCACCTCCGGGTCGTACATGGCCACGATCAAGGCGCGCGGTTACCTGATCGCCGGCGTGGACCAGAGCACGTACCACTTCGGCTTCCTCAATCCGCTGACCAAGCAGATCGAGGGCTTCGACATCGACATGATCCACGCCGTCGCCAAGGCGATCTTCGGCAATCCCAACGCGGTCGAGTTCAAGGCGATCACCGACGCGGAGCGGATCCCCGACATCCGCAGCGGCAGCGTCGACATCGTCGCGCATACGATGACGATTACCTGCGCCCGGCTGCAGCAGGCCGACTTCTCCAGCGTCTACTTCGACGCGGCACAGCGCGTCCTGGTCCAGGCCGACTCCACCGCGACCAGCCTCGCCAGCCTGAAGGGCCAGAAGGTCTGCGCGACGACAGGCTCTGACTCGCTGACCGTGATCAAGCAGTACGGCGCCGTCCCCGTGGCCGTTCCTTACTGGACCGACTGCCTGGTGCGGCTGCAGCAGGATCAGGTCGCGGCGATCTCCACCGACGACGCCATCCTCGCCGGGCTGGCCGCCCAGGACCCGTTCACCAAGCTGATCGGGCCCAGGCTCACCGACGAGCCCTACGGCCTGGCGATCAGCAAGCAGCACCCCGACTTCGTCCGCTTCGTGAACGCCGTGCTCGCCCAGCTCCGCTCCGACGGCCAGTGGGCCGCCAGCTACGCTCACTGGGTCGGCACACCGGTGCCCGCGCCGCCCCCCGCCCAGTACGCCGGGTGAGGTGCTGACCGGCGATAACACCCTGCCTGCCGCTAACGCCCCAAATACTCGCGCGCTGGTGTTAACTAGTCCCTGAAGCACCGGTATGCGGCTCGACGGGAGCGGGTATGGCGGGTCGGCGGGGGCCACGACGCAGCACCCCTGGCACATTGCGGCTGCTGCTCTTTACGTCGGTGGGGTTGTGCCTGGCCGGGGGGGCGATTGGCGCGCTTATCGTCGAGCAGCGCGCGAGCGTGGCGGTCGCCTCCAAAGAGATGCACCTGATCTCCCGCACCGGTGACGCTGGCTTCCTGAGCC
Source organism: Streptosporangiaceae bacterium (assembly GCA_036490795.1). Taxonomy (GTDB): domain Bacteria; phylum Actinomycetota; class Actinomycetes; order Streptosporangiales; family Streptosporangiaceae; genus JAFARZ01. The sequence continues at coordinate 39,066 of DASXDG010000087.1, forward strand.
GTCGCATCTCGGAGTACCGATGATGTCCGGCTACACCCGGCAGCAGGCCATTGACGCGGCAGCCGACGCCGGTGCCAAACGCGACGCGATCCAATCCAACCTGCTCGACCTGGACGGCTGCTTCGGCAAGCAGTTGCTGGCGGGCGCCCAGCTCACCGGCGTCAGCAAGCGGCGCTGGGATGGCGTCGAGCAGACGCTGGCCGGGCTGTGGGAGATCTTCAACGCGTACACCGCCGTGGTCGACAAGGCCCAGCAGCTCGCTGCCGGGCGTCTCGGCCACCGGGAACTGGCCGAGCTCAGCGCGCTGCTCACCGGCCCGTCGGTGGCGATCGTCCGCACCGCCCGCCGCGGTATCGCCGACACCGGACAGGATCTGGTGACGTTGGCCACCGCCAGGACCCGGATGGACAACGAATTCACCCTCGTCCGTGATGTCACTGATGCCGCCGAGCGGTGCTGGAACGAGGTGGCAGGTCAGCTGGACGATGCCGCCTCGGCGCTGACCGGGCTGGATCCGATGGGTGACCAGGCGCTGGGCGCGGAGCTCGCCACGGCCAGGGACAACCTGGCCCGGCATCGTGCCGCGCTGAACGCCGACCCGCTCGGTGCCGACGCGGCCATCGCCGCGCGGCTGCGAGATGGCTGTGCCGTGCTGGCGCAGCGCGCCGCTGACGTGTCCGCGCTGCGCACCGGCGCGACCGGGAAGATCGCCACGATCCGCGCGCTGGCCGATTCGTGCCGCTCCGCCCGGGCCGACGCGGCGGCCGCCTACCAGCGGGCCGCGGCGAAGATCGCGGTCGTGCCGCCGGTCCCCGCCCCCGCTGACCCGGCGGCGCGGCTGGCCGAACTGGACGTCCTGCTCGCCGCGGGCCGCTGGGACCGGCTAAGGTCCGAGCTGGATCTGCTGGAGCGAGAACTGGCCGCCGTGATCAGCCAGTTTCATGAATCAGAACGAACGCTGGTTTCTCTGCTGAGTCAGCGCGACGAGTTGCGGGGGCTGCTCGACGCGTACAAGGCGAAGGCGGGCCGTTTCGGCGCCGCCGAGGATGCGTCCTTGTCTCAGCTGTATGACAATGCGCGTGCGCTGCTTTGGACAGCACCGTGCGACCTGAACGCCGCTTCGGCGGCGGTGACGAGCTACCAGCAGGCCGTGCTGGCGATAGGAGCGCGATAGGTGAGTACGTGCGTTAGCTGCGGCGGGACCGTCGAGGACGGGTACTGCACAGTATGTGGGCTCGCAGCCCAGGCTAGTTCTGCTTCTGCCGGGCCTTCTTCTGGGTCTTCTGTCCCTTCCGCTCCCTCGTTTCCCTCGGGGTCGTTTCCTTCAACATCGGCGAGCTCGGCCGGCTCGTCGCCCAGCGGCACCTCGCGCGGCACCTCGCGCCGGGCAGGGTCGCGCCGGTCCAGCAGCCGTTCGGCGCGGGGCAGGCTCGGCGCGGGCCTGGTGGAAATCCCGCCGGTGCCGTACCGGGATCCGGCCACCGCGGTGCTGGCCGATCCGCAGGTGCCGGAGAACCGGCGGTTCTGCGGCAGTTGCGAGCAGCCGGTCGGCCGGGGCAGGGACGGCCGGGCGGGCCTGAGCGAGGGTTTCTGCCGCAACTGCGGCACGCCGTTCTCGTTCACCCCGAAGCTGGTTCCCGGCGACCTGGTCAACGGCCAGTACGAGGTGCTCGGATGCCTGGCCTTCGGCGGACTCGGCTGGATCTACCTGGCCAAGGACCACAACGTCAGCGACCGCTGGGTGGTGCTGAAGGGCCTGCTGAACACCGGTGACGCGGACGCCATGGCGGCGGCCGTCGCCGAGCGGCAGTTCCTCGCTCAGGTGGAGCACCCCAACATCGTCCGCATCTACAACTTCGTCCAGCACGCCGGCGCCGGCTACATCGTGATGGAGTACGTCGGCGGCAAGTCGCTCAAGCAGATCCTGCAGGACGACCGCAGGACCGGCGGCTCGATCCCGGTCGAGCATGCCATCGCCTACGCCATCGAAGTGCTGCCCGCTCTCGGCTACCTGCATGACCGCGGGCTGGTGTACTGCGACTTCAAGCCGGACAACCTGATCCAGACCGAGGAGCAGCTCAAGCTGATCGACATGGGCGGGGTGCGGGCGGTCGACGGCGACGGCCCGATCTACGGCACCGTCGGCTACCAGGCTCCGGAGATCGAGACGGACGGCCCGACGGTGTCCTCCGACCTGTTCACGGTCGGCCGCGCGCTGGCCGTGATGACGTTCGAGTTCAGCGGCTACCAGCGGGAGTTCAAGTACACGCTGCCCGGCGACGTGCCGCTGCTCACGCAGCAGGAGTCGTTCGCCCGGCTGCTGCGCCGCGCGACCAACGCAGACCCCGAGGCCAGGTTCGGCTCCGCGGGCGAGATGGCCGAACAGCTCACCGGGGTGCTCCGCGAGGTGCTCGCCTTGACCGACGGCACGCCACGCCCCGCGTTCTCCACCATGTTCAGCCCGGAGCTTCAGGCCGTCGGCGCGGCCACCGATCTGGACGGGCATGCGGCCCTGGCGGCCCCGGCCGCCGCCGAGGTCATCGCCGGACTGCCCATGCCGCTGGTCGACCGGGCCGACCCCGCCGCCGGGTACCTGGCCACGTTCGCCGGACTTGACCCCCCGGCACGGAACGAGGCGCTGTCCCGCGCCGTGGACGGCCAGGGCGGTGTCCCCGCCCAGGTGTCCAGTTCCGTGGAGACCCGGTTCGCGCTGGTCCGGGCCCGGCTCGACATCTACGACTACGACGGTGCCGGGATCCTGCTGGCGGAGCTGGCCGCCGAGGATCCGGCCGACTGGCGGATCGCCTGGTTCGACGGTCAGCGGCGCTTCGCCGCCGGTGACTTCGCCGGCGCTCGCGGCGCGTTCGGCGCGGTGTACGACGAGCTGCCCGGTGAGCTCGCGCCCAAGCTGGCACTGGCCTTCGCCTTGGAAGGCATGGGCGAGCTGGCCGCGGCCAAGCAGTACTTCCAGCTGGTGTGGACCGTGGACCGCTCGTTCATCAGCGCGGCCTTCGGGCTGGCCCGGGCATCCCTGGGTCTGGGCGACCGGCCGAACACGATCGCCGCGCTCGCCGCGGTCCCCGAGTCGTCCAGCTATCACGCCGCCGCGCAGATCGCCGCGGTGCGCATCCTGGTGCTGGCCAATCCGGCTGGCCAGGCTGGGAGCGGCCCCGGTTCGGTCAGCGCCGATGACCTGTTCCAGGCGGATGGCCGGCTGTCCAGGCTGGCCCTGGACGAATCCCGCCGCCAGCAGCTCACCATCGAGATCCTGCGCGCGGCGCTGGACTGGGCGTCGGCTTCCAGTGCCGGTTCCAGTGGGATTCCGCCAGGTAGCGCCGTCCCGCCAGGTGGCACCATTCTCGGCTGCGCGCCCAATGAACGGGCGCTGCGATTCGGCCTGGAACGCGGCTACCGGGCGCTGGCGAAGCTGACCTCTGACCACAAGCGCCGCGTCGAGCTCGTCGACATGGCCAACACGGTTCGGCCAAGGACATGGACGTGACCTCGGAAGTCGCCGGCACCGCGTGTCCGTCCTGCGGGCGGACCACGGCGGAAGGCGACGCGTTCTGCGAGTACTGCGGTGCCGAGCTCGCTCCGGCAGTGGTCAGCGATGCCTCGCCGGGGTTCGTTCCGTCGTGCCCGGTCTGCTCGGCCGACAGGTCCATTCCGCAGCCGACAGGCGTCACCGCCGATGGTTACTGCGAATCGTGCGGACGCAAGGTGCCGACCGGCCGCGACCACGTGGAACTCGACCTCGGGCTGCTGGCCGGCGCCACCGATCGCGGCCTGCGTCACCCGCGCAACGAGGACGCGATGGCGCTGGCGACGGCCGACACGCAGGGCGGACCGGTCGCGGTGGCCGTCGTCTGCGACGGAGTCTCCAGTTCGCCGCGGCCGGATGAGGCGTCGCTGACCGCTGCGCAAGCCGCCATCCGGGTGCTGCTCGACGGGGTCCGCATGGGCGATGACATCGCCGAAGCGTCGCGAGATGCCGTCCAGGAGGCGGCCACGGCGCTGAACGCCCTGTCCGGGCGCGCTGGCGCGCCGTCGACGACGTTCGTGTCCGCTGTCGTCGAGTCCAGGGCCGCTGGCCCGGCCGAGACCGCTCCCATGACGATCACGACCGCTCCCGGCTCGGCGCCCACTGTCGGGGACGATGCCGCGGGCCCGGCTGCTCCTGGCACGGTCGTGGTCGCTTCCGGCTCTCCGGATTCCGCGGTCTCGGGTTCTAATGGCGCGGTCCCGGATTCGGGTGATGGCGCCTCGGGCTCTGACTCAGCCTCATGCGGAGTGATCACGATCTGCTGGCTGGGCGACAGCCGGGCGTACTGGCTGGCCGCCGGCGGTTCACAGCGGCTGACCGCTGATGACTCTCTCGCGCAGGAGATGGTCGACTCGGGTCTGCTCGGCGAGGCCGAGGCACTGGCGTCGCCGCAGGCCCACGTGATCACGCGCTGGCTTGGCGCCGACATCGCCGAGCCGCGGCCGCATGTCACCCGGTTCGTCCCGCCAGGTCCTGGCGTGCTGCTGGTCTGCTCGGACGGGCTATGGAATTACCTGCCCGAGGCGGAGGACATCGCCGCACTGGCGATGCCGGGCGCGCTGACTGACCCGGCGGGTGCCGCCGGCACGCTGCTGAAGTTCGCTCTCGACGCGGGCGGCATGGACAACATCACCGTGGTGCTCGTGCCCGTTCCTCTCACCCTGTCAAGGAGTTCCCCCTGATGAGCTTCACCGTTGACGTCGACCAGAACCAGTTCATGCCGGAAGGCGGCCGTACGGTCAACGCGGTCGTCACAGTGGCCTCATCCGCCGACATGACCCCGGCCCCGAGCGACGCGACCAGAGCTGCCGAAGTCATCATGGTGGACTGCTCAGGGTCTATGGATGTGCCGTCGATGAAGATGTCATCCGCGCGCACCGCGGTATGCGCGGCCATCGACGTCCTGCACGACGGCACCGCGTTCGCGGTAGTGGCCGGCACGAACACCGCCTGGCCGGTGTTCCCTTCCGACGGGACGACGGCGATTGCCGACCAGTCCACTCGGGCCGCGGCCAAGCGCGCCGCGATGAGCCTGCGAGCCAGCGGCGGCACCGCGATCGGCACCTGGCTCCGGCTGGCCTGCGGCATTTTCGAGACCTATCCGGCACAGCTACGGCACGCCATCTTGCTCACCGACGGCAAGAACCAGCATGAGACACCCGAACAGCTCCAGGCGGCGATCGGCCGGTGCGAGGGCTTGTTCAGCTGCGACTGCCGCGGTGTGGGCACCGACTGGGAGGTCGCCGAACTGCGCCGCATCTCCACCGCGCTTCTCGGCACCGTGGACATCGTCGCCGACCCGGAGGGTCTAGCCGCCGACTTCGCGGCGATGATGGAGAGCGCGATGGGCAAGCAGGTCGCGGATGTGGCGTTGCGGGTGTGGACGCCGCAGAGCGCGGTCGTGCAGTTCGTCAAGCAGGTGGCGCCGACGGTGGAGGACCTCTCCTCGCGCCGGACGCAGACCGGCCCGCAAGCCGGTGACTATCCGACCGGTGCGTGGGGTCCGGGGGAGAGCCGCGATTATCACGTGAGCGTAGAGGTTAACCCAGCCGGTGTCGGGCAGGAGATGCTAGCCGCGCGGGTGAGCCTGGTATCGGGATCGGACGTCCTGGGGCAAGGGCTCGTCCGCGCGGTTTGGACCGACGACGAGGCGCTGTCTACCAAGATCAACCCGCGGGTCGCGCATTACACCGGCCAGGCGGAGCTAGCCGCCGTGATCCAGGACGGTCTCGAGGCACGCAAGCAGGGTGACGAGGAGACGGCCACGGCCAAACTCGGCCGCGCGGTGAAGCTCGCGCAGCAGTCCGGCAACGAAGACACCGCCAAGCTGCTGGCCAAGGTCGTGGACGTGGTCGACGCGGCCACCGGCACCGTCCGGCTCAAGAAGTCGGTCGCCGACGCGGACGAGATGGCGCTAGATACCCGGTCCACGAAGACCGTGCGGGTCAAGAAGGAGCACGCATAACGATGGCCACCTGTCCCGACGGCCACCAGTCAGCGAGCGATGACTACTGCGACGTCTGCGGAATGCGCATAGCGGGCGCCCCCGCCGGTGGCGGTGCCCCCAGTGGCGGCCCTGCGTCCGGCAGTCCTTCATCCGGTGGCCCGTCAGGTGGTGGCCCGTCAGGTGCTGGCCAGCCAGGTGCCGGGCTCTCCGGTGACGTCTGCCCGCAATGCGGAGCGCATCGGTCGGGTGTGTTCTGCGAGGCATGCGGCTTCAACTTCACGACCGGAACGGCGCCCGGTTCGGCCGGAACGGCGCCCGGTTCGGCGGCGCCGGACGCGCCGCCCCAGCCGTCGGCTGTCTCTTCTAGCTCGGCCGCGTCTCCTGGACTGGGCGTGGCTCCTGATGCGGGCGCCTTTTCCGGTATGGCTGGGCCTCCCGCCGGGGGCACGCCTTCCGCGGTGGCCCCTCCGGCCCCCGCGACTGCGGCCCCCGCGACGTCGCCCGCCGCGGTGTTCACGCGCTGGAGCGCGGTGGTAGCCGCCGACCGCGCGTATTACGACAGCGTCGAGGCTGCCAGCGGACCCGACGGCTCGGGCATCGACTTCCCGGCGTACTGCCCGGAACGTCGTTTCCAGCTCACCGGCGCCGAGATGCGTATCGGCCGGCGTAGCCCGTCGCGGGGCATCGAGCCGGAGATCGATCTCACTGGCCCGCCGACGGATCCAGGCATCAGCCGCCTGCACGCGGTCCTGATCGCGACCCCGGATGGCTGGGCAGTCATCGACCCAGGTTCGGCCAACGGCACGCAACTCAACGGAGATGACATACCGACCGGATTGCAGCTACCGCTGCATGACGGCGATCGCATCAACCTAGGTGCTTGGACCACCATCACCGTGCGTGCCGGCTGAGCTAGTGGCCGCTACGGGAGCACTACTGAGCGGAAAATCGGTTGCGGCGTGCCGGTCCGGCAGTGTCTGATCCGGGCTATGACCATCGCACTGGGTACGCCGGGAGCCGGCGAGCTCGACGAAGCAGTCGGAGCGGTACGGGAGTGGCAGCACGAGGCGGCGCCGATGCAGCTGCATTCGGGCGACCTGGGCTGGAATTACCGATTCGGTACAGAAGAAACGGCCGCGGCGATCCGGACCTGGAGCCGCGACGGACGGATCCTCGCCGTCGGAATGCTGGACAGTCCCACGATGCTGCGGATGACGGTCGCGCCGGACGCTTTCAGGGACGAGGAGCTGGCGCGGCGGCTGGTCGAGGACATGATCCTCCCGGAGCGCGGCGTGCTTCCGGCGGGCCCTGTGGGCATCGAAGCGCCAGTGGGCCTGCTGCTCCACGATCTGCTGACCGAGGAGGGCTGGGGCGTCGACGAACCGTGGACGCCCCTGTTCCGCGACCTCACAGAGCCGGTGAAGGACCCCGGCGTCCGCATCGAAGTCATCGGACCGGAGCGGGCCCACCTGTTCGCCGAAGTCATTCGATCGGCGTTCAACAGCAAGCGGTTCACGCCTGAGCGCTGGCACGCTATGGCGGCGGGGCCGCCGTATGCCGATGCCCGGTGTCTGGGCGCGTACGACGACCAGGGCAACCTGGCGGCGGTGGTGACGCTCTGGTCGGCCGGAGCGGGCAAGCCGGGGCTGATCGAGCCGATGGGCGCGCACCAGGACCATCGCGGTCGCGGCTTCGGTACGGCGATCACCGTCGCCGCGGCGGGCGCGCTGCGGGAGATGGGCTCGTCGAGCGCGCGCGTCTGCACGCTGAGCTCCAACGTCGGCGGCGTCGCCACTTACAAGGCGGCCGGGTACCAGGCGATGCCGGAGATCGGGGACCGGATCCGGGCGGCTTAGAACACGCGCGGAAAGGTGCGTGTTCGAGGGTGGCGGTGTTGCGGCAGGCGCTGGTGCGATTGTGCGGGCTGGCGGGTGATCAGCGCGTTACTGTGTCGGCGGCGCGGCTGGGACAGGAGGGGCGCTCGCTGTTCGGGATCTCCCCGGATCAGCCCTGCGTCGGGCCCGGGTCGAGGGGTTTGCCTGTGAGCCGTATACCCGTACCGGGCGAATCGGGCGCGGAAATAGTCACGTGGCAGGCAAAGTGAGCGGACCACCCGGGAGAGGCCGGAGGTCATGGCCTGGTTGCGACCCGGGGAGTCCTCGTCGTATCGCATCCGGACTCCTTTTCGGTGGAGCCATAGCACGCACGGCGGACTCGGGTGCGTCCCTGCGTTGCCATCTCCGATTTCCCGCGAATGTGTCTATCCTGTACAGGCTGACGGGGCGTGGGCGCCGCCATGTCCCGGTGAGCTTCAGACAGAGGGTGCCCGGCAATGAATCATGCTCCGAGCGGTGATGCCGCCGACGTATCGCGGACTTCGCCCGGACCGGCAGCTTTAGCGGTGCGGTTCTTTCGCAGCGCGGAACCCGACATACGCGGTCCGTGGAGATACCTGCTGTGGATGGCGGCCACGCACTGGCGCATCATCGTGCCCGACTTCATCGTCAACGTGCTGTGGGTGGCCGGACAGGCGCTGACTCCTACCGTGATCGGAGAGGCCGTCAACGCCGGCCTGATCGACAAGGACCAGACCGCGCTCACCTGGTGGGGTATGGCGGTTCTCGGACTGGGCATTGTCCAGGCGCTGGGCGCCATGCTCGCCGA
>DASXDG010000088.1:0-11783 GCA_036490795.1 Streptosporangiaceae bacterium
GTCAGTTATGAGATGAACAGGCTGGTCAGCAGCCGCTGGACGACCCGTAGCCCGAGCTCGACCCGCCGCCGAACGCGTCAGAGATGAGGCCGTACGCGGCGTCGTAGACGCCCGCGCACGCCTTGAGCGCCTTGTCGACGATGTCCCCGATGAAGTTGCCCGACGAGACCTTGTTGTAGTCGTACTTCCCGTTCTGGCACCTCATGGGCGCGACGGCAACGCCGTCGTACTTGCCAGAGGGCGCGAAGTAGAACTTGTCGTCGGGACCGAGGATGCCGCCGTCGGCGTACCTGTCGCCAGCCGGCAGGGCGACCGGGCGGCCGTCGTCGTAGAGCTTCTTGTTGTCCCAGGAGTAGCCCGGCGGCAGCTGGGTCACAACTGACACGTTGATGTTGTTCTTGTCGCTGACACTGGAACTGGAGCCAGACCCGGCACTAGCACCCGCGTTGGCGCCTGAACTAGCACCAGCGCCGGCACTAGCACCGACAGCGGCAGCCGGACCGGTGCTCACTACCGGAGTGGTAGACGCCATCGCTGTGGCCGGGATGAGCCCGGTTGCCGCCGCCGCCATGGCGGTGCCGAGCGCGAACGCACGGAACTTCATGATTGCTTCCCCCTGTATTTTCGATTCCCCGTAGCTCAACAGAGCTTCGCGAGACATAGTAGAGCCGCTTCGAGCACCTCCCGGGGTTAACCTGGCGACACGCCGCAGCATTTTCGTAATCGATTGTTGACATGGAGTTATGCGCCGGGAAGGATGCCGCTGAGGCGCTGGGGGCGCGCCACCGCAGCACGGGATGACACCTGTCAGGGGGAACAGTGGTGAGCGAAGCTCGGAAGAGACGACGGAACCCAGGGCTGGTGCGCCGGCTGGGGTGCGGAGTCGCCATCTCCGCGGTTATGTCGGGGACGTTCGTGCCCGCCGCCGCGGCGTCGCCGGTAACGCGGGCTGCGGCCGGCCGCCCGCCGGCACCCAGGTCCGCGCCGGTGATCAGCGACGCGATACTGAACCAGATGCGCGGTATCGGCGACCCCGCGGCCGACCGCGTCGTCGCCGCGCTGGACGCACGCGGGCAACTGCCCCAGGTCAACAAGCTGCTGCGGCAGTGGACGTACAACGATCAGGCGCTGCCCAGCGGACTGCCCAGCGATCTGGTGTCCTTCATCGACAAGGCCCGTCAGCTCCCGTCGTGGGCCGACCTGAGCCGGATCACCACCGCCGCCCGGTTCGGCAAGGCGCACATGTCCTACCTGGCCCTCGCGTATTCCATGGGCGTCAGCACCGCGGCGTTCACGTACCCGATCCTTGCCTCGGTGTTCGACCCGAACGTGGGCATCTTCCTTGACTTCCAGAAGCGCCTGCTCGGCAGCCTGAAGCTGATCAGCGGCGGCTACGACCCGGACGCGTTCGGCCCGCACGGGCAGATCATCCCCGACCTGGTCAAGGTCCGCCTCATGCACGCCGCCGTCCGTGACTACCTGGACGATTCCCGCTGGGACACGGCACGGTGGGGCGTCGCCATCAGCCAGGAGGCGCTGCTGGTGGAGACCTGGCTCTTCGGCGTGTACGCGCTGAACGCCATGCAGGGGTTCGGCGTGCAGATCCCGGCAGACGTCGCCGCCGACTTCCTGCACACGTGGCGGGTCGAGGGATGGATGCTCGGCGTGCCAGCCGGCGCGATGCCCGCGGACCTGCCGACAGCTAACGCGCTGTTCTCCCAGCTCGCGGACCGCGATCAGTGGGGGTCGCCGCAGGGACGGTACCTGCTGAACACGTTCATCGACCAGGCCGGCAAGTACATGTCCGGCCCCGGCGGCGTCGACATCAGCCCGATCCTCATCTCGGTGATCAGGTGCGTGCTCGGCCCCAGGCTGGCCGACATGATCGATGTCCCGAAGTCCCTCTGGGACGACGAGGTAGATCCGGCCCTGCACAACCTGCAGGCCACGACGACGGATAACGCGGGCCCGCTGAGCTGGTTCGTCCAAGTCATCAACGACCTGCTCGGCGACAACGTGCAGATGGTCACGCTGAAGGGCCAGCCCGTCTACCTGGACATCCCTGCCTACCGGATGCCGGCCAGGGCGAGCCTGGCCGGGAGCAGGCGTGGGTCTGCAAACTTATCCGGCGATACTCGCCGCGAGCGGCGCCGAAACCGGGCGCGATGAGCTCAGCGACGCGCTCGACCTGCGGTACGGGCCCAGGTACAAGGTGTTCACCGTCGCCAGCCTGGCCGAGGCCGATGAGGTGCTGGCGAGCATCAGCGCGGACGGCCGCCGGCTCGCGCTGGTGCTGTCCGAGCTGGCCCTCTCGGACGGGCCTGGCCTGCGGCTACTCCAGGTCGCCAGGGACGCGCATCCGGCCGCCAAGCGGGTGCTGATCGCCGACGGGCACGACGCCGAGGTGGCCGTCGCGGCGATCAACCGGGTGCGGCTGGACCGGTACCTGGTCAACCCGGTCACCCCGGCCGCGGAGCGGCTTTATCCGGACCTGGATGACCTGGTCGCGGCGTGGGAAGCGGAGTTCGGCGAGGATCATGCCGAGATGCGGGTGCTCGGCCATCGTTTCGCCGCCCCCGCCCACGAGATCAAGGACTTCCTGTCCAGGAACCTGGTGCCGTTCCACTGGCTGGGCGTGGACGACGTGTCGGGCGAGGGCCGGCAACTGGCAGGCCGCCTCGGGCTGAGCGAGCCGGTGCCCACCACCGTGGTGCTCGAGGACGGCACGGCGCTGCGCGAGCCCTCGCTGACCGAACTGGCCGAGGCGATCGGCCTGGCCGAGCCGGTGTCCAGGCACTTCTACGAGCTCGTCGTGGTCGGCGGCGGCCCCGCCGGGATGGCGGCGGGCGTCTACGCCGCGTGCGAGGGATGGCGGGTGCTCGTCGTCGAGCAGCAGGCGCCGGGCGGCCAGGCGGGAACCACCTCGCGGATCGAGAACTACCTCGGCTTCCCGTCCGGGCTCACCGGCGGCGACCTGGCCAGACGCGGCCTGGAACAGGCACGGAAGTTCGGCGTGGAGTGGGCGCAGACCCGCTCGGCCGTCGCGCTCAAGACGGTCAGCAATTACCACGTCGTGACGCTCGCGGACGGCACCGAGATCGCCTGCCGGGCGGTCATCGTCGCCACCGGGATGCAATGGCGCAAGCTGCCGGTGCCCGGCATCGAACGGCTGGTCAACCGGGGCGTGTACTACGGCGCCTGCCTGTCCGAGTCAGCGGACACGGTGGGCGAGGACATCTTCATGGTGGGCGCCGGCAATTCGGCCGGGCAGGCCGCCCTGCACTTCGCGCAGGACGCGCGCACCGTGACGCTGCTGGTCCGGGAGCCTTCGCTGCGCGCGGGCGCGATCTCCGCGTACCTCGCGGACCGGCTGGAGAGCCACCCTCGCGTGGTGATCCGGCCAGATACCGAGGTGGCCGGCGTCATCGGCGACGATCAGCTGACCGGCCTGGAACTGCGGGACAACGGCACCGGCGACATCGACCGGGTACCGGCCGGTTCGCTGTACGTGCTGATCGGAGCGGTGCCGTGCACGCAGTGGCTGGACGGCAGCGTCGCCATGACGGACGACGGGTACGTGCTGACCGGCGACAAGGTCAGCGGCCCTGGATGGTCCCTGCCCAGGGACCCGTTGCTGACCGAGACCAGCCTGCCCGGGGCATTCGCGATCGGTGACGTGCGGTCCGGCTCGGTCAAGCGGGTGGGCGGCGCGGTCGGCGAAGGCGCCGCCGCGGTGCAGGCAGTGGCCGCGTACCTGCGCGGTTTCGGTGTGGCACATCCGGTGCCACGGCAGTGCCGGTGACGGTTATGAGCTAGGTCCCAGGCTTGTCAATTGCGCGATCGACACGCTCTAGCGGAGTCGATTGCGCAATTGACCCGGTGGGGGTGGCGGTGGGGGTCGGGGTCGGGGACGGGGATGGGGTCCGGGCGGAATCCTGGCGCATGACGCCGGCGAAGAGGGTCACGACGAGCGCCAGGGCGGCGGGCAGCAGCAGGGCGTTGCGCAGGCCGACACCGGCGGCCAGGCCGCCGATCGCTACCGGGCCGCCCAGCAGGCCCATGTAGGCCACCGACGCGATGCGGCCGATGTTGCTGCCCGCGCGTTCGGGGTCGAGCCTGGCGGCGGAGGAGACGATCTGCGGGAAGATACCCGCCAGGCCCGCCCCGAGCAGCGCGAAGCCGGCGATCGCGACGGCCGGGACGGGGACCAGCACGCCGAGGCCCAGCCCGGATCCCGCCACCAGGCCGCTGACCCGGACCAGTGCGACCGAGCCGAACCGCGCGGCCAGGCGGTCGCCCACCACACGGCCCGCGGCCATCGTGATCGAGAACGCGGCCAGGCCCATGGCGGCGACACCGGCCGAGGAGTGCAGGTTGGTGTGCAGGTAGACGGCGCTCCAGTCGCCGGCGGCGCCCTCGCCGAGCTGGCCGCACAGCGCCAGCAGGCCCAAGATCGCGATCACGATCGAGATGCGGCGCGCGGACAGCAGCGGCGGTGCGTCCGGCTGCTCGGCGTGCGGCACGATGGGCGGCAGCACGACCTCGCGCCCGGCCACGATGGCGGCGCTGATCACCAGCGCGCCCGCGGTGATGAACGTGGGCAGCGGGCCGAGGTCGAGCCAGGCGAAGATGCCGCCGATGCCGGCACCGGCCAGTCCGGCGATGCTGTAGCCGGCGTGCAGCGAGGACAGGATCGGCCGGCCGTAGGCGACCTCAAGCCGGGCGCCGCAGGCGTTCATCGACACGTCCAGCAGCCCGGCCGCCGCGCCGTAACAGGCGAGCACGACCATCAGCAGCGGCAGGTTCGCGGGCAGCCCGATGAGCACGAGCACGACCGGGACCAGCAGGCCCGCCAGGCGGAGCACGCGGACCGCGCCGAACTTGTCGGTGATGCGGCCGCTCAGCGCCAGCGTCAGTACGCTGCCGGCCGGGACGGCGAACAGTGCCAGGCTCAGCCGGAAGTCGGTCAGGTGCAGTTCGGACTTGATCGCCGGCAGCCGCGCGCTCCAGGTGGCGGTCGACGCGCCGAGGACGATGAAGTGGATGAGGACCGCGACACGCGCCCGGCGCAAGGTAGAGGAAGGCAGTTCCGCGGGAGTCACGCGACCACCACGTCCAGGCCCGCTTCTGCCAGCCAGGCCTGGTCCGCCTTCGTGGCGGCGGCGTCGGTGACGATCATGGCGGCGGCACTCAGCGGGCCGATGTGCGCGAAGCCGACCGTGCCGAGCTTGGAAGAGTCACAAGCCACCACGCACCGCCTGGCACTGTGCAGCGCCGCCTGCTTGACCGCCACGTCGTCCAGGCTGAAGTCGGTGAACCCGTCGTCGCTGGACACCCCGCAGGCGACCATCACGTAGGTGTCGAACCGGAGCGAGGCGAGCGCGTTGCGGGCCAGCTCCCCCACGAACATCTGCTCCCCCATCCGCAGTTCACCGCCCGGTATCAGCACCCGGATGCCAGGCCGGTCCGCCAGCTCGGCGGCCGCCTGCATGCTGAGCGGGCACACGAGCAGGTTCAGGTTCGGCCGGTCGCGCAGCGCCCTGGCCACCTCCACGGCGGTGGTCCCGGAGTCGATGATGACCGTCTCCCCGGGCATGATCAGCTCGGCCACCCGCTGGCCGATCGCCCGCTTGGCCGCCTGATTGTCGTAGACGCGGGCGGCGTACGGCGTCTCGAAGCTGCGCGAGACCATGGTGACCGCGCCGCCGTGGAACCGGCGGGCCAGCCCCTCGTGCTCGAGGAACTCCAGGTCCCTGCGCGCGGTCATCTCCGACACCGACAGCCGTTCGCTCAGGTCCGCGACCGAGACCTGCCCGCGTTCACGCAGCAGCCTGACGATTTCAGCACGTCGTTCCGCAACCTCCACGTGTCCTTTCTAACATATATCTTGGTGTTTTGAACACTCTGGCTCTCATGATCGAGTTGTGGTATCGGTGAAACATGCGCTACTTGATCGCTTTAATCGCCGTCCTGCTGGCCGTCTTCGGGTTCGCTCAGCGCGCGTCCGCCGTGACGTCGCCCGGCTTCTATGGCTACTACGTGTCCGGAAGCACCTATTCAAGTACGACCGCTGACTGGACGATGCCGAGCTTCACGTGCGGCGCGAAAGCCACCACCTATGTCTCGATCTGGACCGGCCTGGACGGCCTCACCTCGGACACGACCGAGCAGATCGGCGCCGAGGTCGACTGCGCGGGCGGCACCGCGGACTACTACGGCTGGTACGACCTGTACCCAGGACCCGTGCAGACCTTCGCCAGCAAGCTCTCCCCCGGCGACAAGCTGGAAGCCTCAGTCACCTGGGACGCGGGCGAGAAGTTCACGCTGACCCTAGAGGACGTGACGGCCGGGTGGGACAAGACGGTAACCGCGTCGCAGACCTCCACGCCTGCGCGCTCGTCGGCGGAGACCTTCGTCGAAGTGCCGAACACGCTGGCCTGCGCACCGGCCGAGACGCTCGCCAGTTTCACCGGCGACACCGTGAACGGAAAGACGCTGGGCAGCCTGGACCCGACCGAGCAGAATAGCGGCGACCCGAACATCACCGTCTCCGCCGTCTCCGCCGAGACCTTCAAGGTCACCTGTAAGTAGTGCGAGTTCAGCGGAACAGGTGGGCGTTGACGGAACGGGCGAGGCCGGACAGGGAACCGATCTCGGTGACGGCGACGCCCGCCGCGCGCAGGCGTTCGGCGCCGTCGCCCGCCGTGAACAGCGGAGGCTCGTGCCACGCGTAGACGACCCTCGGGATGCCTGCGTCCAGGATGTGCTGGACGCAGGTCACCGGGCGGGACGCACGGGCACCGCACGGCACGAGTGAGCTGTAGATGGTGGCGCGGCGCAGCCGAGGGTCATGGCCCTGTTGATGAGGGAGGGTTAGCTTGCGCAGCGCCACTTCCTCGGCGTGGTCCTTGTCCTCCTGCTCACGGGAGTAGCCCGTGGACAGCACCTGGCCGTCCTCGCCCACGATGACGGCCCCGACCGAGAACGCCGAGTCCGACGGCGGGGAGAGCCTGGACAGCTCGATGGCCCAGCGCAGGAACCGCTGCTCCGCTCCGCCGGGCCCGAGCAGGTACCGCGACACGGTCAGGTCGTCGAGCCGGCGCACGTCGACGAGCGTCATCCGGCCCGGACCGGTGGCGCCATCGGCATGCTCTGGCCCGTCCGGTACGGTGCGGTTTTGCGGCACGTAGCCGTTTTGCGGCACGTAGCGGTTCTGCCGCAGGTGGAGGCGGGGCAGATTGAGGCGGGGGGCGCGGGGGTCGGCGACGAAGAACGGGGCGACGGCGAGGTGCAGCTCGTTGGCCAGGTCCCTGGCCAGGAACTCGCCGAGCACGGTGGAGCCGCCCTCAACGAGCAGCCGGCTGACCTTCCTGGTCCCCAGGTCGTCGAGGAGCACCTCTAGGTCCAGGGCCGGGCCGTCGTAGATGATGTACGGGCTGGGATGGGTGAAGAACGGAGCCGTGCGGTCCAGGTCGCCGCTGCCGGTGAGCGTGACCCGGAGCGGCTGCTCGGGCAGGCCGCGGGCCACCCGGGCGGCGCGCCTGGCCGGGTCCCTGATGAGCAAGCGTGGCCGGTCGCGGCGGATCGTGCCTGCCCCGACCAAGATCGCGTCGCAGCCAGCCCGGACCTCATCGACCCGGTCCAGGTCGGCCGGACCGGACAGGATAAGCCGCTCCGGCGAGGCGTCATCCAGGTAGCCGTCCGCCGAGAGGGCGCAGCTAAGCAGCACGTAGGGGCGCATCGCCAGCCGATTCTACGCGTCCCCGGATCGCTACGAGGTAACAGGTCGTACTCGGCGGTAGCTCGCAGGCACCGGCGAGTGGTCTAATTGCAGCGATGCTGGAGACGATGAACCCGGCCACCGGGGAAGTTCTCGCGACCTTCCCCGTGCACGGAAGCCGGGAGGTGGACGCCGCGGTCGCTGTCGCGCGCCCTGCCGCGGCCTGGTGGGCGAACCTCGGCTGGGACGGGCGCAAGCTCAGGCTGCTCTCGTGGAAGTCCTACCTCACCCGCTATATGGCGCGCCTCGCCCAGCTCGTGCACGAGGAGACCGGCAAGCCGCTGGACGACGCGCGGCTGGAGATCGTGCTCGCGATCCTGCACATCGACTGGGCCGCCAAGCACGCCAGGAACGTGCTCAAGCCGAGGAGCGTGCACAGCGGGCTGATCGCGATGAACCTGGCCTCGACGGTGGAGTACCAGCCGCTGGGCGTCGTCGGCGTGATCGGGCCGTGGAACTACCCGGTGTTCACCCCGATCGGGTCGATCGCGTACGCGCTCGCGGCCGGCAACGCGGTCGTCTTCAAGCCATCAGAACTAACACCGGCGACTGGTCACTGGCTGGTGAACGCGTTCAACGAGGCGCTGAAGCTGCACGACGACCAGATCGAGCCCGTTCTGCAGCTGATCACGGGCCCTGGCACCACCGGTGACGCACTGGCCCGCAGCGGTGTCGCGAAGATCGCGTTCACCGGTTCCGCGTCGACGGCGCGGAAGGTGATGGCGGCGGCCGCCGACACGCTGACGCCGGTCATCGCCGAATGCGGCGGCAAGGACGCGCTGCTGGTGGCGGCGGACGCGAACCTGGATGCGGCGGTGGACGCCGCGGCATGGGGCGCGATGTCCAACGGCGGGCAGACCTGCATCGGAGTCGAGCGCGTCTACGTCGCGGACAGCGTCTACCACACGTTCGTGGAGAAGCTGACCGATAAGGTCGCCACGCTCAGGCCGGGCGACTACCCCGGTGCCGCCTACGGGCCGATGACCCTGGCGTCGCAGTCGTCCATCGTGGCCAAGCACGTCAGCGAGGCCATTGACCGGGGCGCCCACGCCGTCGTCGGCGGTACGGACAGCGTGGCGGGGGTCTGGGTGCGTCCGGTCGTGCTCACCGGGGCGCCGCAGGACAGCTCGGCGGTGAGCGAGGAGACGTTCGGGCCCACCGTGACCGTGACATCGGTCCCTGACCTGGCCGCCGGGGTGGCGCTCGCCAACGGCAGCCGCTACGGGCTCGGATCGGCGGTATTCACCAAGAAGCGTTCCGCTGGACTGGCCGCCGCTCGATCGCTGCGTACCGGGATGACGTCGGTCAACTCGATCGTCGGGTTCGTGACGGTCCCCGCGCTGCCGTTCGGCGGAACCGGCGAGTCAGGTTTCGGCCGGATTCACGGCGCGGACGGGCTGCGCGAGTTCACCCGGCCCAAGGCCATCACCAGACAGCGATTCAAGCCCGCGCTGAAACTAACCAGTTTCGACCGCACCGACCGCGATACCGAGCGGCTGATGGTCCTGGTCAGCTTGCTTCACGGAAGGCTATACCGCCAACGGAAGTCTCTACTGCGGCGGCGGCGACCGC
The DNA here is from genome assembly GCA_036490795.1 of Streptosporangiaceae bacterium. Classification (GTDB taxonomy): domain Bacteria; phylum Actinomycetota; class Actinomycetes; order Streptosporangiales; family Streptosporangiaceae; genus JAFARZ01. Next base: position 9,353 of record DASXDG010000088.1, read on the forward strand.
GTCAATAGGGTCCTGGGCGGCCAGCGGGGCCCGGCCGGCGATGATGTCGGCGGCGCGTTCGGCGATGGCGATGACCGGCGCGTTCGTGTTACCCCTCGGCACCGTCGGCATCACCGAGGCGTCGACCACGCGCAGGTTCTGCACGCCGCGCACGCGCAGCTCAGGGTCCACCACGCTGGCCGTGCGCACGGCTCCGCCCATCGCACAGGTGCCGACCGGGTGGTACAGCGTCGAGACCGTGTTCTGGATGTACAGCAGCAGGTCCGCGTCGCCCCGCGCGTGCGGGCCTGGCTCCATCTCCCCGCGGCAGATCCCCGCCATCGGCCTGGCGGCGGCGAACTCCCTGGCGATCTTCACCCCGCGCAGCAGCCTGGCCAGATCGCGTCCCTCGCCGTCGGACAGGTAGCCGGGGTCGATCAGCGGGCGGTGCCGCGGGTCAGTGCCGCGAAGCTTGATCCGGCCTCGGCTGGCCACGTCGACGAGCCCGACCAGGACCGTCATCGCCCGCCGGAACGGGTCGCCGAGCCCTTGCTCGCGGAACTGCGCCGGCAGGACGTGCCACTGCAGGTCCGGAGCGGGCAAGGTGGGGTCGGACCTGGTGAAGCCGCCGGCCTCGGCCAGGTTGCTGGTCAGCGGGCCGCGGTGGGTGAGCTGCCAGCGGGCCGCGCCGGCCGGGCCGGAGCTTTCCCACAGCCCGCGCAGCTTGGGCGTGGGCCAGATGACCGGGACCACCGGGTGGTCGCTCAGGTTCGAGCCCACGCCTGGGCTGTCCACGGCGACGTCAACGCCGACGCTGGTCAGGTGGTCGGCAGGGCCGACGCCGGAGAGCATGAGCAGCTGCGGGCTGTTGATCGCGCCGCCGCAGAGGATGACCTCGGCGTTCGCGTGTTCGGTGAGCAACTGGCCCTCGTGCAGCACGCGCACGCCGATGGCCTTGTCCTCCTCGATGATCACCCTGGTCACCAGCGCGCCGGTGCGGATCGTCAGGTTGGGGCGTTTCGCCGCCGGGTGCAGGTAGCCGACCGCGGCCGACCAGCGGCGGCCCTTGCGCTGTGTGACCTGGTACCAGCCGACGCCGTCCTGGGACGGGCCGTTGAAGTCGGGATTGCGCGGCGAGCCTTCCTCCGCGGCCGCGTCGATGAATGCCTGGCACGCCTTGGACTTGTGCGGGGTGTCCATGACGGCCAGCGGGCCGTTGATGCCGTGATACGGGCTCGCGCCCCTGGCGTTGTCCTCGGCGCGCAGGAAGTACGGCATCAGGTCCGGGTAGGTCCAGCCGGTGCAGCCGTGGTCGTCGCGCCAGGTCTGGTAGTCGTACCGGCTGCCCCTGATGTAGATCATGGCGTTGATCGAAGAGGAGCCGCCGAGCGTCTTCCCGCGCGGCCAGTACACCGAGCGGCCGGCCGCGCGGTGCTGCGGGACCGTCTGGTAGTTCCAGTCATAGCTGGTCTGGAACAGGCGGTTCATCGCGGCCGGAGCGCGGATCTCCAGAGCGTCGTCCTTGGCGCCGGCCTCGAGCAGCAGCACCTTGACATCCGGGTCGGCGCTCAGCCTGGCCGCCAGCACGCAGCCGGCGCTGCCGGCGCCCACGATGATGTAGTCGAAATTCACAAGGCAACGATAGTGGTGCCCGGGGTCCGGCGGGCCCCCGAGAACCGCCGGACCCCGGACACGAGGTGATGCGCGGTTTACTGTCCAGCTAAATGGACAATCACGCACCGTAGTCATACGATGCCACATCGTATGACTGATTGATAATACCCCAGGTCAATCCGTTGATCATTTTTTGATCGCGACGATTTCGGCGCGTCCGGGATCAAGCCCGCACGGGATTTGGGACTGTGGTCGTGGCGTGGGCATTCGCCGGCCGGCGTGTCGCGCCGGCGTCATTCCCGCCCCGCTTCCCGGCCGCCCCGCCGCCCCGCCGCTCGGCCGCCCCGCCGCGAAGCGGCCCGGCGGCCGGGAAGCGGCCCGCCGCGCCCAGCCGCAGGCAGCGACCGTCACCATTGACCTTTCTGGTGCCAGAAACCCCTCTCGCACCACCGACGAGCCCGCTAACGCGGAGAAAAGTTCCAACGCGGTAAAAAACCATGCTCACAGCAACCTTTTCCACCGCGATAAGCAAAAGTACCGCGCTACAGAGGTTGAACTGCGAGGGTCTGCGCCGCCCGTGGCGATCAGGGCCATCCCGGCCACGCCGCCGCACCGCCGCACCGCCGCACCGCCGCACCGGCATCCCGCAAACAGGACAAACCGCCCGCACTCGGGCGGCATCGCGTTTATCGTGCGCGTGGCGTTCCGGTTTCGAGGCTGTCGCATAACTCCTGACCGTGGTGTGTCAAGCCTCGGTTGAGGCCGAAACCGGGCCCAAAGTGGGGCTTAAGCGCCACTTTTGGCTCCGATTGACCGCGCCAGTGGGGGCACGACCATG
>DASXDG010000089.1:0-16612 GCA_036490795.1 Streptosporangiaceae bacterium
AATATCTACGGCTACGGCAGCCTGTTCCTTCGGCACTGAGAACTCGCGGACTAGGGTGTTTTCGAAGAATTCTTGTTGTGGTATCTTCTTGCCCTTTAGATAGTCAAAAATTGCCTTAAAAGTTGTAGGATTCATGCCAGCCACGAACAGAGCAGCAGCTCTATCTTCACTGCTTGTGGGTGCAACAATTCGCAAGGCGAGTGGGGTAATCTCTAGGCGTTCGGACTTATAACTACCCGTAGTTAGACCGTATTTGAAAGAGGCGGCCGTCAGGACTCTCCATGGAGAGCCTCCTGGGCTCATACCGAGCGCAATTGCGGTGTCCGTCGGCGGGTAGGGTCGTCCAGCATTAACCTCTTCAATTGCCGTTGCAATACGTACGGCTTCCTCAAGGGTGGTCTTCGGAAAGTCACTATGCGCACGGGGCTTTCGCTCAGAGTTTCGAGTGCTCAACTGCGGAGGCTCGGCTATTGTCACTTCCTGCTGGATGATGCTTGATTTAGCTGGGGATTTCCTGGGAGGCACGAATCGTCCTTTCCGCAGATATCATACAACTATATATCTTAGGTCAGATTGGTTCACCCAAGACTAACCATACTTAGACAAGTAAGTATAGCGCCACATCGGGCGGATGCGCTTCGAACTTTGCGCGGGCAAGGCCTCATAGCTCACGATCTACTTGATAACGGCATTCGTTAGTCGAATGCGCGTTTGATATGCGTCATTAACCTTGCCACTTTTCAAGCCATCTTGGCTGTGAACTCCACATCGGCGGTAGGTCGGCTGCGAGCTAGGGAGCGAAAGCAAGCTACAAGAGAGACCCGGTAGCATCTATGTCTAATTAATGCCATATGAGACATATGTGATTCTTGCACCAAATGGTGGCATCTTGGCTCCTCTGGGCGGACCTCAGCGGTACAGTTCTGAGAACAGGGATCATTCGTGATCCCTCGGCTCCTGCTCTCGGCGACGGCAGAGGTCCGGCAAAGAAAGTTCACCGCTACCACATCGACCGCTGAAGTGATCCTGATAAGCCAATCGGTCACGCGATCGACTCCTCGCGCAGGACCTCACGAGCAGGTCGTTGTCGCCACATCCGACAATCAGACACTCGGCGAGCGTCAAGGCTGTGATCGCCTGGTTCGCCGTGAACAGCCGTGGGCTGAGTCGAGACAATTTATGCGCTGGTGTCGTCGGCTGCAGCGTGCTGGCCCAACCGAGCTGTGGCGATGGCATCACCATCAATGGCCAGAGTAATATTTGCGTCGTTGATTTCGACCACTTTTCGCCTTCCTCGAATGAGGACCACGGGAGCCAAAGACGGGAGCCCACGTGTCCAGACGCTGTTCGACTCGCCGCGACCAACTCGGATCGGTTTCGCTGGTGAGATGCTCTCCGCTCGACTCCGTCGGACCGTCTCGGACTACTGGGAGCTACATGGCATGCAGAAGGTCAGGGGCTCGAATCTCCGCCCGCGGCGGCGGGATTCACCATGCAAGCACCTGGTCCGGAACCGGTACGCCAGCATCGGCAAGCCCAGGCGCAGCTTGGCTAAGCTCCGCGCTACGAGCCGGAAGAGGCGGTGATCGAGTCGGTCCGCCGGCTCAGCGACCACGGACAGCTCGAGGTGGCTAGCTCGCTGAAGGTGCGGCCGCCTCCGTTTGCTCATCCAGTGTCTCCGGGTCCGGCGCCGAATGCCGGAACAGCGCGCTCGGCCACCAGACCCAGCGGCCGAGGTCCAGGTTGAGCGCGGTCACCAGCACGGACCGGACGATGATGGTGTCGAGCAGCACGCCGAAGGCGACGGCGAAGCCGATCTCGGCCAGGAACGTCACCGGCAGCGTGCTCAGCGCGGCGAACGTACCCGCCAGGACCGCGCCCGCCGAGGTGATGACCCCGCCGGTGGCGGCCAGCCCGGTCAGCGCGCCCCGCCGCGGGCCGCGGTGCAGGGCTTCTTCCCGCACCCTGGTCATCAGGAAGATGTTGTAGTCGATGCCCAGGGCGACCAGGAAGACAAAAACGAACAGCGGGAACGAGTTGTCCGCGTTCCCGTAGTTGAACACGTGGTTGAAGAACAGCGAGCTGACGCCCAGCGCCGCCCCGAACGACAGCACTACCGTGAGGATCAGCATGACCGGCGCGACGATCGCCCGCAGCAGCAGCGCCAGGATCACGAAGACCAGGAGCAGGATCAGCGGGATGATCAGGTTCCGGTCGTGGTCGGCCGCGTTGGCGATATCCAGGGTCACCGCGGTGTTCCCGCCGACCAGGGCGGCGGCCCCGGGGACATCGTGGACCGCGGTCCTGACCCGGTCAATGGTGTTGTAGGCGGCGGTGCTGTCCGGGGCCGAGGTCAGCGTGCCCTGCAAGTAGGCGTGGCCGTCTTCGACCAGCGGTGCGGTCACGCCGGTGATACCGGGGACACTGGCGAACGCCGTCCGCACCGGGGCCGCCTGCGCCGGGTTCGCCACTACGTTCACCGGCTGCCCGGCGCCGGCCGGGAAGTGCGCCGTGAGCACCGCCTGGCCCGTCACGGACTCCGGGTGCTGGCCGACGTACGACTCAGCGGCGGTCAGGCCGCCGGCCCGCAGGCCGGTCAGGCCGAGCGCCATCACGCCGAGCAGCAGGGCCGTGACGATCCAGACCAGCCGGGGCCGGACCGCGATACGGCGGCCCACCCGGGCCCAGAACCCCTGAGCGGCCGGCTCAGGGGTGCCGTAGGCCGGCTTGACCGGCCAGAAGATCCACCGTCCGAAGATCAGCAGCAGGGCGGGCAGCAGCGTCATCATCGACACCAGCGCTACCGCCACGCCGATGGCCAGCACCGGGCCCAGGCTCTTGGTCGAGTTCAGCTCGGCCGCGTACAGCGTGAGCAGGCCCAGGATCACGGTGCCGGCGCTAGCGATGATGGCCGGGCCGGCCCGCCGGATGGCCAGCGCCATCGCCTCGTGCCGGTCCTCGTGACGGCGTAGCTCTTCCCGGTAGCGGGCGGTCAGCAGCAGCGCGTAGTCGGTCCCGGCCCCGAACACCAGCACGTACAAGATTCCCGCGCTCTGCGCGTTGACGGTCAGCCCGGCGTGCGCGGCCAGCAGGTAGACCACCGCCTCCGCACTGACCAGGGCGATGCCCGCGGAGATGACCGGGAACAGCCACAGAACCGGGCTGCGGTAGGTGATGAGCAGCAGCACGATCACCACCAGCAGGGTGGCGACCAGCAGGATGCCGTCGATGCCCTTGAACGAGTTGGCCGAGTCAGCGGCGCTGCCCAGCGGGCCGGCGATGTAGACCGCCAGGCCGGCCGGCCCGGCCCGGGCGATGTCCCGCAGGCTGGTCGCGGCGGCCGACGCCTGGTTCCAGCCCGACGAGCCGAGGTTGACGGGGACCAGGGTCTCGACGGCTTTCCCGTCTTTGGACACGATCGGCCCCACCACTTGCGCGGCGACCACCCCGGACACCCGGGTGAACCGCGTGCGGTCGGCGGCCACCTTGGCCCGGTCGGCGCTGGTCAGGCCAGACGGCCGGTCGTAGACCACGACGGCGGTGAACACGTTGGGAGACTGGATCTTCGACTGGAGGTTCACCACCTGAGTGGACTCGGCCTTGGCCGGCAGCCACGACGACGCGTCGTTCTTCTCCGCGCCCATCAGCTTTCCGGACAGCGGCCCGGCCAGCGCGACGATTACCAGCCAGAAGACCACGACAGCCCACTTGGCCCGGCGTCCGCTCGCCACGGTCAGGATGGCACGAGCTCGGCTCACGGTGAACCCCCCTTAGGTCACTGGTCAGGCGCCTGACTGACTGCACTATCCGTCATCGCCGGAACCAATGTCAAGTTATATCTCGTTAGTTGCGCTCTCAGAACCAATGACAAGACGAACGAGCCAGCGCAAAGGTAACTAACCCCTTAGACGAACCTGCCCGCGCGAAATCATCCGTCCGAACGAATGCGGAGTGGACCTCGTCTTCGTGGATCACCCGATCCAGACGCCCAGACCGTTGCCCCCCGCTGATCGGAGGCGTAGCAGAGCCCATCAAACTCAGAAGGGACTCCAGGCTACCGATGGCTGAGCGGCTGCCAGGAGCAGGCCGATGAGGGTCGGGCCGCTTACGATCTCGCCTTTGGCGATCAGGCTGCTTACCTCCGACAGTGGCACCCATTCCACGCGCTCGGCCTCACTGCGGTCGACCGGGTCGCCAATGTACCCGGCCGTTTGGCCGTGGAAAATGTAGTGGACCGTGTTGACGGACCCGTTGGATGGCTGAGATGCCACGAGGAGCCGCAGTGGTCCCGGCCGCCATCCGGTCTCTTCTTCTGCTTCCCGCGCGGCCGCCTGCTCGGGTGACTCGCCTTCCTCGATGCGGCCGGAGGGGATCTCCCATCCCCAGGTGTCGGTGACGTGGCGGTGGCGCCACATCAGCAGCGCCTGCCCGTCACCGTCGGTCATCACGGTCGCGGCGACGGGCCGGGCCATCCGCAGGACGTGCTGCTCGTACCGGTTCCCGTCGGGCTGCTCGACGTCAACCAGGTCCAGGCTCATCCACGGGCTGTCGTAGATGGTGCGGCGGCCGTGCACTGTCCACTGCATGGTGTCCCGCTTCCCCCTTCGGGTCAGGCGACCGGCAGCCGGGAGAGTACCGCGCCGGCGAACTGCTCAACTCCGTGCTCGGCGCGTTCTTGGTGGCTTGGTCAGTCCCGGTTTACGAGTCGGCGCCGCCCGCGATCGAGCGGCGTCGGTTGCGCTCGGCCAGCGCTGTGCGCAACAGCTCGTCCAGATCCTCGTCGCTGAGCGCGTCCAGGTCCTCGTCGCTGAGCGCGCCCAGGTCAGCGTGGCGGGACAAGTCCTCGATGACCCTGAAATCCGGGTAAGCGGCGATTACCTCGGCCAGCTCCGCGATCGTCGGACTAGCGAAGACCTGGTGAACGGGCAGTTTCACGCCGTAGGCGTCGCCGACGCGGGCGACGAACCTGGTCACGGTCAAAGAGTGACCGCCGAGGGCGAGCAGGTTGTCGCGTACGCCCACCGGCGCCTCGGTGTCGAGGAGGTCGCCCCAGATCCGGGCGAGGGTCGCCTCGATCGGGTTCCGGGGCTCTACGTGGCCGGCCGCCGACGAGACAGCACTCCATTCCGGGGCGGGCGGCGAGGCCCTGTCGACCTTCGCGGCCGGCGTACGCGGCAGGCTCCCGTCTTCCCGCCGCCGGCCGAGGTCGCCGGCCGCCGGCACCGGCAGGTCGGCTACCGCGGTGCCAGGAGCGGCGGCGGCGTGTTCCAGTAGGGTCGCCAGGCAACCCAGGAACCGGTTGGCCCAGGCCGCGTCGAACAGGTCGGTGCTGTATTCCGCCGAAAGCCTGGTGGACTGGTCATCCTGGCCCTCCTGAGCATCCGCGTACAGGGTGAGATCGAGTTTCGCGGTCGAGGTGAACAGCACCTGAGAGGACGTGGTGATACCAGGAAGGTCCAGCGTAGGGGGCGTGAGCGATCCGTAGGCGAACTGGACCTGGATGAGCGGCGCGTGCGCGAGCGTGCGATCCGGCGCGAGGTCCTCGACCAGCTTCTCGAACGGGAGCTGCTGGTGCGCCAGCCCGTCCGCGGTCGTGTCCCTGACCTGGCGGAGCAATTCGGCGAAGGTCGAATCGTCGGCCAGCGACACGCGCAGCGCGACGGTGTTCGTGAACACGCCGACAATCGGGTCCAGCTCGGTGTGGGTGCGGCCGGTCACCTGAGTGCCGAGCAGCAGGTCAGCCTGGCGCGTGCAGCGCGACAGCGTGGCCGCGAAGCCGGCGAGGAACGCCATGGACGTCGTGGCATTGTGGCCAGTCGCCACCGCGGCCAGGCGCTGGGTCGTCGCGGCGCCGACATCGATCGTCGCCATGCCGCCCCGGGTGGACTGGCGGGCGGCCCGGGGCCGGCCGGCGGGCAGCGTAAGGAGCCGCGGCGCGCCACGGAGTTGCTCGCGCCAGTAGCTCAGCTGCCGGCCGAGTTCCTCCCCGCGCATGCGGTCCTGCTGCCACACGGCGTAGTCGCCGTAGTCCATCAGCAGGGGCGGCAGCGACGGGGGCTCGCCGCCTGTCTCGGCCCGGTAGACGTCGGACAGCTCGCCGATCAGGATCTTCACCGACGATTCGTCGCCGATGCTGTGGTGCATGACCAGAACGAGCAGGTGCCGGTCGGCCCCGGCGGCGATCAGCGCCATCCGGATCAGGGGCGCGGTGGCCAGGTCGAACGGCGTGCGGGCCAGGTCTCCCGCGATCGACTCGGCCCTGCGGGTGCGCTCGCCCTCGTCCAGCCCTGGCGGGAGCTCGATGTGCCGAATCGGCACTGTCCCGGTGTCGGCGATGTCTTGCTCTGGCACGCCGTCGCGGCCGACGATGCTCGTGCGCAGGGCCGCGTGCCGCGCGACCATGGCGTCCAGCGCGCGCTGCAGCGCGCGCGCGTCGAGCGGTCCCTCGAGCCAGAAGCCGTACGGCAGGTTGTACGTCGGTTCGCCGGGTGCGAGCTGTTCGAGGAACCACAGCCGCTGCTGCGCGAACGACACCGGGAAGCGCATGGGTGATTACGTCACGCGATCTCGCGGCTGAAAAGCCGTGATGACAGCACCAGGGTTACCGTGGCCACCAAGCCCATGACGAGGCACGCCTCCCAGACGACGCTGGCGCCGATATGGCCCTGGAAGATGGACCGCATGCCGTTGGTCCCCCAGGCGAACGGATTCCAGTCAGCGACGTGCTGTATCCACAGCGGCGCGACGGAAAGCGGGATCAGGACCCCGGCCAGCAGCGCGAGCCCGTTGGAGGCCGAGTTAACCAGCGTGCCGAGCGAGTTCTCGTTGGGCACCAGCAGCGCCAGGTCGAATCCGATCGAGACGCTGAGCGCCACCATCAGCGACAGCAGCACCAGGGCGAACAGGAAGTTGCCCGGCTGCACCCGCAGGCCGAACGCGAAGGCGGCCACCGTGACGACCACGCACTGGAACACGACCAGCAGGACGTACATCAGCACCCGCCCGAGCAGCAGGCTGACCCGGCTGACCGGCGTCACCCGGTGGCGGGTGACCACGCCCTGCCGCATCGCGCCGAGCAGCGAGAACCCGGCGAACAGGCCGCTGTACACGCCCATGGCCGCGAACAGCGACGGTACGTAGATCTGAAACGCGTTGCTGTAGCTGGAGACGCCCATGACCGACTTGAGGAACGGAGTGAACAACAGCAGGTAAGTGATGGGCTGGATCAGCGTGATCGCGATACTGACGGGATTGCGCACCAGCAGCACGACCTCGTACTGGAAGATCAGCCATGTATCGCGGGCAAGTTTCATCGCTGCCGGTTCCTTCCCTCTGGCGAGTGCCTGGGTAAGTCTCTGCTGGTGGCCCGGCGGGGGCCCTAGCCGGTTTCAAGGGTGTGGCCGGTCTTGGCCAGGAACACGTCGTCCAGGCTCGGCCGGCGGGTCTCGATCGCTCCCGGCTCGATCCCCTTGCCACTGAGCGCGCGCATGATCTGCGGGATCGCCGTGGCGGCGCTGTCCACGTAGAGCCGCAGCGTGTGCTCGATGGTCTCGCAGGACTCTACGTACGGCTGCTCGGTGAGAACCTTGGATGCTTGCAGGACAGTGGCGGGCTCGGGCACGCCAGCGGTGTCAGCCGCGGCCAGGTCGACGACCACGACGTCGCCGGAGATCTCGCGCTTGAGGTCCGACGGGGTGCCTTCGGCGACAATCAGGCCAGAATCGATGATCGAGATCCGGTCGCAGAGCGTGTCGGCCTCATCCAGGTAGTGCGTGGTGAGGAAGATCGTCATGCCCTCGTCGCGGAGCCTGCGCACCTCCTGCCACATGCGAGCCCGGCTGGGCGGGTCCAGCCCGGCCGTCGGCTCGTCCAGGAAGATGACCTGGGGCGAATGGATGACGCCGAGCGCGACGTCTAGGCGTCGGCGCTGCCCGCCGGAGTAGGTGTTGATCTGGCGGTCCGCGAAGTCTCCGAGCTGGAAGGCCGCGATGACCCCATCGGCGAGGGCTTGCGCGGCTGACTTGGGCACGCCGTACATGCGCGCCTCAAGCACCAGGTCGCGCCGTCCGGTTGAGTGGCCGTAGGTGCCGCTGGATTGCGCCACGAAGCCGATGCGCTTGCGCACCTGCCCGGGATCGCGCCGGAGGTCCGCGCCGGCGATCATCGCGTCGCCGCCGTCCGGGCGAAGCAGCGTGGCCAGCATTCGGAGGGTGGTCGATTTCCCGGCTCCGTTAGGACCGAGGAAGCCGAAGATCTCGGCGCGCTCCACGGAAAAGTCCACGCCGCGGACCGCATCGACGGCAGTGGCCTTACGGCCGCGCCGGGAGCGGAAAGACTTGCGCAGGCCACTGACTTCGATCATTAGCCCCATTGCCCACGATAGGTCGAATATGACATGGCTGCAATCCTGAAACTTTCGAGAATGTGACATGACTGCGGTCCTGAAACTTTCGCGATTGAAGATTCAGGGCGCGAGTCTAATGTCACGCTGTAAGGCTAAATCGAGGTGCTAGGTTACGCAATGGGTGCCGCGCTGGCGCGGGCCAGTTTCCTGCTAATCGCCGGCCCGATTCGCGCCGCTGGCTCCGGCAGCAGGATCTGATTGTGGTCGCAGTCCAGTTCGACCGTCTCGATCGGGCCGTCGACGAATGACCGCCAGGTTTCCAGCTTCTCGGCCAGCCCCGGCGGATTGCCGACACAAGAGAAGAACAGCATCGGGCAGTGCACACGGCCGGGCTGGTGGCTGGCCATCACGGCGATGTTGTTCTTGATGACCCGCTGCAACGCGCGCACGCGCCTGTCCGGCCACTCGTCGAGGCCCAGGCCCGGCCGGCGCCGCACCAGTTCGATCATCCGTGCCTCGGGCTCTGGATCGGCCGGGGTGATCGCGGGCACGTACCCGAACTGCGCGAGGATCATGTTGTAGAACCTCCACGGATCAGTGCTCGCCGGGATCGCTTCGAGGCCGGCCAGGCTCGAGTCGAGGATGACGAGCAGCCCGACCTGCTCGCCGCGGCGCTCGAGTTCCTCCGCGATCGCGAAGGCGATGTTCCCGCCCAGTGACCAGCCGAGCAGGTAGTAGGGGCCCGCTGGCGCCGCCTTCCGGATCTGGTCGGTGTAATCCCGCGCCATCTCCGCCATGGTGACCGGGAGCGGCTCGGGTTGCCGGATGCCCCGGGCCTGCAGGCCGTAGAGCGGGTACCTGGCGTCGACGTGCGGGAGCAGGGCCAGGTAGCACCAGCTCAGGCCGATCATCGGATGCACGCAGAACAGGGAGGGGCCGTCGCCGGCGACTCGCATCGGCATGACCGGGTCGAGGATGCCGCCCGCCGCCTTGGCGGTCGCGCGGAACGCCCGCAGGGTCCGGATGTCTCCGGCCGGGAGGAAGGCGTCGGCCGCGCCAGCGCGCGTCGTGGGCGCGGCCCCGGCCGGCGCCGGCTGAGTATCGTTATCGTCCATGCGCGTCCCTTCGGGTGAGCAGTCTCGGCGTTTCCTGTGGTTTTAGGTGCGGCCGGTGCCGGCGGCCAGGGGCGGGGGCCAGGCAGCCGCGTCGGCCGGGTCGGCCGGCGCGACGGGGCAGATCACGTAGTGGCGGGGAGTGATGGCGGTCGGGTGACGGGCGAGGGCGGCCATGCAGCGGGCGTGCGCCTGCTCCGGCGTTTGGACCGCGCCGGTGGCTGCTATGTGGGCGACCAGCGGGCGGCCGCCGGCCGAGGCGAAGACCCGGGCCACGGCGGGCGCGACGGCCTCGTCGACCAGGCGCTGCACGTCGGCCACCTCCACCCAGCAGGAGTCGGCCAGGGTCCGCTCCGGGGTCCCGGCGACGGGCTCCAGCCCGATGACCTCGGGCATCCGCCCGGCGGCGACGTCACCGGGCGCGGCGGCCACGAGCAGCCGCTCGACGGCCAGCAGCGCCGACTCCACCTCGGCCCTCGGCAGCAGGCCGGTGTCGCCGCTCCACGCGTCCAGCCGCAGGCACCGGTCGACCCGGATAAGGCTGAACCGGAGCGGGGCTCCGTTGACCGGCATCGGGCGCCACCGCAACTCGGTCCCGGCGAGCGCGCTGTCGATCTCCTCGGGCTTGACCCCGACGCCCGCGGTGAGCCCGGACCACGACTCAGGGACCAGGTAGTTGAAGAACGGGTCGTAATAGAAGCGCAGGCCCCGTTCATGCTCGATCAGTTCATTCATGGCGGACCGCCGGGCCGGGTCGAACCTGGCGTGCCGGCTCGCCTCTGCCACCCGCGTCCAGGTGTGGCGGACCAGGTCGTCGAAACTTCGCCCGGCTACCCCGACGGTGGCGACGGCGTCCTGGGACAGGGCGCCGACGTAGCCCTCCAGATGGCGCCCGAAACGGTTGCTTGACACCACCGGGATCACCAGTTCCCCGTAGCCGGCCCGGCGGGCGACCACGGCGCAGACCGCGGCCAGCACGACGCTGGACCGGCTGGCCCGGGTCCGCGCCGCCACCTGCCGCACCGCCAGCGCGGCGACCGCTGACGACAGCTCCACCGCCAGCGACTCGCCGCTGGGCCGGGCGCCCGGCAACGCGTACAGGCAGCGGGGGATCCGCCGGAACTGGCCCCGCAGGTAGTCCAGCGCCGCCTCGGCCCGGGCCCGCTCCGCGGGCGTCGCCTCCAGCCCGGCCTGGTCCAGCGGCTGGTGACCGGCCCGGCCGGCCGGCGGTCGCCCGGGATCGGCGAGCAGGCCCGCGAAGTCGCGCTTGATGATCTCGATCGCGCCGTGGTCCACGGCCAGGTGCGTGAACCCGGCGGCGCAGGCGATGACCCGGTCGCCGTCAGCGCCCGGGGCGATGGCCACCGCCACGCGCACCGGGCGCCCGGGGTCGGGTGTCTCGCGCAGCCACCGGATCAGCGCCCTGGCTACCGCGGGCCCGTCCTCCGGTCCCCACTCCCCCGCGCCGAGCGAGCAGGCCTCCAGCACCTGGACGCCCGAGGCCACGACCCGCTGGCGCGGCCGCTCGCCAGGCACGTAGGTGGTGCGCAGGGCCTCGTGCCGCGCGATCAGCGCCGCGAGCGCCCCGGCCACGTCCCCGGCGGACACTGCCGCCGGTACCGGGAGCTCGACGCACAAGAACGCGTAGGGATGGCCGGGGGTCAAGCTCGTCCACGCGTAGACGTCGCGCTGCCCCAGGGTGAGCGGGCCCTCGCCGGCCCGCTCCCCGGTGAACTCGACCGGGATCGCGGGCACCGGGGTCAGCCGCACGCGGCGGCGCCGGACGGCCTCGGTTCCGGTGGTCATCGCCGGTCAGCCGATCAGCTCGCGAAGCGCGGCGGCCAGGCGCTCGTCCGGGCCGCCCTCGCGTGCCCGCTGGACAACGGTCGCCGGCAGGGCCGTCGTGATCGGCGGCGGGCCGAAGACGTCGACCGGCCCGGTGTACGGCGATGGCCGCCAGTCGCGCAGGGCGTCCCGGTTGGCCTGCCACACGCCCAGCGAGCGCGCGACGAACTCGGGCGCCACGTTCTCGGGGACGAGGTCGCGCTCCCGCCAGCTCACCAGAACCCGCGGCAGGTCCGATTGCCGGGGCGGCGCCTGCGACCACGACTCGGTGCCGGTGCCGGTGCCCGGTGATTCGAGCAATCCGGTGTCGATCGCGGCGAGGAGCCGCACGTCGTCGAGGCGGACGGCCATCTCGTAGGCGATCGCCGCTCCGACGCCGCAGCCGCCGAGCAGATAGGGGCCGCCTGCGCGTTCCGCCCGGATCGCGTCGACGTAGGAGTCGGCCATCGCCGGCACCGTGCGGCGGGACTCCGCGTCGGAGTAGAGTCCGGCCGCCTGGAGGCCGAACACGGTGAACTCCTCACCCAGCGCGTAAGCGAGCTGGCAGTACAGGCCGACCTGCCCGTCATCCGGGTGGACCAGGAACAGCGGGGGACGGCTGCCGTCGCCGTCCTGGATCGCGACGAGCGGGCCGGACAGCCGCCCGGCATGGTCGCGGAGCAGGGTGGCCAGGCGTTCCACGGTCGGGTAGTCGGTCAGCACGTTCATCGGGAGCTGGATGCCGAACTCCGTCAAGATGGCGTCGATCACCCTGGCCACGTCCAGCGAGTTGCCGCCGACGCTGAAGAAGTCCTCGCGGATCCCGACTGCGAAGCCGAGGATGCGCTGCCACTGCCGGGCCAGCCAGATCTCCACCGGGTCCCGGGGACGCTGGTAGCCGGCGTCGATCGTTTCGTTGAGGGCATCGCTCATGGCGCGGTCGCACCGTTCTCGTGATGGGGGGCCAGCCGCCAGCGCTGAACCTTGCCGGCTCCCGACCGGGGGACCTGGTCGACGAACGTGAACTGCTTCGGGATCTTGTAGCCGGCCAGCCGTCGTCCGCAGTGCCCGGCGAGTTCGGCCTTGCGCACGCTCGCACCGGAGCGCAGCACCACGTACGCGCCCACCACCGACCCGAGCGTCTGGTGGGGCACGGCCACGGCGACCGCGTCGACGACCGCGGGATGGTCCCGCAGCGCCGCCTCGACCTCGTCCGGGTCGACCTTCTCACCGCCCACGTTGATGACGTCATGGTCGCGCGGTTCGAGGTAGAGGTAGCCGTCCCGGTCCAGCCGACCGTGATCGCCGACCGCGGCGAACCCGTCCGGGGTGGTGCGGATGGCCTGGTCGTTGACGTAGTCGGAGCGGCCGACCCGCTGCGGGGTCCGCAAGAACACGGTGCCGGTAGTGCCTGGCGGGACCCGGTGGCCGGCGTCGTCCAGGATGCGGATCTGGGTGAGGAAGCCGCGACCGACCGTGCCGGGCCGGGCCAGCCACTCGTCGCCGCGGACCAGCGTCACGCCGACCCCCTCGGTCGCGCCGTATAGCTCGTAGACCCGTTCCGGGCCGAGCAGGTCGATCCAGCCGCGTTTGGTGTCCGCCTCGCAGCGGGCCGCGGTGTGCAGCATCGCCCGCAGGCTGGCGAAGGCCGCCGGGTCCAGGTCCGGCAGTCGCAGGATCTCCCGCATGTGCGTGGGGGTCAGCTGCACCCACTCGATGGCGTGCCGGCGCACTAGCTCGGCCGTCCACTGCGGTGAGAACAACGGCTGCAGGACGACGGTGTTGCTGTCCAGCAGGCCGTCGAGGAACGCGGTGAACGGGGCGGTATGGTACAGCGGACCGACAATGAGCTGCCGCTGCGCGGTGCGCCAGCCGGTCTGCCGGATCACCAGGGACGGCGTCCCGGCCGGGTCGTAGCGCAATGGTCCCGGCCGGGCGGAGATCTTCGGGATGCCCGTGCTCGCGCCGGTTGCCAGCAGGTAGGCCACGGCGCTGGCGCCGGCCGGGGGCTCGGGTCCGGCCGGCAGGTCTATCCGCTGCGGCCGGAGCTGGGCGTCCATCAGGTAGCCGTGCGCGAACCGGCGGCCCAGCACGCGCAGCAGGACGTCCCGTTCGGCCGGCGGGGTGGCCGGGTTCATCGGGAAGACCGGCACCTCGGCCGCGAGCGCCGCCGCGATGCCGATGGCCGCCGGCAGGGTATTGGCGGCCGTCACGACGGCGCACGACCGCGTGCCCCCGTCCAGCGCCGCGCCTAGTTCGTCGGCCGCGTCAGCGACCCGGTCGGCGAATTCCCGCCAGGACAGGACCTGCTCGGCCAGGGCGGCGTCGAAGCCGACGAGGGCCGTCCGGTCCGGATCGGCACGGGCGATGTCGGCGATCCGCCGGCGCACGGACAAGGCCATCGCTAGCGCAGGATCTCGGCCAGCCGGCGAACATTGGCCGCGTTCATGAACTCGAACACGTCCAGCGACTGGCCGAACTCCGTCTCGATGGCGGCGATGATGCCCAGCGCCGACAGTGAGTCGCCGCCCAGTTCCAGGAAGTCGTCGTTCACGCCGACAGGCGACACGTCCATCTGGGCCGACCAGATCGCCGCGACCCGGCGTTCCAGGTCATCGCGCGGCTCCTCGAACAGGGTGCACCGGCTCTCGGCCACGGCCGACGCGAGGGACTCGGCGTCCACGACGCCGTCCGCCATCGGCATGTGCTCCACGATCAGCACGCCGGCCAGCCCGCTGTCCTCGCCCAGCTCTTGCCGCACGTGATTACGCAGGATGGGCCCGCTCACGTACTCGCTCAGCTCAGCGGCCGCGATCGCCACGTCCCGCCCGTCATGGCGAACGATCGCGGTCTCGGCTCGGCGCACAGCGGGATGCGCGGACAGTACCTCGGATATCTCGGGCGGGGTCACCACGGATGTTCTCCTGTCAGCAGGTCGGTGACGAGCTTGTGCACCTCGGGGTCGCGCAATAGGTCGTCGTGGCCGATGTCGAGCGTGATGGTTCGCGCGCCCTCCGGCGGCGGCTCCTGGTCGGCCGAGGCCAGGAACAGCGGGGTCGTCGTGCGCATGTCCAGCCCGCCCTCGCCGGCCAGCAGCAGGTAGTCCAGGTAGGCGGTGAACCCGTCCGTGAGTTCCTGGCGGAGGAACGCGGGCAGGGACAGCCGGTCGGCGACCGCGCGCATCAGCCGGTCATACCGGCCGGTCAGGGCCGCCGCGATCCGCGGCAGGTCGTCCGGGTACGTCGCTGCCAGTTGCTCCGCCAGGTCGCGGGCGTCCGCCAGTTCGTCCGCGGTCAGATGCTTGGCCGAGGACTCCAGCGCGGAGGTGAACTGGCCGGCCAGCGAGTCACCGGTCGGGGACATGGCGTCGAAGAGCACGACCATGGGCGGCGGCGTGGTCGCGGCGATCGCGTCGGCGACACGGGTGGCCAGCGCGGTGCCGGCGCAGAATCCCAGCACCGCGCGCACGGGGCGGCCGGTCGCGGCGCACTCGGCCACCCAGCGGTTGACGCACTCCGCCAGCGGGCCGGCGCCGGCTTGCCGGATGTGGAGGAAGGAAACGTCGGCCGGCACCCCGGCGGCCAGCTCCGCGAAGCCCGCCGCCGCGCGCCCTCCGGGGAAATCCAGGCAGAGGACGAGATCATGTCCCCGGTCGGATAGTTGCCGCCAGTTCGTGAGCTTCATGGGCCGGGCCTCCCGTGCGAATCTATGACCGTCGCCAATGTCCCGTAGTCGACCTTGCCGCCGGGCGTGCGGGGAAGGCAGCTGACGGGCCGGAAGACCACGTGCCGGCTGGGTACCCCGAGCGACTCGACCAGTTCCCGGCGCTGCTGCTCATGCACGGCCGCGTCGCCCGCGCCGACCAGGTGCACTACGTCATCGGTGCCGCAGATCACCGCGGCGGGGTGGCCCGGCCGTTCCACCAGGCGCTCCAGGTCGTCCAGGCTCGTGCGGACGCCGAGTACCTTGACGATCCGCTTGACGCGGCCGGTCAGGTACAGACGGCCTTCGCGCAGGTACCCGAGGTCACCGGTGTCCAGAACGTCCACCTCGGCGCCGCGGCGCAGGTCCCCGCGGCTGGTCGCGTAGCCGAGCATGACGCCAGGGCCCCGGTAGTGGACCGCGCCCTCACCGGGCACGGCCCGCGCGTGGACCGGCGCCGGCCGGATCGTGATGGTGCCGCCTGGTATCGCGGTCCCGACGGATCCGAGGTATCGCGGCAGGTCGGCCGGGTCCAGGCGAGCCATCCGGGAGGTCGCCTCGGTCTGGCCGTACATCACGTAGAAGCGGCCGTCTCGCCGGTCCATCATCTGGGCCAGCCGCAGGGCCAGGTCGTCCCCCAGCCGGGCGCCCGACTGGGTCATGGTGCGGATCTTGCTGCGGCCCAGCAGGCTGACGTGCGCCGGGCCGAACGCCGCGTAGGTCGTCGGCACCGCGGCGAATGACGTGGCGCCGGAACGGACCATGTGGTCCCACGCCGCCAGTGACAGCGGCGACTGGCTGCCGAGCACGATGCCCGCGCCAGCCAGCAGGTGGGTGTTCAGCACCGACAATCCGTAGGCGTGCGTGAGCGGCAGCGTGGTCGGGGCGCGCTCGGCCGCGGTGATGCCGAGCGCGCGGATGACGGCGGCGGTGTTGGCGGCCAGCCCGGAATACGACAGCCGCACGGTCTTGGGGCTGCCGGTCGATCCCGAGGTGCCCAGCAGCAGTGCCGTGTCGATGTAAATTTCATCGGCCGGCCGGCTGTTCTCATCCTGGAAGATGGTGGTGCCGGCGACCGTTTCCGCGGCCGGGCGGTAGCCGAGGCTCGCGAGCCCGGCCGCTGAGCCGGGTGCCGGGACGACGAACTCCGGCTGGTACGCCCGGAGGATCTCACTGGAGGCGGGCAGGAACGCGACAGCGTGCCCTAGGCGCAGCGCGGCGAGATAGGCCAGCAAAGTGGGCAGGTCACGATCTCCCGCGCACAACACCAGTGCCTTGCCGTCACAGCGCAGCGCCCGCTCGAATTCACCGACCAATTCGGCCAGCTCTCCGTAGGTCAGCGTAGTGCGGCCTTCTAGATGCACGGCCGGCAATGCCGGCCGCGCGTCGTCGTGGGTCACGAGATCGAGCATCGTCCCCCCATGGCGCGTCCGGCGGCCTACCCGGACCGAATGCTACGGGCTGCACGGGCCGCCGTCCATATCCCGGTGATTCTGACATTCTTCTGCCTGCCCGGTGAAGAAGTTAAAGGCACGCCCTTGCGGAAATCCTTAAAGCATGCCCTTGCGGAAAGCGTTGACATATGCAATAACTTGCGAGTGTCAGGGTTTCTCCTCGTGGTATCACCGCG
>DASXDG010000090.1:0-2344 GCA_036490795.1 Streptosporangiaceae bacterium
CGAGGAGCGCGCCAGCGTGGTCGAGGATCTCGTCGTCGCGCTCGGTGGCGAGGGCAGCACGAAGGCCGCCAGCCGTCGCGGCGATGTAGGCGACCTCCTCGGTCATGACACCGTTTTGGTAGCCCCCGTGCAAAAGCCAATAGCGGACCTCGGGCAGCGCGGAGTCCTTCAGCCGGTAGATGCACTGGATTCGGCCCCATCCGCTCACCTGCTGCGCCAGGTCGTACAGCGCAGGGTCGGCGTCTGGAAGCAGGTTCTTGAGGGCGACGACGGAGTACAGCGTGAGTTCTTCCAGCAAACCGAGCCGGACGATCAAGGCCGCGTCATCCGGTCGGCCGGAGATGCCGAGCAAGCCGAGGCCGGCCTTCGCTTGCTGGCGCGTCACTCCGTGCTCGCACAGCCACCGGCCAATACCGGCGACCCTTGTTCGGGAGAAGTTGCCGCTCGTGCGGATGGCCTTAAGGAAACGGTCCATCGCGTGCGGACCCGCAAGTGTGGCGACCGCGTTCGCCGCGACGTGTACCTCTTTAGTCGAGGGCAGCGTTTTGCGCGTCAGGCCGATGACTGCCGAAGCCGCCGCTAGTGGCTCGTTCTCGTCGCTGTGGCCACCTCGGGCACTCATGATTCCGTCGAGCGAACCGCCGCCGAAGCGGACCTTGGAGGGGTCTCGCGGCGGCTCGTCAGGAAGGGGCTCGCCACCGTCAGGCAGCGGCCCGCGGCCGGAAGGTGGGAGCAGGTCTTGAACGTGGGCAAGCAGTGGGCGGCCGGGCATTGGCGCGATAGCGGCAAGCGACCAGGCGGGTTCGAGCTTGTTCGGGTGAAGCCAAGACGTCATTCGAAGCGTCCTTGTCGGCGGACGCAGCCATCGCCAGCTCGGCGCATCCGAGCGAGGTGGTCAGTTTATAAGCACGGGAGCGGTCCAGCACAGGGTCGGGAAGCCGGAACCGCACGAGTGGGTCGTAGACGGCGTCGGCGACCTCTAGCCGTCGGACTCGATGAAACGACTGTCCGAGGGTGACCGCTTGCCACGTCGCGGCGCGCCTGTCTGTTGCTGGGTACGGTCATCGCCGTGCCGCACGATTGTGATCTGGCCGTTCTCGGGACGTTGATTAAGCCCAAACGCAACGTCCCTGCCGCACCAGCTCTCCGTAGTGCCAGGTCCCGGCGAGACTAGTACTCAGGGTGCGGTTAGCCGCCCGCCAGTGCGGACAGCGCGGGGCCTGGCGGGCTCTGCATGGCGGACAGGTCGGTTGGTACACAGCGGTGGCCGCAATGACTAGCGGCCCTTTCACCGACCCGGACGAGTCCGTGCGCTGGCGGGCTGGCCGTCATGAATCACAAAATGAGGTGCTCGGAGCTTCAGTTGCCGGATCGGATTCCTCTGGCTTCACCACGGCTATACGCGGTATCACCGCCGAAGGTATCCTCAAGTCCTGAAGCCGAGTCCTTTACGCTCCTGCATCTAGGTGGACTGATCAACCGTCCTGTACAGATAGTTGGCGGGTAAGTGAGCGACGTACCGGCCCGCGCGCTGTTTCATACCGCCCCGCGCTGCGTGGAGATCAGGGAGCTGCCCGCACCGCGGCCGGCGGCCGGTGAGGTCCTCGTCCGCACCCTGAGCTCCGGCATCAGCGGCGGCACCGAACGGCTGGTGTACCGCGGCGAGATCCCTGCCGACCTGGCGCTGGACGACACGATCGACGCGCTCGGCGGCACCTTCTCCTACCCCTTCGCCTATGGATACGCGTGCGTTGGCGAGGTAGCGGAGTCCGGCCAGCGGGTCTTCGCGTTCCATCCGCACCAGGACGTGTTCACGGCGCAGGCTGGTGATCTGGTTCCGCTGCCCGCCGTCGATCCCGCCGCCGCTACCTTGTTCCCCCTGGTCGAGACGGCGCTGCAGGTGACGCTCGACGCCGGGAGCGGCTACCGAGACCGGGTCATCGTGCTCGGCGCGGGCGTGCTCGGGCTCCTGACCAGCCTGCTGCTGCAGCGCGCCGGGTGGCGGCCGCTGATCGCCGAGCCGCAGGAATGGCGGCGGGCCATCGCCGGCAGCCTTGGTGTCTCCGCCGTGGCACCAGCGGAACTGCTGAAGGAGGAGGTCCCGCTGGTCATTGACGCCAGTGGTAACCCGGAAGCGCCGGCGATGGCGCTGAACATGCTGGCCCACGAGGGGACCCTGCTGATCGCTTCGTGGTTCGGCACCAAACCGGTGGTGCTGCCGCTCGGCGGCGCCTTCCACCGGCGGCGCCTGACGATCCGCAGCACTCAGGTTTCCACCGTGCCGGCCCGCCAGTCCGGGACCTGGACCCGGTCCCGGCGCCGCCAGGAAACCGTTGCGCTCATG
>DASXDG010000091.1:0-2736 GCA_036490795.1 Streptosporangiaceae bacterium
CGCCGGGCACTTCCACCGCTGGTACCCAGCCTTCACACACCGTGGCGGCCGAGCCGAAATCGAGGTCGACCTCACCGCGTAGAAGCAGCGGGATCACCAAGGGCTGGGAGAACTGACTGCCCCCGGATCCGAACGGTCTCCCAGCCTCCCGCGAGTTCAGCGAAACTGACGGTTCCTCGCCGGGAACCCGAGGGTCCGTTCCGCCCAGGACCGGGGTTGGACCCGTGGGTTCGTCTCAACCGGCAGTGTCGCATTCGATCGTGGTCTCCAGCAGTTGGCGGGCCGAGGCTGCGTAGCGGATCGCGGTCTTGGCATCGAGGTCGAACACGACCGCCAGGTGCAGCGGGTCGGGTCCGTGGGTGAGGGCTTCCTCCAGTTGCCGGTCAACGCGCAGCCGTTCCAGGGTGGCGTCCTGGCCTCGGAATCCGGCGTCGATCCAGTGCTGGCTGACCGGGCCGAGTTCCAGCGCGGTCATCTGGTTGACGATCAGGTGCGGGTTCGCGGTGTTGGGCCAGCGGGTGCGGCGGTAGTCCAGCCACCTCAGCAGGGCCTGATGAGTGAGGTCATCCAGCGGCCGGGATCGGCCGGCGATGCTCAGGCGCCGGTTGCCGAGATCGCCGTCCTCGAGTTGCAGAGCGCGGATCGCGCCCGAGCGGGCGGCGTGGACAGCGGCCAACGCGAGGATCAGCCGGTCCGCCGGTCGGTGGGCCGCTGCGACGGTTCGTCTGATCTGGTCGGGCTCCAGGGGCTGGATGAGCTTCGATACCCGGTCACCGACCCGGATACGGCTGGTCGGATTGCGGAAGATCGTTCCGTTCTTCTTGCAGAACCCGAATAGCGAGCGCAGCACGATGAGGGTGTGCTGGCGGGGTGTTCCGTGCAGGGCGTCCAGCGCTGTCAGCACGTCGGGCCGGGTGACCTCGCGCAGGTGGTCGTACCGGGTTGACCATCCCAGCAGAACGGGGCGCACGGTTCTGGCGTAGTCCCAGACCGTTTGGATATTGCGCGGCCGTGCTCGTGGTCCTCCGTCTCGCAGCGCCCGCAACCAGGTCTCGGCGTCGCCCGCGATGCCCACCGCGATTCCGTCGAGCTTGCCGTCCAACCAGTCCTCGAAGGAGGGCCGGCGGTCGTCATCGAGGAGACCCATTTCGGTGAGCACGTCCGCCGCGCGATCGGAGCTGAGGTTCCGAGCTCGGAGGGCGGCGAGCATCGCGGAGTAAGACACCGAGTCGCCGTCGACGTGGTGGGACAGAAGGATAGTCAGGGACCGGTGGACGTCGGAGCAGACGCCACGGGTCCAACCGCGGCCCTCCCCGAGCTGGTAGGCGACGTAGAGCCCCCAGGCCAGCCACGGATTGCTCGGGTCGGCATGGGCTCGCTCGTTGAAGCGGGTGTAGTCGCGCCGTAGATCGTTGAACAGGAACGGCTGGACCCAGCGCGTGGCAGGACGGCTGGCCGGGGGCGGCGGCGGCTTGCGCGGGCGGCCTCGCCGCGGCCGGGTTGGTGGTGGTGTGGTTGACGCGCCGCGCGTCGAGAGCATGTCGGCGAAGAACAGTTGGTGATCCCGCACCTGGTCGAGGTAGTGGACAGCCGTGGCCTTGGTCGAGTGCAGCGGACGCCCGCTCTGCCTGGCCAGCGTTCGCGCCTGGGACCAACACAGTCGGCAATGCTGGTTGCGCACCGGCTGCCGGCGATGGCATCCGGAGCACTCGCCGACCGGGTGGTCGCGAGCGAACATGTAGCAGGCCGTGCACAGCCCATGGCCGAACGTTCGCCCCCAAGCCAGGCAGCTCGCGCAGGTCCGCGCGGCGCTCTCAATCCCGCGCCGCGCGCTCACTCCGGCGGCAGAGTCCGGCCATCACGCCGCTTCGGTGCGATCGCTGTCGATCCGGCCGCGACGGCTTGGGGTGCCTGGTCGGAGCCCGGCTGCGGGACCTTCTCCGGCTCGGGGATGAGCACGTCTCCGATCGGGCAACCGAGCGCGGCGCAGATGACGTCGAGGTCGTCGAGCTTGATGCTGGCCGGGTTGCCCGACCACAGGCCGGACATCTTCCCGGCGCTGATCACCAGCCCGCGTTCGACGAGCATCGCCTGGAGTTCGCTGGCCTTCCAGATGCCACGGTTGGCGGCGGCCAGGCGCAGGTTCCACTTCATGACAACAGTCCTTCCAGCCGGCCGGCGGCACGCTGCTGGCCGGCGATCCAGGCGTCGTCGATCCGGGTGCGGTGAACGTGAACGTAATTGAGAGTTGACGCGATCCAAGAATGACCGAGTAGCTCTTGAATGGAGATCAAGTCCAACCCGGACAGATAGAGCTCGCTGGCGCAGAAGTGCCGCATGACATGCGGAGTCAGCTTGTCCGCCCAGCTCGGCAGATGCGCCGCGGTCGCCTCCGCCAGCCCGGTGCGCAGGGCGTCATCGCCGATCCGTTTGCAGCTGCTGTCGGTGTTCTTGCGCTCGGATGGGAACAGCGGAGCTCCCGGCCGGGTGTGGTCGTCGTCGAAGTGGCCCCACACGTCCTCGATGAACCAGCGCAGGGTCCGATCCGCGCCGTTGATCAGCGGCACCATCCGCTCCCGAGGTCCACTGCCACGAGCGCCTTTGCCGACGCGGACGTGCAGCTTGCCGAACCGGCCCAGCTGCCACTTGATGTCGGCCAGGTCGAGATTGCGGGCCTCGTTGACCCGTAGGCCGACCTCGGCCATCAGCTTCGCGGCCACGTAGTTGCGGGCCGTC
>DASXDG010000092.1:0-2140 GCA_036490795.1 Streptosporangiaceae bacterium
GCATCGTCCCCCCACTGCTCGACGCAGCCGCGATCCGACAGTGACGGCCACCGCCGTCACAGCCCACAGCGCCAGTGCGGCTAGTCAGGGTTGGTGGCCGCAGGCGCCCGCAGCATCGCGGGACCGTGGTGGTCCCGGTGCGCGTCTTATCTGGCGCCAGTGTGGATCACGACCCGGACCCGGTCCTCGACGGTGAACGCCACCTTCGCGATCGCGGGCACGTCCATGCCCGGCGGCGGACAGCAGCACCATCTGCGCCCGCCGCCAGGTCGCCACCGGCCAGCTGCCCGGCGGATGATCCGCACCAGCCGTCGGCCTTACCGAACCGAGGCGCACCACCGATGACCATGCCGGACTCCTCTTCTGCCGGACCGGGCTCTAGCATGCCTACCCATACCATCACGCGGCAGGAAGAACTCGCCGGGAATCACCCGTTACAAAGGGCCCGAACGCCCGCGCCCGACGCGACGACGGGTTCGTCCTGGTTCAACGACTCCGCCGCATCGTCGAGCGGGCAGACGCAGTTTGATGCAGCACTAGTGACCGCATGCAGGTGGCCGAGTCGAGTGGTCGCGTACGGCAGATGAAGACGCCGCGCGGCCGCAATTACAGGATCTGCCCTACGCGCTGCTCGGGGGATGAGCCTGACTGCGGATCGGCGAGAGCGTCAGGTGGGGCCTCTGCATATCCGTGCCTGGTCATCGACCCAGAGAGGGCCGAAATTTGCGCGGGCCGGTCAGGGGCGAAGCGATATAGCGAGTGGCCGCCGGCGGCTGTGACGAACTTGAGCGTGACCGGCTGTCCGATGCGTACCTCCTCGGGATCGCAGCCGATGATGTTGGTGAGGATGCGAGGGCCTTCATTCAGTTCGACGTAGGCGACGACATACGGCACAGCGGCGGCGAACTCGCCGCCTGCCCGCCGCACAATCGTGAAACTGTAGACCGTGCCACGTCCGCGCGCGGGGAATGAGTCGGCCTCCGCGCCGCCGCACTCCGGGCAGCGCGAGCGCGGGTACCACCGCACCGCGGCGCATGCCGCACATCGCGTGAGCAGCAGTGTGCCCTGAGCGCAGCCGGCCCAGAACTCCCGGGTATCCGCATCCGGATGCGGTGGCGGTGTCGGCAAGTTCACCGGCTCTCCCTTCCCAGGATGAGCGTTGAGCTACTGCTCCGGGTACTGATGCGGCCGCCAGTACCGTGTACCAAGGCGAACCGGCAGTCAGGGACCTGCAGTGCCGGGTGGGCCTCGCCACGCAACTGGCGGACGGCCTCGACGATCCGCACCATGCCGCCCCGGCCGCCGGGGTGATTGTTGCAGAGGCTTCCGCCGTCGGTGTTCAGCGGCAGCGCGCCGTGCGGGGCGCGGAGATTCTGCTCCTGGGCGTAGCGGCCGCCCTGGCCTTTCGGGCAGAAGCCCAGGTCCTCGATGGTCTCGATGACGGTAATCGTGAATGAGTCGTAGATGGACGCATAGTCGATATCGGCCGGCGCGAGGCCAGCCGCGTCGAAGGCGCGCGGACCGGATCGGACGGCGGCAGTGTGGACGAGATCGACCCGGCCGTTACGCGTGTTCTGGTGGGCCTCGCCGTGACCAAGGATGGCGACCGCCGTGCGGTCGAGCCGGGCTGCGACTTCAGTGCTTGCCACCACCACCGCCGCCGCGCCGTCGGTGTTCAGGCAGCAGTCCAGCCGGTGCAGCGGGTCGCTGATCATCGGCGACGCGAGCACCTCCTCGACGCTGACCGGTGCCGGCAGAGCGGCGTGCGGGTTGTGCTGTGCGTGCAGCGAGGCCGCGACCTTGACCTCGGCGAGCTGGGCACTGGTTGTGCCGAACTCATACATGTGCCGCATCGCCGCCAGGGCGTAATTGTGAGCCGCGGTCGTGATTCCCCAGCTTTCCTCGAAGTCACTGGCGGGCTCCCGTGGCGGCTCACCGCGGCCGGCCGACGGGCGAGCGTAGCCGGCCATCGTGCAGAGCGCGACGTGGCAGTCGCCGGCACCGATCGCCAGCGCGGCGTGCGCGACGGCGGACAGATACGTGGCGCCGCCGATGTCGGAACTGCTTGCCAGACGCACGTCGATGCCCAGGTATTCGATCATGCCCATGGGCCCGAGCCCTGGCACCGACGAATCGCAGA
>DASXDG010000093.1:0-12146 GCA_036490795.1 Streptosporangiaceae bacterium
GACAGTTCGCCGCTGCTACGCCCGGCGACCGTCTGAGCGATCTTCATGGCGGCGGGCCATCCGGTGGTAGTCCGACTCGATCGCGGCCGGGTCGGCGCGGTCGGCGCGGTGCCACACTGGCCGCTTGCATCACACTGGCCACTTACATCACGCCGTCACCAGCCGGGCCGGGCGATCTGGCGATTAGCGCGGTATTTATGTCCAACACGTAAGAAGAGGCTGCTCACAGCATGGTTTTTTGCCGTGTTGGAGTTATGTTCCGCGTTAATTCACGGCAGTGCGGCGGTACAGGCAGGTGCACGCCCCGGCGCTGCCGGGCAGCAGTGCGGCCGATAGCGCCGGCAACAGCGAAACGCCGGCCGTCACGACCCCGGCACCCGACCACGGCTCGACCACTGACCGCCCGCTGTCCACGCGCTGTCCACACGCACCGGCGCGACTGCCGGTCGCGTCACGATCACACTGATCCGCCTCATATAGAACAGTTCTTCCTATAAGATCCAGCTTTGTGAATCCGCAGCGGCTGGGGAGCCGCTATCTGCTGCACGACAGACTTGGCCAGGGGGCCATGGGCGTGGTGTGGCGCGGGCAGGACCTGGAGACGGGGGCCTGGGTCGCGATCAAGTTGTTGCGTCCCGACTATGCCTCGAACCCGGCCGCGGTGTCTCGCTTTGTCGGCGAGCGTAACGCACTGGTCAGGTTCCGTCACCCGAATGTGGTCAACCTGCGGGACATGATCGTGGAAGGCGACCGGCTGGCCCTGGTCATGGACCTGATCACCGGCGGCGACCTGGATACGTTCCGGCAGCACGACGGCGGTGCGCTGGGACCGGCCGTCGCGGTGCGGCTCACCGCGCAAATGTGTGACGGCCTCGCCGCCGCGCACGCGGCGGGCATCGTCCACCGCGACCTGAAGCCGTCCAACGTGCTGCTGCAGACGGGGCAGGTCCGGCTCGCGGACTTCGGCATATCCCGGATCACCGGCGAGGCCAGGCGGACCACGACCGGCACCGTCATGGGCACCCCCACCTACCTGGCTCCCGAGGCCATCAACGGCGCCGATCCGACGGACGCGTGCGACGTCTACGCGGTCGGCATCACGCTGTATGAACTGCTTGACGGTCAGCCGCCGTTCGACGGGCACGTCGTCGCCGTCATGCAGGCACATCTGCAGCGGGACGCCCCGCGGATCTCCAGCATCTCCGATCCGCTGTGGGACCTGATCGCCTCCTGCCTGAGCAAGGATCCGGCGGACCGGCCCACGGCGGCCGACCTGGCCGCTTCGCTCAAGGCCCTGCCGGAGTACGCGGCGGCCGACGCGCTCGCGCCAAGCCCGGTACCGGCCGGGCCGCCGGCCGCTCCGGCGTACACCGTTCCGCAGCTATCCCGGCACAGACCCGCCGGACTGACCGGCCAACCCCAGGCACAGGCCGCGCCTGCCCAGTCTTTCAGCTGGGCACCGGCCCCCGTACCGGCCCAGTCTCCGGCACCACCCCAGTCCCTGGCACCAGCGCAGTCGCCAGCACCAAACCAGTCACCAGCGCCCAACCAGTCACCGGTACCGGCAGACTTCACGGTGCTGACCCAGACCGCGCAGGCCACCATGTCCCCGCTGCCGCTACAGCACGGGACCGTGCCGCCCGGCCAGCCACCGCACCCCGGCCAGCCACCGCACCCCGGCCAGCCCGGTCCGCTGGCCACGCCCGTGCCCGAGCGCTGGCCGCGCAAGCGCCTGCTGGCCGGCCTGGCCGCTCTCGTCCTGGTCATCGCGGTAGCGGGCATCGTCTATGCCACGAGCTTCTCCGGCAAGAGCACCACCTCGGCGACGGGCGGCGGGCTCACCAGGCCGACGATCGGCGCGGCCACCAGCGCTGGCGCGCCCACCCCTGGCCGCAGCCATCGCGGGTCGCCGACAGGCCCCGGCCGCACCGGCGGCTCCTCGCCGAGCGGCACGGCCTCGGCCGCCAAACCCAGCCACTCCGCGGGTCATCCTGGCAAGCAGCCGACCTCGCCGGCCTCGTCGAAACCGGCTTCGTCGCCTGCGACGAAGCCGACCTCGGCCACGTCCTCCAGCCCGCCTCCCACCGGCACCCCGCCGCCGAACGCCGTCTGGCAATGCGGTGCGGCGGCCGACGCACCGACCCAGACGATCACCGCGTGCATCCGCGTCGACGACGGCGTGATGCAGATCGAGGGCAAGCTAACCGGCGTCACGTCGGCCGGCGAATCCATCCAGCTGGGCGTGAAGAGCACGACCTCCACATTCACCTACAGCTTCACCAGCGGTTTCTGCTCGGCCACGGCGCCGACGTGCACGACGCCGGCCGTCTCGGTCGCCACCAGCAGCAACGGCTATTACTACGCGACGGCGACCTGGAGTGCCGACGGAACCAAGCAGCCGGTGTCCGGCTCCTCGCTGCTCATCTACTACGCAGTTCCGTAACGGCTACGCAGTTCCGTAACAGCTACGCAGTTCCGTAACGGCTACGCCGCCTCAGAGCAGCGATCCGATCGCCTTCAGCGCGGCCGCGATGTTCTCCACTGAGTTGGCGTAGGAGAACCGCAGGTACCCCTCCCCCTGCGGGCCGAACGCCGTACCCGACAACGCCGCTACCCCCGCCTCCGCCAGCAGCCGGGTGGCCAGCTCGGTGGATGACATGCCGGTACCCGCGATGTTCGGGAACGCGTAGAAGGCACCCTGCGGCTCGATGCAACTGACGCCTGGCAGGTCGTTCAGGCCCGCGACGATGAAGTCCCGGCGCCGCCGGAACTCCTCCACCATGGCGGTGACCGCGTCCCATGGCCCGTCCAGCGCGGCGATCGCCGCGTACTGGCTGAACGCCGACGTGCACGACACCGAGTTGATCGCCAGCCGGGTGACCGGCTCGACCAGGGCCGGCGGGAACACGCCGTAACCCAGCCGCCAGCCAGTCATCGCGAACGTCTTGGACCAGCCGTCAAGCAGGATCGTCCGGTCGGCCATGCCGTCGTAATCCAGCACGCTCGCGTGCGGTTCCGGACTGTACCGGATGGCCCAGTACACCTCGTCGGAGAGCACGATCAGGTCATGCCGCTGGGCGATCTCCGCGATCGCGGCACAGTCATCGGCGGTGAGCGCACTGCCACAGGGATTGTGCGGTGAATTCAGAACAAGCAGTCGTGTTCGTTCTGTTATCAGGCTTTCCAGCTCTTCGGTGTCGATGCGGAACTGGTTCTCCTCCCGCAGCGGGATCGGGACCGGGGTGGCGCCGGCGAACGCCGTGATCGACTCGTACATGGGGAAACCCGGGTCGGGATAGAGCACCTCGTCGCCGGGTCCGGCCAGGGCCATGATCGTGTAGAACATGATCGGCTTGGCGCCGGGGGTGATGATGACGCGGTCCGGGCCGATGCCCGGCATCCGTCCGGTCCGGTCAAGGAAGGCCGCGACCGATTCGCGCAAAGCGGGGATCCCGGGGGCCGGCACGTAGTGGGTCTGGCCCGCGTGCAGCGCCGATACGGCGGCTTCGACGATATGCGGGGCGGTGGGAAAGTCGGGTTCGCCGATTTCCAGGTGGATGATCGTGTTTCCGGCCGCTTCGAGGGCTTTGGCGCGAGCAAGCACTTCGAAGGCTGATTCGGTGCCGAGCAGGTCCATGCGTGCGGCGAGGCGGAAAGCTGTCATGATCATCATGGTAGGGACGTGCCTGAAGCGCGGTAAGAGGGAGAACCCCGTAATGCGCGAACTGGATGCCAGCAAGCTTTACCCGGCCGCCGAGGCGGACTTCGCCCGCTACGAGATCGTCAAGGATCTTGTCGACGAGTGCATCGACCTTTCGCTCAACTACCGTCAGAGCGGACATCCCGGAGGATCCCGGTCCAAGGTGCACATGATGCTCGGCCTGTTGCTGTCCGGCGCGATGCGCTGGGACGTGCTCCGGCCGTGGCGGCGGTTCGGCGACAGGTTCGTGCTGTCCGCCGGGCACACCGTGCCGCTGGTGTACGCGACGCTCGCCGTGCTGAATGAGGCGATGCGGGCACAGCACGAGGCGACCGGCGATGCACGGTACGCCTTCCCCGACGACGGCCGGTGGGCGCTCACCTGGGAGTGGCTGCTCAAGCTGCGCCGCCACGGCGGGTTGCCCGGCCACGCCGAGATGGAAGGGCGCACGCTGTTCCTCAAGTTCAACACCGGCCCGTCCGGGCACGGGATGCCGCCTGCCGCCGGCGAGGCGCTCGCGCTCAAGCTGGCCGGCGCCGGCGAGGTGAAGGTGTTCGTGTTCGAGGGCGAGGGCGGGCTCACCCCCGGTTCCGCGCACGAGACGAAGAACACCGCGTGGGGTCTCGGCCTGGACAACCTGGTGTTCATGCTCGACTGGAACGACTACGGGATTGACCCGCGCCCGGCATCCAGCGTGGTGCACGGCGAGCCCGACGACTGGTTCGCGCCGTACGGGTGGCGGGTGATCGGCACCGAATACGGCATGGACTGGGGTCCGGTCATCGAGACGGTGCTGGACGTGAGCTGCGACACCGGCGGCGGCGTCCCCTCTTTGGCCTGGTTCAAGACGATCAAGGGCCGCGGGTACGGCAAGGAAGGCGCGGCCAGCCACGGCACCCCATGGCCGAAGAACTCGGCGGAGTTCTGGGCGATACGCAGGCGGTTCGAGGAAAAGTACGGCGTCACGTACACCGAGGACGACGCGGAGGCGAACTTCGAGATCGCGATGGGCGTGCTGCGCCGGGATCCGGAGCTGGTGCGGTGGCTATCGGGCCGGCTGCTGGCGGCCGCCGACTCGGTGCCCGAGTCGATCGAGGGCTGCGCGCTCGGGGACGGCGCCGTGTTCGGCGACCAGCGGCTGTTCGACGTCACGACGTATCCGGACTCGATGTGGCAAAAGCCCGGTGCCAAGGCGCCGAACCGCGCCGGGCTCGGCGCCTGGGGGGCGTACGTGAACTCGCTCGCGGTGCGGGACTACGGCCGGCCGCTGTTCATCGCGGCGTCCGCGGACCTGGCGGAGTCGACGAACATCGCCGGGTTCGCCAAGGACTTCGACGACGCTCCGGGGACCGGCTGGTACGACAAGGAGACGAACCCGCACGGCGCCCTGCTGCCGACCGAGATCACCGAGTTCACCAACGCGGGCACGGTCGCCGGGCTGGCGACCGTGAACCTATCCCCCGACCCGTTCAGCGAGTGGGACGGGTTCTGGGGCGCGTGCTCCACCTACGGGTCGTTCTCCTACCTGAAGTACGGGCCGATGCGGCTGTTCAGCCAGCTCGCGCAGGACTGCGAGCTGCGCACCGGGAAGGTGCTGTGGATCGCCGGGCACTCCGGCCCGGAGACGGCCGAGGACTCCCGCACGCACTTCGGCATCTTCGAGATCGGCGTCACCCAGCTGTTCCCGGCCGGGCATGTGATCGACCTGCACCCGTGGGAGTACAACGAGGTGCCGGTGCTGCTCGGTACCGCGTTCGGCCTTGACGCGCACGTCGTGGCGCTGCACCTGACCAGGCCGGCCATCGAGATCCCCGACCGGGAAGCGCTCGGCATCCCGTCGCACTTCGAGGCGGCGCGAGGTGCGTACCTGCTGCGCGACTACCGCGATGACGCGCCTCGCGGCGGGACCGTGTACGTGCGCGGCACCATGCCGACCCGCAACCTGGTCTCGGTGCTGCCCGACCTGGACCGGCTGGGGCTCAACGTCCGCATCGTGGCGGCGATCAGCCCGCAGCTGTTCGCGCGGCAACCGTCGTCGTACCGGTCATCGGTGACCGGCTCGGGTGGGCGGCTGGACGCGATGGTGATCACCAACGGCGCGTTCAAGCTGATGAACGACTGGGCGGACGGGCCGCTGGTCAGGGAGTACTCACTGTCCTCTGACTGGGATGACCGGTGGCGCACCGGCGGGTCGGTGGACGAGGTCATCGCCGAGGCGCAGCTGGACGCCGGCTCGATCGCCGCCGCGATCGAGCGTTTCGCCGCCGAGCGCTCCTCCCGCCTGGCCCGCATCCGCGAGGAACTGGACTCCTGACCGCGACGACGTGACAGCGGCCTGGCTAGCTCGCGTGCTCCCAGTACGTCTGGAAGGCACTGCCGCTGCCGGTCAAGCCGCTGATCGCGGCCTTGACCCGGTCGGCGCTGTCGTCCATCACGAACCTGGTGACCCGCCAGTAGCCGGAGGTGAACGTGCCGCGCTGGACGGCCGCGTCGGTGACCGAGATGCCGGAGAAGCTGGTGGTGCCGAAGTCGGCGAGCGGGTAGTACGCGGTCTTGGCGGCCACGCTCTTGCCCGGTGATTCGGTGATCACCTCGGCGCTCGAGTTCGCGCAGGAACGGCCGCCGCAGCGCTCCCACTTGGTGAAGCCCTGGCCGTTGGTGAGGTTGTCGAGGATGAGCCGGTACTCGTGCTTGCTCGCCACGTACCAGACCGACACCTGGATCGTGTTGCCCTGGTGGACGGTCAAGCCGGGGTAGACCGGGCCCTTCGGGAACATCTCGTACCAGGCCGCGTACTCCTCGTGCCCGTTCGCGCACTGGCCCGAGATGCCGTCCTGTTCCACGGTGACGGTGTCCAGGCCCACCCACTCCCCGACCAGGTCGGGGTTCTTCGTGGTGCCAGAAGTCTTCGCGCAGTTGAGCTTCGGCACCTTGAACGTCGCCTGGACGTAGCGGAACTTGGTGCCCGACGCCACGTAGCCGCCCCAGTTGGGGCTGAAGTCCGCGAAAGCGGTCCGGGCACTCACGGCGGGTCCGCCGAAGCCGGGTGAACCCGCATGGCCGCCGGCGGCTGACGTCAGTGCGGCTACGGGGATGGCGAGAGCCAGGACGAAGGGACGGACACGGTGCGCGATCGACACAGCTGGCAGGCCTCTCAGCATTGGACGTTTTCGGGCACCTTGTAGTTTAAGGGAGATATTGGGTGGTTTTGTCCACTTTCGCGCAATCTGGAACACCGCGACGAGCGCCGGATTCCCGGGACCGGCCGTGATCGTGCGCGTGGCGTTCCGGTTTCCCGGAACGCCACGCGCACGATGATGATGAAACGCCTCTCTTTCAGAAGAAGCGGTACGAGCCGACCTCAGTGAACGTCTCGCGAACCGGCGCGGTCTCGAAACGTTCCCCGGCTCCGGCCTGGAACTCGCCGAACGCCTTCACCGCCAGCAGCGGGCTGGACGAGCCCTCCGACTCCACCAGGTGGACGAACGTGACCTGGTCCGCCATCCTGAACGCGGCGTAGCGCAAGTCGTCTGGCTGGGTTTCGCGCAGTTCCGCGTACACGGCCCGGATGAGCTTCTCGTTGGCGTCCGCCGCAGCGGCCTTGGTGCGATACCTGATCATGTCCATGGCGGTGTCTCCTCATCTGATGGTTCCGTTCCGGCTTAGCTGACGAGCGCGGCTTCGCCTACCTGACAGGTGCTGTCTGTGTCGCGGGCACGCTGACGCGGAGCTGGTTCTGACCCGTTGGCTGAGGACCGTGGCCGGGCAGGAACAGGCCGCTGATCGCGGCGGCGGCGGCAAGCCCCGCGCAGGCGCCGAGGGCCGGGCCGAAGCCCGCGGTGAACGAGGCCGGGGAGCCATACCCGCCATGACCGGCGAATACCGCGGCGCAGATCGCGAGGCCGAACACCCCGCCGAGCTGGCGCAGCGTGTTGAACGTCCCCGATGCCTTGCCGATCATCGCGGGCCGCACCGAGCGCATGACCGCGCTCGCCGCCGCGGGCATGGCCAGCGAGACGCCGGTGCCGGTAATGATCAGCGGGGCGACCAGTTGCCCGTACGGCAGTCCGGTCCGGCCGATCAGCGCGATCCAGGCCAGGCCCGCCGCGGTCACCGCCATGCCGCCGGCGACCAGCGGACGCTCCCCGACGCGGCGGATCAGCGGGCCGCTGAACGGGGCGATCACGACCGGCGCCGCCCAGCCGGGAACCAGCCGCAGGCCTGCCCCGAGCGGGTCATAGCCCAGCCCGGTCTGCAGGTACTGCGCCATGAAGAACACCAGCGACATCATCGTCGCCACGATGGCGAAGATCGCGGCGTTGCCCGCGGCGAACGGCCGCGACGCGAACAGCCGCACCGGCATCATCGGCTGGGCCGTGCGCAGCTCCCACCAGGTGAAGGCCACGCCGAGCACTACCCCGACGGACAGCGCCGAGACGATTTCCGGGCTCGCCCAGCCCAGGCTGTCCGACCTGATCAGCGCCCACACGATGCCAAGCACGCCCGCCGTCCCCAGCACCAGGCCAGGGACATCCATCCCGGGCACGGCGCCCTGACCGCCATGATCGCGCATCTTGACTAGGACCAGCGGGATCAGGACCACGCCGATCGGCACGTTCAGCCAGAAGATCCACGGCCAGGCCATGCCCTGTGCCACCGCGCCGCCGAGCACCGGCCCGGCCAGCACCGCGATGCCGGTCACGCTGGTGAAGATGCCGAGCGCCCACGGCCTGCGCTCTGGCGGGAACGCCGCCGACAGCAGCGACATGGCGAGCGGCAGCATGAGCGCGCCTCCCCCGCCCTGCACCGCGCGGGCCGCGATCAGCGCGCCCGCGTCCGGTGCCAGCGCGCACGCCGCCGACGCCGCCGTGAACAAACCGATACCGGCGACGAGCATGCGCCGCCGGCCGAACCGCTCGCCGAGCGCCGCGCCGGTCAGCAGCAGCACCGCGAAGCTCAGCGTGTACGCGTTCACCGTCCACTCGAGCGCGGCCAGCGAGGCGTGCAAATGCACCCTGATCACCGGCAGCGCCGTCGCGACCACCTGTACGTCCAGTGAAACCATCAGCGCCGCGACCGACGTAAGGCCGAGCACCCAGCGCTGGTTGCCTGAAGTGTTCATGATTACCTCCTCGCTGGTACTGACACCGGTTTGTGAGGCCAGTCACCGGTGAATTCGGGCGGTCGCCGGTGTCTACACAGGTATGAGTGATGTCGCGCTGACGCGGGCGAGGGCGGGAGACGACGCCGCCTTCCGCGAGCTGACCGGGCCGTACCTGAGCGAGTTGCGGGTGCATTGCTACCGGATCCTCGGCTCGGTCCAGGACGCCGAGGATGTGCTGCAGGAGACGCTACTGGCCGCCTGGCGGGGGCTCGGCCAGTACGCGGAGCGCGCCTCGATGCGCACGTGGCTGTACCGGATCGCCACGAACCGCTGCCTGAACGCGCTGCGCGCCGATGCGCGCCGCCCTCGCTCGCTGCCGACCCCGCCGTTCGAGCCGGGCGAGCCGACGCGGCGCAGCGAGCCGCTGTGGCTCGAGCCGTATCCGGACGCACTGCTCGACGGACTGCCCGACTCAGCGGCCGGGCCCGAGGCGCGGTACGAAGCCAAGGAGACGATCGCGCTGGCCTTCATCACCGCGCTGCAGCGCATCCCGCCACGCCAGCGGGCAGTGCTCGTGCTCAGGGACGTGCTCGGTTACCGCGCCACGGAGGTGGCGGGCATGCTGGAGGCCAGCGAGGTCTCGGTGAACAGCGCACTGCAACGGGCCAGGTCCGCGATGCCCGACCGGCTTCCCGCGTCGGCACGCCTCCCCCGTTCGGCGGCCACGCAGCGGCTCGCCGAACGGTTCGCCACCGCGTACGCCAACGACGACGTAGACGCCGTCGTCGCCCTGCTCAGCGACGACGCCTGGTTCACCATGCCGCCGCTCATGCTCGAGTACCAGGGCCGCGAGGCGATCGGCGCCTTCCTCAGCCAGTCCGCCCAGTGGCGGGACGGCCGGCGGTTGCGGCTGGTCCGGGCCGACGCCAATGGCCAGCCGGCGTTCGGCGCATACCTGCAGGACGGGCACACGCCGGTCTGGCACGCCCACGGCATCGTCGTGCTGACGGTGGCCGGTGACCAGCTCTGCGCCATCACCCGCTTCGTCGACAACAGCATCCTGCCGTCCTTCGGCCTGCCCCGCTCGTTGTGAACCGTGGACGTCAGAGCCAGGCGAGACGGAATACACCCGTTGACATCGGTGCGCACTCTTCTCGTGGCCGAAGCAGCGGCCGAGAGCCACAGTCCCGCTATCTGAGATCAATGGCGAGGATGCGGGTCGACGCCCGGTTCGCCCACAACCGTACTTGCCCGCATTCGTGACAAAAGGCGCCCCCGGGTGGGGGCGCCCTTTGCGTTCGGTGTCAGGCGGCGTAGGCCGGAGTCGTGCTGACGGCGCGGGCGCGGCTGGCCTTGAGGGCCAGGGAGGCGGTGCGGCTGAGCAGCATGGCGACGGAGAAGAAGATCAGGCTGTCGGTCAGCGCGGCGACCGTGATCTGGTACGTCATGCCGAAGTGCACGAGCTGGCTGGCGAACAGGTGGTGGCTGCCGTAGTCGAAGAACAGCCGGGCAGCGGTCACCGCACCCCAGATCGCGGCGTACCCGAAACCGGCGTGGGAGACGGCGGTGCCGGGCTTGCCGCCGGGCATGACCCGCATCCGGGCGGCGGCGATCAGGCCAACGAGCAGCCCGGCGCCCGCACCGGCGAGCTCTAGCTGCAGGCCGTGCCCGGAGGTGGCCATGCCCTTCAGGTACAGCGGGATGATCACCGCGGCGGCGATGAACGGACGGATCAGGCGGAGCCTGCTCACGTTGCGGGTGCCGAGGTCGGTGGCCAGGACCAGGGCGAGGATGAGGATGCTGGTGATCAGAACGCTGGTGTCCACTTCGGGCTCCCTTACTGAGCTGCGCTTACGTAGTTCACGCTACGGAGCGAGCCCAGGCCGGCGCGTCAGCCGGCGGCTTGACCCCGGGTCTGCGCCGGGTGGACGCGATCGTCTCCACCCGTCTCCACCCGCCGCCGTATCGTCAGCGAGAGCCCGGCGCCGGCCAGGACAAGGGCGACCCAGGGCAGCGCCCAGGCACCCTCCCGGCCAAGTACGACGCCGCCGGCCAGCGAACCGGCCGCGATGCCCAGGTTGAAGATGGTGGTCTGCATGCCGGTCGCCACGTCGGCGTCCGCGCCGCCAGCCGCCGCGAGCACAAGCCGCCGCGAGCACCAGCGCGAAGCAGGCCAGGAGGGCGAAGCGGCCACGCCAGCCGATCGTGGCGGCGGCAGCGGTCCCGCCAGGGACGCCTAGGCACAGCGCGACGGTGATGCCGGCCAGGACGATAACCAGGGCCTGCTCAGCCCGGCCAGGGATGCCAGCGGCTACCGTGCCTACGATGAGCCGGATATCGGCAAGGTCTGGCAGATCCGCGGTCTGCTGGAGGCCGGGCTGCCAACCGAGATCATCCGCAGGATCCTGCCGTTCCTCGATGATCCCTGCCAGATTCACCTGCCCGCCCGGTGCCTCACCGCGGAGACGGCCAGCCTGCTCCGCGGCGAGGTCACCCGGCTCCAGCAGCGGATCGACTGCCTGACCCGGAACCGGGACGCCCTGCTCGGCTACCTCGCGGCGATCGTGCCCGCCGGGGAAGCCGGCGCGGCGCAGGATCGTTGAGAGCTAGCGGCCCCGCCGGCGGATTCTGATGCGCGCGAGGGGGCGCCGCTCTGGTAGCATCTGGCGAGGCACTGGGGCCGTTAGCTCAGCGGGAGAGCGCTTCCCTGACACGGAAGAGGTCACAAGTTCAAATCTTGTACGGCCCACCAGTACGTTTACCGGAGATCGTTGCCCTCCCCCATCTCGCGGGGGGCAATCGCCTCGACGAGATGCGTTGAGCCTGATCCGGTCTGCCTACGACCACATCGCCAAGCACGGCTCGATCTTGTCTCCACGGTGCCGACGCCCCGACTCGGAGATTGACCGGGTATTCGCATTTGAGGCGCATCCGGTAACCGCTGAACTCGGCGACCGCGAGCCCGGTACGTGTCAAGTCAATGAGACACAGCGTCCTGCGGATCTCTAGGCTGCCTCCTGGGACGGATGCTGCGTGATGTCGCTGTTTAGTGACCGGCTCGTTGATCCAGGCCGCGGCGGGCAGCTCGGGGGCCTCGGGGTGGCGGGTGAAGCGCCGGGGGGTCCACCCCGATGCCGGGTACGACTCCCAGGTCACCCGCGATGACCTCGCCGCACGCCAGATGACCGGTCAGATCGCGCACAAGGGCGAGAAAGCACCGGTCCAGGCCAGCCAGCGCTGGCCCGTCGAGCGGACTAATGCCTGGCACAACGCTTTTAACCGGCTACAGCGATGCTACGAACGCCGGGAGAACGTCATCGACGCCTACTTCGACCTCGCCGA
>DASXDG010000094.1:0-31395 GCA_036490795.1 Streptosporangiaceae bacterium
GAAACTCGCCGCCCTGAGAAATTCACCAGGGTCCAGATGAGCGGCCAAAGATCAAGATCACGCGCGGAATATTTCAGCAACATATTGGATCATTTGGCGAAATATGGGCACAGTTGTGCCGTCAGAACAAGCGTGACAGTTTCGCCGATCGAAGTCAACCCCTCAACGCGGACTCGATTTGAGTCCCAGGAAAAGCGAGACCCGCAGCGGACGCGCACGGCCCGCGGCCAAGCGGACGCGATCCGGCCGATGCGCAGCTAGCCCAGTACGCCGGCGCCCCGATCCGCGCCCCGGTACGCCGGCGCCCCGATCCGCGCCCCGGTACGCCGACACCGCGATCCACGCCCCGGTACGCCGGCGCCCCGATCCACGCCGGCGCCCCGATCCGCGGCCAGTCCGGCCCGGCCCGGCCCGGAGCGCCGCCCAACCGCCAGGCCCCCCGCCCAAATCGGGACAAAATAACCTTGGATGCCGCGCCTTCGATCATCGTGCGCTTGGCGTTCCGGTTTCCCGGAACGCCAAGCGCACGATGATTCGATTCGGGCTCGAGACCTTGCAAATTGTCCCTATTTCGCCGTTTGGCGGATTCGCCGCCGAGGGACTACACGGCCGGACTGCGCGGCCGGACTGTGCGGCGGGGCTGTGCGGCCGGACTGTGCGGCCGGACTGTGCGGCGGGGATTTCGAGCGGCGCGAGTAGCGGCGGGGCTCTCCGCTGAGAGTGGCGCTACGGTTGTTCGGGCTGGCCTGGGTGGCAGTTCGGTGAGATCTTCGCCTTCAGGTCGCGGAGTTCGCCGAGGTCGTATTCCGCGCGCCCAGGACTGCCGTAGCGGGTGAGCTTGCCGCGACTCGCCCACTTCCTGATGGTCGCGGCGGGCACGCCGATAGCAAGCGCCGCGAGTTCGGTTGGCACCGTGATACGGCCGCGGGGTGCGCTGGCCATCACATGGTCGTCGGTCATGCGGAGGTGTCGCAGTTCGCCAGGTCAAGCTGGCGACTGAGATCCAGCCACTGGCGTGGCTGCCAGGTGTGTCCCGCGTCACAGCGGACCTGAGGCACCGTCCGGCGGCGGACGGTGTCGATGCTGACCCGGACCATCGCGCCGCATCCGTCCCTGGTGCACGGGGCCAGGTCGATCATCCGGACCTGTGACGGGTTCTGCACCTTCCGCACGGCTAGCACGAGGCCGGCGATCTCTTCGGCGAAGTCCACGGCCACGGCGTGGGTCGCCAGCCAGTCCAGCTGAGCGTGCAGAAAGGAGGCTAGCATCCGCACGTCGAGGCTGGTGGGCCCGTGCCCCCCGCGCTCGTCCACGACCATCTCGCACCACGAGGAGAGCACGCCCACTATGTCGCTACGCACCGCCACAGTCTCGTCGTCGAGGCGGATACCGCTTGGTAGCCGACCGCGGACCGTCCTGAATGGGTGCTGGCGGCTGACCTCGAGGGTCTGCTCACAGTCCTGATACATCCGGGGCAGGCCGATCAGGTGGGCGGCTACCTGGTTGAAACACGAGGCGCACAGCCGCAGACCGTGGAATATCGCCCCTTTGGTCAAAGGGGCAGCGCAACTTGGGACGCCACATATCTGCTGCTTCACTGGACCTCGCCTCGCTCGTTTTCGTGTCTGCCACCCGTTTAGGCCGACATCCCTGACGACGATTTGACGATCCGACAGGCTGGACTCGCGACGCTATCATTCCTCTATCGGCGATCTACGCGCGATAACCTGACACTCCACGTAGCGTGCGCGAATGGCGTGATAAGCATGCCCATCCGGTAGTCCTCTTGCGTGTTGACGACCCGGACCAAGATCGTCACCTGCTTATAGCCGGCGACGATACCCAGGCTGGCGTAGTACCGGTCGATGTCCAGCTCAACCGTGTAGCACTCGCCCTTGACCAGACTTCCCCCTTCGGGCGCATATATGAAATTCCCTTGGGGGTCGGTAAAACCGCCCATACGGCGAGTCTGTTCTCCGGCGAGCCCGCCGACCACCGTAACCTCGACACCATCGGCTGGGTGCCCGGACACTCCGTCTATTACAGTGACGGTAATACTCACGATAGTCGGCTCCGGCTGGACTGAGCGGCTGAATGATGTCATTCCACCAGCGCCGTCCCCAGTCCACGCCGTAATTTGGCCACTGGTCTGCTGGCTGGAGCTATGATATCCGCCTATCGCCATCGTGGCCCTATCATATCGGTATTGTGGCCCTCACCCGGCCGCTGACCAGCATGGCCGCCAAGATAGTCCGGCGATAGCGCTTTATAGGCAGGCATCATGTTTTCTTAGATGCACAGAGACCGGGAATGCTTCATCCGGCAGCCGCCGTTTGCGGAGGTGCGACATGGATACAGCCGTATTTGTTCCGCGCGTCATCCTCTCGGCGGAGATCGCGATGCCCCCGGATCCGCCGTGGATATGACGAGCGGTCTGGGCAGACCGTAAGTCCGGCGCCGACGCCTGTAGCCGCGCGAGCGAGTTGTCGATCTGCCCGGCGAGGATGACATCGGTGCTGTCGGCCAGTTTCGCCGCCGCTCGCCAGGCGTGCACCGCGATGCCCGGCCTGCCCGCTCGTTCGTGAATGCGGCCAAGCAGGTCCAGTGCCCTGGCCTGCCATACGCCTTCGGCGCCATGCTCGCGGAAGACCGCGATAGCTTCCTCGACCCGGGTCAGCGCGACCCGCTCCTCACCCGCCGCGAGATGAAGTTCGGCCAGGCCGAGCAGTGAGCGCCCCCGGATTAGCCGGTTATCCGCACGCCCGGCCAGATCAAGTGACGCAGTGAGCGCGGACTCCGCTGCCGCGAAGTCTCCGAGCATGCGCCTCGCGTTCCCCAGCGAGGCCAGGGCGAACGCCTCCCCTACGATGTCGCCGGCTTCCCTGGCTAGACGCAGCACGGTGGAGAGCCCGTCCGCCGCCGGTTCCGCGCGCCCTCTGCGCAGTTGAAGTTCGGCCAGTGCGTGCTCGATTTGCGCAGTCAGCCGGGGCGCGCCGAGCTTTCGGGCCATTGAGAGCGCATCGTCGAGCATCCGCTCCGCAGCGGCGCAGTCGAGTCGGTCGGCGCTGATCTGCGCCATGCTCTTAAGAGCGTATGCCTCGCTGGCCCGGTCCTCGATCTCGCGGAATCCGGCTATCGCCAGCCGGTACCGCGCCAGCGCTTCGTCGTAGTCGCCGTTGAGACAGTCGACGAGCGCGAGGCCGCTGAGCGCCAGTGCCCGGCCCTGGTTGTCGCCGATCTCGTCGAAGATCTTCAGCGACTGCTCGAAGTAGCTACTTGCCGTGGTTATCCGGACGCTCGCCTCGAGCGTGCCGAGGGAATACAGGAGCGCGGCCTCACCGCGCTTGTTGCCGACGAGCCGCACCGCACCGAGCGCGCTGGCGTGCGAGTCACGCCAGTCATCGGAGCAGAGACCGGATTCGAATACCGTCACCGCAGTGGCGGCAAGATCCCAGCACAGTTCGTCCATACCGAGCTGAGCAGCCTGGAACACAGCGGCGACCAGCGAGCTCCGCTCTATCCTGAACCATTCGACGGGGTCTCGCTGCAGCACCATACTGTCCAGGGAAAGCGGCCAGTGCTTGGCCGTTCCGTGCAGTACCGCGAAGTCACCGCCGTAGATACGGCGACGGGTACTGGTCGAGATGAACAGCCAACAGCGCAGCAATCGCCGCATGGCATCGAGCCGATCGGCGGTCGACTCATCCTCGCTGCACCGCTCAACCGCGTAAATCCGCACCAGATGGTGGAGATGGAACCGGACTTCGCCGTCTCCCATCACCGTCGCCTCAACCAAGTGCGCCGCCACCAGCTGCTGAAGAAGGTGCTCCGCGTACTCGATATCCACGTCAAGCAGCGGGGCACCCAGCCACGACGCGAAGTCGGCCGTGCCGATCAGGCTCAGCTGCCTGAGCAGGCGCTGCGCCGATTCGTCGAGCAAGTCGTAGGCCACCGCGATGGTGGCGCGAATACTGGCTCCCTTGAAGTCGAACTCGTCCAGCCGACGCGTCTCGTCGTGGAGCAGCCTGACCATGTGCGAGATGGGCCAGTGCGGCCGGGCGCTGAGCTTTCCCGCCACGACCCGCAAGGCCAGCGGTATCCCCTCGCAGAGCGCGATCAGTTCCCGCGCGGCCTCTGGCTCCGCGTTCAACCGGCGCTCGGTGATCAGGGTCATCAGCAGACTTCTCGCGGACTGATAGTCCA
Organism: Streptosporangiaceae bacterium; assembly: GCA_036490795.1. Classification (GTDB taxonomy): domain Bacteria; phylum Actinomycetota; class Actinomycetes; order Streptosporangiales; family Streptosporangiaceae; genus JAFARZ01. The sequence continues at coordinate 4,204 of DASXDG010000094.1, forward strand.
GCGGGCGCACATGCATCTGATGGACGCCTTCGAGCACGGTGATGTACTGGCCGGACGTAACGATCGCGGCGCACCCTGGCGTCCCGGGAAGGAACGGGACGATGTCGCTCTCCCGCTGGGCGCCATCGATGACGACAAGCACCCGCCGTCCCGCGAGCGCGCTCCGGTACATCGCCGTACGACCCTCCAGGTCAGCCGGTATCGTGCCGGAGTGCACGCCGAGCGAGCGCAGCAGGTGCTCCATCAGCGACGCGCTGCCGCTAGGCAAGTCCGGGCGAAGCTGCACGAACAGCTGACCGTCGGGGAACTTCGGGCTAAGCAGGTGCGCGGCGCGCACGGCAAGCGATGTCTTGCCCACGCCGCCTCGCCCGGTGAGCATCACCACCGGCATTTCGAGCGGGTCGCTGCCGGTGCCCTGGCCGGTTACTACCTCCGATATCGCGGCGAGGACCTCCGTGCGTCCGGTGAAGTCGGCAATAGCCCTAGGGAGCTGACGAGGGGTCGGCGCGGCGGCGGTCCTCCTGGGCAGCCCAGTCGGGGACCGCGGGCCTGGCAGGTCGATCTCCGGGTCGCGAGTGAGTATCGCCTGTTCCAGGCGGGACAACTCGAGGCACGGATCGAGGCCAAGCTCTGCTCGCAGCACCTCTCGTCCGGCACGGAATGCAGCCAGTGCATCCGCCTGCCGGCCCCCCCGGTACAGAGCCAGCATAAGCTGCCCGCGAAAACGTTCGTTCAACGGATGCTCCGCGACGAGTTCGGTTAGTTGACCGATAATCTCCTGATGCCGGCCAAGCTGCAGCTCAAGCTCTAGGCAATCTTGATAGATCGATATCCGCCACTCGTTCAACCGTGTAGCAACACTCCGGATGGCGTCGCTGTGCACACCTTCCAAGGCGGGCCCGCGCCACAGCGCAAGGGCCGCCCGGAGATTACTCAGCGCTTCAGGAATGTGCTGCTCAGCGGCCGCCCTTGTCCCGCACGTCGTCAGCTTCTCGAAACACGCAAGGTCAATACTTTCCGGCGGCGCTTTGACCGCGTAGCCCGGCAATTGTGTAACGATTACGCACTCGCCAAGGAGCCGCCGCAGGCCGGATATCGTGATCTGCACCTGACTTCTCGCAGTTCGGGGCGGTGTGTCGCCCCACAGCGCGTCTATGATCCGGTCAACGGAGACAACGCGCCCCGCCTCAAGAAGCAAAAGTGCCAGTGCGATCTGTTGCCGGGCAGCAACGATGGCAACTGGCTTATCGTCGATCAAAACTTCTACGGGGCCAAGCAGCCTAAACTCCATAAACCCACCTAGGCGCTCGCTGAGGCAGTCGAACAGTTTCGGATATCGACCAAACCGATTAGGTTTGGCGCTCCCGGATAAATAGCATCCAGTTCACCGGAGCAGCCGATCCGATCCTCTCCTCTTAATCCCCCCTGACAGGCTAACCGCGAGCCTGCTGCGAGTCAATTGAGCAATAAGTGAACGTACCAACGCGTTGGGTTCGCCGGTGCCGACGTTTCAGAGGTAGCTAGTGAGATCCACTAGGACCGGCACCGATTGTGATCATGCACCCTGACCGGGCACCTAATGCTCCTGCTGTAGATCGTGATCTCGGCCGCCGGCGCCTATATATCGATACTTCGCGCAGCGGATCGACCCGGGCTCGATTACGCGCGTGCCGGTCCGCCACCCGGAGCAAGTCAGGACCGCTTGTTACTTGTGGCTGGCCAGCACCGCACTGCTGCCGAACAGCTGAGGCGCGAGGTACGGCGCCATGGTGTTCGAGTAGTTGCTGGTCAGGTGGTGGGCGTCGAAGTAGACAAGGACGTTGCCCACTACAGATGGGCATTCGGTCGGCTCGCAGACGAACTTGTTCATGTCGATGAGCGATACTTCGCCGGCCATCAGCCGCGTCGCCCGCACGGTGGGCGGATCGCTCCGTATCGCCTTGGCGATCGGTACCTCGCACTTGGCTGACGACGCACCGTACTTGGCGACGCAATCGGGCGGGTAGAAGCTCATCGTGGGAGTCTCCTCGATCGGCACCACGGAAATCCCGGCGTGCTCGAGCTGAGTCCAGTAATCCGCCATCCCGGTGGCGATGTCCGCATACGCCTGCTGTCCGACCTGGTGATTCGCGAGCGAGCCGAGGTCAGCGAGGTCGGACGTGATCACCACGTTGGGATGGATGCTGGTGAGCAGGTCGTGCAGCACGCTGACGCCCCACTCATGGCACGCCGTATAGGGCCCGTTGGTCGCCCGCTCGAAGAGCCAGGTGGCGGTGAACGTGCAGACCGCGTGCATGTCGGTGACGAGCTTCCAGTGGTAGCGCAACGCGAGTGTCTGCAACGCGGGGAACCAGTTCCCGGCAATCGAGTCGCCGACCAGAGCGACGGTCAGCGAGGGATTGGTCTTGTCGCCGTACACGCACGCCTTCGGGGCGGCGGTGGTCTCGGCGACCAGGCAGCCCTGCGTCCAGTATGCGGGCATACCCGCGTGCGCGTCGGCCGGCGGCGGCAGTACCGGCTCCGACCGGACGCTGAGGCGCTTGGTGGCGAGCGCGGCGGCACCGGGGTAGCCCGCCCCCAGCCTGCCGTCGAACTGGCCGGGTAGGGCCACGATGTAGATCGTCGCCAGGGTGACGGGCAAGGCGGCGGCCAGAGCCGTGGACAGCGAGCGCCAGCCGTGGCCGGACAGCAGCGGTGACAAGCGCACTGGATCCTCGACCAGAACCTTGGTCAGCCAGGCCAGGACGACCGAGACGACGACGATCACCGCGCCGCTAACCAGTCCTGGCGGCTTGCCCTGCTCGGCGGTCCACAGGTCGATAACCGGCCAATGCCACAGGTAGAGCGAGTACGAAATGCCGCCGAGGAAAACGAGCGGCCGGATAGAGAGCAGCCGGGATGGCCCGCGGTCCGGTCCGCCGCCGATGACCATGACGGCGCCCGTCACTGGCAGCAGCGCGAGCGCCCCGGGGAAGGCGGTCGTCCCGCGCAGCACGAAGGGCGACGCGAACACCAGCGCCAGTCCTGCCCACCCGCACCCGCCCCGCCATCCGAGCCGGGCAAGCCACCCAGACCGGGCAGGCCACCCGAGCCGGGCAAGCCGCCCGGACCGGGCAGGCCACCCGGACCGGCCGGGCCAGAGCGCGGGACCGGCCCGCTCAGTCACCATGGCGAGCAGTCCGCCCATGCCCAGTTCCCACATCCGGGTGGGGGTGACGAAGTAAGCGGCCGACGGATTGACGCGCGTGTCGTACACCGAGTACGCGAGCGAGGCCGCCACCAGCACCAGCATGAGCCCCGCGACCACGCGGCCGGGACGCCGGCGCCGCGCGACGAGGGCCGCCACTAGGAACAGCAACGGCCAGACCAGGTAGAACTGCTCCTCAACCGACAGCGACCAGAAGTGCTGCACCGGCGTCGCCGCCTCGCCGGACGTCAGGTAGTCGACGGCATCGTGCGCCAGCAGCCAGTTCTGGTAATACAGCGCGCTGGCCCGTATCTGCTCAGCGGTATCGGAAAGCTGGCTGGACGGCAGGACGAAGCGGGAGACGGTCCACGTCACCGCGAGCACCAAGGCCGCGGCGGGTAGCAGGCGTCTGGCCCGACGACCCCAGAAGTCGAGCAGCCGCACCCGGCCGGATCGCTGAAACTCGCGCCACAGATGCCCGGTGATCAGGTATCCGGAGATCACGAAGAAGACATCCACACCAACGAAGCCGCCAGGCAGTGCCGACGGGTAGAGGTGGTAGATCACCACCATCGTCACCGCGAGTGCCCGCAGCCCTTGGACATCGGGGCGGAAGCGGCTCTCGATCACCCGGGAAAGCTAGGAAGATTTTATTAAAACCGGCTTAAAAGGTCAGGCGGCGAAGCAGGGTTACCGGCGCTCGCCGCTGGCGCGTCAACGAGGGGCGTCGCCTAGGCGGTACTCGCGGGTCAGGTCGTCCAGCCGGGCTTTGAGGTCGTCGTCGAGCTTGACATCGACGGCGGCCAGGCTGGCGTCGAGCTGGCCAGGGTTGCTGGCTCCGATGATCGGGGCAGTGATCACCGGGTTGGCTAGCACCCAGGCGACCGCCATGGTGACCAGGCTCAGTCCAGCCTGCGCAGCCAGCTCACCGAGCTGTTTGACCGTAGCGAACTCCCGCTCGTGCCAGTAGCGGTCCTGGTACATGCCACCGGCGGTGCCGAGAGTGAACCGGGTGCCCTCGGGCGGCGGCGCGGAGAACATGTGCTTGCCGGACAGCAGGCCGCCCGCGATCGGGTTGTAGGGGATGACGCCCACGCCCTCCTCGCCGCAGAACGGCAGCATCTCCCGCTCGATCTGGCGAAATAGCAGGTTGTACCGGGGCTGCACCGAGTCGAAGCGGGCCAGCCCCAGCGTCTCGCTCCTGCCGACGGCCCGGACCAGCTGATAGGTGAGGAAGTTCGAGCAGCCGGTGTAGCGGACCTTACCTTGGTGAACCAGATCGTCCAGGGCACCCAGGGTCTCATCGATCGGGGTCGCCCGATCGTAGCCGTGCAGCTGGTACAGGTCGATGTAGTCGGTCCGCAGCCGGCGCAGCGAGGCCTCCACCGCCGACATGATGTGCTTGCGGGAGTTGCCGCCGTCGAACGGGGCCGGGCCGGTCGGCGCGAAGCATTTAGTGGCCACGATGAACCGGTCCCGCCGGCCGCGCAGCCAGCGACCGAGGATCTCCTCGGTGGCGCCGCGCGTCGTCAGGTCGCCGCCCAGCGGATAGGCGTCCGAGGTATCCAGGAAGTCGACACCGCCGTCGGCGGCCTTGTCCAGCACGGCGATCGCGGTCGCCTCGTCACTTTGCAGCCCGAACGTCATCGTGCCCAGGCACAGCCGGGAAACCTGCAGGCCACTTCGGCCCAATCTGACATGGTCCACATCGGCACATTACCCCTCGGCGGTGAGCCGGTACGGGTCGGCGTGCACTGGTACGCGGTCCTGGCCATGCGGTCCTGGCCATGCGGGCATGGCTGAGCGGGCCACATGGCCTACGACACGGACCATGCCGTTCGCGTGCTGGTCCGCGATCGGTTCGCTGGTCCTCGGCATGACCGGGCCTGTGGCGGACTCCGGACCGGGAGCCGCCGGCTGAAGGCCCGCGCCTTGGCCGCGGCTCGTGGACGCGCAGACAGCTGCCGCCAAACTGGCTAGCTCCGGGCGGGGTGTCCCGGCGGAGCTTGCGCACGGCCGCGAGTGGCCGCACGGCGTCAGCCGTCTTCCGTCAGCAAGAAGGCAGGTGTCCCGAACGGGTCTATGGTGACTCCTTCGGTCACGTCCTTTCCGTCCAGCGTTGTCAGCCGCCAGCCTCGCTCAAGCAGCGGCTTGACGGTGAGGGGTTCGTCCGCGTGGCTGACGAGGAACGCGAACCTGGCTCCATCGGTGCGGACCAGGACATCGCAGGCTACCCGCGGGTCATCTACCGCGACCGGCAGCTTGATCTGGGCATGTGCTGCCAGGGCGGAGTAGAGGGTGACGGTGTCATCGGGGTTGACCGCGGGGGTGAGCGCGGCCATGTGCTCGACCGGGTAGGTGCACAGGATCAGCGAGCCGGCGCCTGCTCGGCGGAGCAGTAGCGCGGGCCGCCCATGCGCGTCGGTCGCCACGATCTCGGTGGCGGCATGGGGTATGACGGGGAGGAAGGCCCGGCTGTGCTCGTTCCCGGCGACCTTGAACCTGAGCGTGGTACCGCGGGCCAGGCCGCCGAAGTCCCGCTGCAGGGTGAGCTCGGTGACTTTGTCCGTGATCGGGTCACCGAGCCCGACATCGAGCTGGTGTGTCACGCCGAACAGCTGGTTGAGCCGTCCGAACGACGGCCCGCGGTGCCAGCCGTTGGCGCCGGCCGAATAGGAGACGTAGACGGTGGCGCCGTCTGCCGCGAGCTGCTCCAGACCGGCGGGGGTGGTCGCGAGCAGTTGCTTCACCGAAGGCGCCAGGTAGAGCCTGGCTGTGCTCGCGATCCCCGCGGTCTCCCTGGCTAGCGCCGGTGCCAGGTCAGCGAGTTTCGCCGAGACGTACGCCTGAGCCAGCGTCGCGGCGATGTCCTGCCGGTCGGCCGGAGCAGCGAACGGGTACTCAGTGTCGAGGTAGGAGGGCACGATGAGGGCCGTGGCTGTGTCCGCCCGCTCGCACCTGTCCGCTCCGATTGCCTTCAGGGTGGCCGCGAACGCATGCATCTCCCGCAGCGTCTGCTTAGGTTCGCCTGCCGCGTCGGTGAGGCCGAAGCTCTGCTCGAACGCGTGATGCCGGTACGGGTCCTGGCTAGGCAGGTCGAAGTCGGTGTTGTTCCATGCGATCCAGCCCGTCGCGCCGGCCAGCAGGGTGTTGTGCAGCGCGTGCCGGTAGTACCTGGCGGCATTGCGTTCCGCGGCGAAGTCCGAGCTGACTCCGAATTCCTCGAGCACGACCGGCTTGCCGAATGTCCCGGCCAGCTCGCAGTGCCAGGCCGCCGCGTACTGCTGGCGGATCCGGTCATCGCCGAGCGGGTACACGTGCGGCCCGATGAAGTCGCACAGCCGGGCGGTGTCGGCGAGCCGGAAGCCGTTGTCCCGGCCTCTCACCTCGATCCCCCAGGCGCCGTCGCCGAGCGAGAAGGGCTGATGCCCGCCGGCCGCCCGTACGGCATCCCTGATGATCTGTGCCCAGGCGGCGACCGTCTCGTGTGATGTATCCTCGCCGCCGTACAGCGGCATCTCATTAGATACCAGCCAGCCGGTCACCGCCGGGTGCGTGCCGAACCGGCGGACCATCTCACCCGCGAACCATGCCTGCCGGCCGACCAGCCACACATCGGCGTACAGGTCACGGCCGGCCCGCCAGGACGGGTCCCAGTTGTCACCCGACATGTGGCCGACGATGAAGGTCGGGACGGTGGTCATATCGTGTTCGGTGTGCCGGTCGAGGAAGTCAGCGAACCGGGCGGCCATGCCCTCGTCGATGACCTCCGGCGCCGGCATGAAGTCCGGCCAGTAGAAGAACGACCTTGTCATGGTCAGGCCGTGGTCGTGCAGGACGCGCAGTTCGCCCCTGACGACGGCCGGGTCGTAATTCCGCCACATCAAGGGTCCGCCGGTCCGAGACCAGAAGTTGGCGCCCAGCCATGTGACAGGCTGGCCGCCGGCGATGATCTTGGCGGCGTTCCTTCGCATGCGGCGGAACTCCCCTCTCCGGGCGGTTGGTTCTCTGCGGCAGATACTGGTCGCTGGAGTGATCGAAACACTATACCGGTTTAGTGTCAACGGGGTTGCCGGTAGACTTTCGCCGCAAAGGGGGGTGTGATGAAACGTCCGACGATCGCTGATGTGGCACGCCAGGCCGGCGTGACCAAGGCGGCTGTGTCGTTCGCACTCAACGGACAGCCGGGCGTTTCCGCCGCGACCAGGGAGCGCATCCTGGCAATCGCGGACGAGGTGGGCTTCAAGCCGAGCAGTGCCGCCCGCGCTCTGTCCGACGGCAAGTCCGGCGCGTTCGGGCTGATCATCGACAAGCCCGCGAGAACGCTCGGTATCGAGCCGTACTTCACGCAACTCATCTCCGGTATCCAGGACGAGCTCAGCCAGCGGCATGTGATGCTGCTGTTCACTCACGCCGAGGATCAGGCCGCCGAGATCGAGATGTACCGGACGTGGTGGGCTCAGCACCGGGTGGACGGGGTGTTCGTCGTAGACTTGCAGGTGCGCGACCGCCGGGTAGCCGCGCTCGAGGAACTGGGCATGCCGGCCGTGGTGGTCGGCACGCCGCGGGGCGCCGGCAGCCTGCCAGCCGTGTGGCAGGACGACCGGGCGGCCACCGCGATCCTGGTCGGCCACCTGGCCGGACTCGGTCACCAGCGAATCGCCCGAGTCGGTGGTTTCCCCAGGTACTGGCACTCTAAGCTGCGCACGGACGCGCTCGCGCGGGTGGCCGAAGCGGCTGGGATCGAGGTAGTTTCCGTCACCGCGGATTACACCGCCGAGCACGGCGTCGAAGCCACCCGTGCGCTACTGGACCGAGAGCAGCCGCCGACCGCGATCCTGTACGACAACGACGTCATGGCCGTCGCCGCGCTGAGCGCCGCCCAGCGAGCCGGCCTGGCCGTGCCGGATGATCTGTCGATCATCGCGTGGGGCGACTCCGCCCTGTGCGAGCTCGTGCACCCATCGGTGACCGCGCTGCGCTGGGACACCGTGGAGGCGGGAACTCAAGCGGCGCGCCTGCTGAACCTGGCGGCGGAGGGTGCTGAGGTCGGCAGTTACCAGGAAGGGCCGCCCGAGCTCATGGTCCGTGAGTCCACCGGGCGCTGGCGCCAGAACGGCAGCTGAGGTCGCGCCGCCGCAAGCAAGAAGTGCCTTTCCCGGAATCGCCGAGGGTTGACACTTAACCGGTATAGTGCTTCGATCACGACACATCGGATTACTTCCGTGGCGTAGTGCCAGCCGTTCCTGGGCGACCGGAAAAGAGGGTGTCTACGATGAAGAGACACAGGCACGTTATGTTGGCTCCTACCGCCGCTGCGCTCCTTGCCGTGGCGACCCTCGCCGCCTGCAGCAGTAGCGGCACCAGTAATTCCGGCGTCTCGTCGACATCAGGACCGAACGGGGTCCTGACCGTGACAACCGGCGCCGCCGGCGATTTCGTCGATAACTTCAACCAGTTCTCGCCCAACGCCGAGGACCCGTCGCGCGGCATGATCTACGAGCCGCTGTTCTTCTACGACACGGCGAAGGCGGGCTCGGTGCAGCCATGGCTGGGCACCAGCTATGCCTGGTCCAACAACGGCAAGACGCTCACGGTCCAAGTCAGGCACGGCGTGAAATGGACCGACGGTAAGCCGTTCACCGCCGCCGACGTCGCATACACGTTCAACCTGGAAGCTCAGAACGCGGCGCTGAACGAGAACGCGCTGCCGCTCGCGAACGCCACCTCCAGCGGCGCTTACACCGCCGTGATCAACTTCACGACATCGGCCTACACCGACGGGTACGCCGCGCTCGGCAAGACCTACATCCTGCCTCAGCACATCTGGCAATCGATCTCCGACAAGTCCACTTACCTCGATTCAGACCCGGTCGGGACGGGCGCCTACGAGGTGAGTAAGGTCGCCGGCCAGGTGATGCAGCTAACAGCGAACCCGCACTACTACATGGCAGGCCTGCCGAAGTTCAAGACGATCAGGTTCCTCGCCTACACCGGCAACACCACCTCGGACGCGGCGATCGAGCAGGGACAGCTCGACTGGGCGGGTAGCTTCATCCCGAACATCAAGACCACCTACCTGGCCAAGAACCCCAAGTTCACGGTCGTCGACCTCCCGCTGTCCACGGCATTCCTTGTCCCGAACATGGCCAAGGGGCCGACGACAAGCCTGGCCGTCCGCCAGGCGATCAGCGAGGCGCTCAACCGGAGCTACATCAGCAGCACCGTCTACGACGGGTACGCCCCACCGTCCAACCCGGCTGCCCTGCTCACGCCGAACTTCAACGCGGTCGCCAGCTCGCAGGTCGGGAGCTTCCCCGCCGCCAATGCTGCGCAGGCGAAGGCGACACTGACCAAGGCCGGGCTCAAGACGCCGCTGAACCTGACGGTCAAGGTCGTCACCGGCTACACGGACTACATCAGCGACCTGCAGATCATCCAGAGTGAGCTGAAGCCCGCCGGGATCAACCTGACCGTCGACTCGGAGGCTTATGCGGCCTTCATCGCCGACCAGTCCACCGGTAACTTCCAGCTGCTGATCGACAACTTCGGCTACGTGCCGAGCCCTTGGTACTACTACTACGAGATGCTGGACAGCAAGATCGCGACGCCGCTCGGGCAGAACGACACGGTCGGCAACTTCGGCCGCTACTCCAATCAGAGCGTGGACTCGCTGCTGAACACCATCGCCGCGAGCCCCAACGAACTGTCCGATACACAGGACTTCGCGCAGATCGAGCAGATCTTTGCCACGCAGCTACCCGACATCCCGCTCTTCGAGCAGCAGGATGAGATCGAGTTCAACGGCAACAACGTCGCCGGTTACCCGACGCTCAGCAACCCGTACGCCGCGGCCGCCGTTTACATCAGCCCCGACCTGGGCTGGGTCGCGGACCGGCTGGCGCCGGCCAACTGACAATGATGGCGACAGACGGTACCGCTTCGGCCCCCGCCCCCGGCCGGGCTTTCCGGCCGGGGGTGCGGGAGCTGCGCCGCCTCAGGTCGCGGACTGGCCCGCGCACCCGGTTCGTGGCGCGCAAGCTGGGCTTCTACGCGGTCGCGGCGTGGGCGGCGCTGACCCTCAATTTCTTCCTGCCGCGCCTGATCCCCGGTAACCCGGTGGAGCTGCTGCTGGCCAAGATGGCGCAGGCAGGTCCGGTGCCGCCGGGGGAACAGCAGGCGCTCAGCAAACTGCTCGGCCTCGGCACCGGCAACCTCCTCCAGCAGTACTGGCAGTACGTGGACGGCCTCGCGCACCTTCGGCTCGGCCTTTCTGTCAGCGACTTCCCCGATCCGGTCAGCTCCGAGATCAGCGCCGCCATCCTCTGGACGCTGATACTGGTTGGCACCGCCACGGTGATCAGCTTCGTGCTCGGCATCGCGCTCGGCGTGCTGGCCGGCTGGAAGCGCGGCTCCAGGCTGGATGCGATCGTGCCGGCCACCACGCTGCTCACGGCCATGCCGTACTTCTGGCTGGCCCTGATCCTGCTGTACGTATTCGCCACCAACGTGTGGCATGTGTTCCCGCTCGGCAACGGGTACAACACGAACTCCGAGATCAACATCGGCTTCAACTGGCCGTTCATCGCCTCGGCGGTGCAGCACGCGATCCTGCCCGCCCTGACGATCGTGCTCAGCTCCATCGGCGGCTGGCTGCTCGGCATGCGCAACATGATGGTCGCCACGCTGTCCGAGGACTATGTGATCGCGGCCGAGGCCAAGGGGCTCAGCTCGCGGCGGGTGATGATCGGGTACACGGCGCGCAACGCGGTCCTGCCGAGCCTGTCCGGCTTCGCGATATCGCTCGGTTTCGTGGTCAGCGGCGCCATCGCGATGGAGTACGTGTTCTCTTATCCGGGCATCGGGTACAAGCTGGTCGAGGCGGTGGGGAACGAGGACTACCCGCTGCTCCAGGCGATCTTCCTGGTGATCACGTTCGCCGTGCTCGGCGCCAACCTGATCGTGGACCTGCTGTACGGCTTCGTCGACCCGCGGACGAGGACCGGGCGATGACCGCGCAGAACATCACCGCGGCTATCGCGGACACCGCGAGCGGGCTGCCCGCACCCGACACGGACCCGCGGCGCTTGGCGGGGCGGCTGCGCGAGGCGTTCCGGTCGGGCCGCCTCGTCGCCGGCACGAGCATAGTCGGCTTCTTCGTGCTGGTGGCGATCTTCGGGCCCCTCTTCGCCCCGAACCCCAACCTGCTGAGCACGGCAACGTACCAGGCGCCGTCGATAGCGCACTGGCTCGGTACCAACCAGACTGGGCAGGACGTGTTCGCTCAGCTCGTGGTCAGCACCCGCGCTTCGCTGGAGATCGGAGTCGGCGCCGGGCTGCTCGCCACCGCCATCTCCATCGTCATCGGCATCACCGGCGGATACGTGGGCGGCATCGTTGACGAGGCGCTGTCCCTGCTGTCCAACGTCGTCCTGGTCATCCCGACGTTCCCGCTGATCATCGTTACGTTCGCCTACGTTAAGCAGGGAAACCTGACCGCGCTGATCCTCGTGATCGCGCTGACGAGCTGGGCGGCGTCCGCCCGCGTGCTCCGCGCGCAGACGTTGTCGGTCCGCAATCGCGAGTACGTGCTCGCGGCGCGGGCGGGCGGCGAACGCGCCTGGCGGATCATCCTCGTCGAGATCTTGCCGAACGAACTACCGATCATCGTCTCGCAGTTCATTTTCGCGATGATCTTCGCGATCTTGACCCAGGCCACGATCGCGTTCCTCGGAATCGTCGACGTCAGCCAGCTCACCTGGGGCAACATGCTCTTCTTCGCGTGGAACGACGAGGCACTGCAAAGCGGTGCCTGGTGGTGGTTCGTCCCGCCTGGCGCATGCATCGCGCTGCTGGGCATGGGGCTCGCGCTGATCAACTTCAGCATGGACGAGCTGCTTAATCCCCGCCTGCGGACCTACCGCCCAGCCAAGCGGGCAGCTAAGTGAGCGAACAAGTAATACTGCGGGTGACCGACCTTGACGTCGAGTACGCGGCGAGGCGCCCGACCAGGGCCGTGCGCCAGGTGAGCTTCACCCTGCGCCGCGGCGAGGTGCTCGGCATCGCGGGAGAGAGCGGCTGCGGCAAGTCGACGCTCGCCGCGGCGATCGCTCGCCTGCTCCGGCCTCCTGCCCGGCTGACCGGCGGGTCGATCACGTTCTGCCCGGCGGGCGGCCAGCCGCTCGACCTGATGGCGCTGGCACCGGAACAGCTCAGGCAGTTCCGCTGGAACAAGGTGTCCATGGTCTTCCAGAGCGCGATGAACGCGCTGAACCCGGTGACCAGCATCGGCAGGCAGTTCAGCGACATCTTCGCCGCACACCGCCCCGACATGGACTCCGCCGCCCGTGACCGCCGCACCCGCGAGCTGCTCGAAATGGTGGGCCTGGATCCCGGACGAGCTCGCGGCTTCCCGCACGAGTTGTCCGGGGGAATGCGCCAGCGGGTCGTGATCGCGATGGCCCTCGCGCTGGAACCTGAGCTTGTCATCATGGACGAACCGACCACCGCGCTCGACGTGGTGGTGCAGCGGGAGATCCTGGACGAGATCGAGCGACTGCGGGAAGAATTCGGGTTCAGCGTGGTCTTCATCACCCACGACCTGTCGCTGCTGCTTGAGGTGAGCGACCTGCTGGCGGTCATGTACGCCGGCCGGATCGTAGAGTACGCGCCGACCGAGCTGCTGGGCAGCGCGCCCGCCCACCCCTACACCCAGGGTCTGCTCGGCTCGTTCCCGCACATGCGCGGCGAGCGGCGCGAACTGCACGGCATCCCCGGCAGCCCTCCCGACCTGCGCGCGGACTTCGCGGGCTGCCCGTTCGCCCCGCGCTGCCCCTCCGCCTTCGAGCCCTGCCACACCACGCCCCCGCCCCTGCTTCCCGTCCCCGGCCGCGAAGACGGCTGGCTAGCCGCATGTCACCTAGTGAGCGAACCCCCCGTGAGCGAGCCAGCGGGGCGCGAAGCCGCCTGGACCCGTGAGCAAGCCAAAGGGCTAAAGGCGCCCGGAGGCGGGCCGAACGGAGAAAGATGCTGACTGTCCAGGATCTCGTCGTGGACTTCCGCCTGCGCGGAGGAACGAGCTTGCGGGCCGTGAACCACTGCTCGTTCTGCCTGGAAAAAGGTGAGACCCTTGCCCTGGTCGGCGAGAGCGGCAGCGGGAAATCGACCGTGGTGCGCGCGGTCGGTCAGCTGGTCCGGCCTACCGCGGGTACGGTCATGCTCGACGGCGAGCGGCCTGGGCGGCACGGGCGCGCGCTGCGCGCCTACCGCAAGCGTGTGCAGCTGATCTTCCAGGATCCGTTCGCGTCGCTTAACCCCATGCACACCGTGCGGCACCACCTGGCCAGGCCGATCCTGATGCTGCACCCGGAGCACAGCCGGGCCCGGCTCGATGAGGAGGTGGCCGAGCTGCTCCGCTCGGTCAACCTCACCCCGGCCGAGGAGATCGCGGGTAAGTACCCGCACGAGCTGTCCGGCGGCCAGCGGCAGCGAGTGGCGATCGCGCGTGCGCTGGCTTCCGGCCCGGACGTGCTGCTCGCGGACGAGCCGGTGTCGATGCTGGACGTGTCGATCCGGCTGGAGATACTCAACTTGCTCGACCGGCTCAAACGGGAACGCAACCTCGCGCTGCTCTATGTCACCCACGATCTGGCGACGGCGAGGCATTTCTCCGCGCAGATCATGGTGATGTACCGGGGCGAGATCGTCGAGCACGGGCCGAGTGACGAGGTGATCCTGCGGCCGTCGCACCCGTACACGCAGCTGCTCGCCTCGGCCGCACCGGATCCCGCGCTGACCCGGGCCGAACTGGCGCAGGCGCGCCGGGGACGGCAGACGGCTCGCGCCGCGCGAGTCGACGAGGCAGTACTTGCGGCCGAGCGACGTGAGGCGGCCACTAGTACGGGGTGCCAGTTCCGGCCGCGCTGTCCGCAGGCCATGGACGTGTGTACGACCCGGCCGCCGGACGTCCCGGTCGGGCTTGATCACCGCGCGCTTTGCTGGCTGCACCAGCAGGCTGGAGCGGATGGGCTGAAGGCAGAGGCGGAGCGATGATGACGCAGATCGCGGCTGTCCGCATCGACCCGGCGCGAGCGCGGGTGTATGCCGAGGGCTGGCAGTCGTGGAGCCAGACCGGGTCTTTCCCGGCGACGACCGCACCCCAGCCGGTCACGTCGCCTGAGTCGCTGGCGATCGACTGCCAGTACGGTCAGGCGGCACCAGCCGCCGTATTCCAGGGCTCGGGACTGCTGGCCGTCGATCCCGCCGACGGCGGGCCGATGATCGTATTCGGCGCGCGGGAGACGAGCAGCCGGGTGCCTGTCATCCAGGCCACGCTACGCGGCGAGGAATTGATCGTCAGCGCCGACGCCTCGGTCACGCAGACGCAAGACCGCGGACCCGGGGGAATACCGGGGGCACTGGGCAGGTGGGCGGACCATTTCGCGTCAGTGTTCGCGACTGTGCTCGTGCTGCGCGAGATCCCCCCGGTCTGGTGCTCGTGGTATCAGTACTACTCCGGCGTGACCCAAGCCGACGTGCTGGCCAATCTCGCCGCGATGGACGCGCTGCGCATCCCTGTCGGCGTCGTCCAGGTCGATGACGGCTACGAGTCGTGTCCCGGTGACTGGCTAACCGCCTCGGGCCAGTTTCCTGACCTGCCCGGTCTGATCGCCAGGATAAGGAGCACCGGGCGGCGGGCCGGCATCTGGATCGCGCCGATGCTGGTGGGAAGGTCCAGCGAGCTTTTCGCCACCCATCCGGACTGGGTGGTCCGTGAACCCGGGACGGGCGAGCCAGTGTACACAGGAGCGGTCTGCCGGGACTCGTGCACCGCTCTTGACCTGACACACCCGGACGCGGCCGACTACCTGGCCGGAGTGCTGGGCACGATGCGTGGCTGGGGTGTCAGCTATTTCAAGATCGATTTCTGCTACGCCGGAGCCATCGAGGGCACCCGGTACGCGGCCATGACAGGCGTCGAAGCCTACCGGCAAGGGCTGCGCCTGATCCGCGACGCTATCGGTCCGGATGCCCTGCTGGTGGGCTGCGGCGCACCGATCATGCCCTCGATCGGGCTGGTAGACGCCATGCGCGTGGGGCCGGACATCGCAGCCGACTACGAGCCGCGCGGCGGCCACCCGACCATGCCATCGCAGCGGAACGCGGCCAGGAACGTCGTCGCACGCGCCTGGCAGCACGGCCGGTTCTGGATCAACGACCCGGATTGCCTGATGCTGCGCCCGCAGGTCCAGCGACGGTCGGAGTGGGCGTCGGTGGTGGAGCGCTACGGCGGACTCCGGTGCTGCGGAGACGGGCTGCGCCAGCTAGATGACTGGGGCCTGGCAACCACGCGTCGCCTGCTTATCGATTCCCCGGTGAAGCCCGTGACCTTAACGCCACTGATCAAGGAGGAGCCATGAAACGAGCGGCTGAACGATCCTCTACCTGGCGGCGGGCGTCGCGAGTCGGTTGTAGTGCCGGCCTCGTCGTGTGCGTAACCGTCGCGCTCTCGACGACGGCGGGCGCGGCGACACCGTCAGATGCGCCGCTAGGCAATCTGGTGTCACCACTGGCCCTCGGCCTCAACACCGCGCCGTGGGACTATATCTACGCGGCCGATACCTCGGCGGGCGGCGGGGTGGACACCATCCAGCCCCTTCTCCAGGCGGCCAGCATCGGCCTGCTGCGGTACGGCGGCGGCTCCTATGCCGACGCCTACGACTGGCAGACCAACTCCAACATCGAGAACTGCCTGCCGGAGGATCCCACTGCCTCATACGTGGTGACAAGCTCGAGTTGCGCGACATCGGATTCGCTCGACTTCGACCAGTTCTCCGCCCAGGCGAAAGCGGTGGGCGCGCGGAGCTTGGTGACCGTGAACTACGGCTCAGGAACGCCGGCCGAGGCAGCCGCCTGGGTAACCCACGCGCAGACGACGCCGGGCGACAGCGTGGCCCTGTGGGAGGTCGGCAACGAGAGCTACGGCTGCTGGGAGGTCAACAACTCACTGTCCGGACCGCCGGAGAACTACCAGGGTTATCTGCCCAATGACTACACCACCGTGGACGGCGTTTACGAGAACCCGACGTGCCCGCAGATAACCCAGGGCAACGCGGCGGGCACCCAGACGCTGGCGTCCTCGTACGCGGCCAACGCTCTCGCGTTCTTGCGCGCGATGAAGACCGCCGACCCATCCGCCCCGATCGGCGTGCCCTGGGCCTTCGGCAGTGAGGTGGCGGGCGCAGCCGTACCGGACAACGCGGAGTGGAACAACACGGTGCTCCGCCAGGACGGCAGGTACATCGGGTTCGTCGATGCCCACTATTACCCGTTCTTTTTCTCCGGCAGCACTGGCGGCAGCAACCCGACCGACCAGCAGGTCCTGCAGTCCCTGATGTCGGTGCCCGCGCTGTACACGCAGATCCGCGGCGACCTGAACGCCTACGATCCAGGCGCCCAGGTCGTGGTCGGAGAGACCGGCGTATCCAACAACGAGACAACGACGGTCTGCACGCCTACCGGGGCCCTGTTCGCCGCCGGGGATGTCCTGTCCTGGCTGGCCGCCGGTGCGACTAGCGTCGACTGGTGGGACATGAACAACTACGGCAACACGAGCGCCACCTGCGCCAATCCGGACTACGGGATGTTCACCTCGGGCTCGCCGCCAGTGCCGGAGACGCCCTATTACGGATACCTGCTTGCCGCGCATTTGGCCCAGCCGCACGCACTGCTGGGCGCGATGACGACTTCTGACCCGGCTGACGTTCTGGCCTACCAGTCCCTGCTGCCTGGTGGCAAGGAAGCGGTCGCGTTCATCAACACGAACACGAACTCGGCGCAGACTGTGCGATTCCACGCGGCTAGGCCGCTCTCCGGCGAGCCGCGGACCTGGACCTACAGTGCCGGTAACCAGAACGCGACCGATTCGACCATCGCCCAGGGCACGGTGAGCGCCTCATCGCTAGCCAACGGCATCACCCTGCCGGCCGAATCGATGGTGATCCTGGAGTCGCCCCATAGGTAGACACAGCAGTGCAATGTCCGGTACGCCGCCAACCCGGAGATCGAGGCAAAGTCAGGTTCAGGCGCGCCCGGTACCGGTGGCCAGGGGTGCGGGCCAGGCGGTGGGGTCGGCCGGGGCGGCCGGGGCGGTGGTGCAGATAACGTAACGGCGGGGGGTGATGGCCGTGGGGTGGTGCGCGAGGGCGGCCATGCAGCGGGCGTGTGCTTGTTCCGGCGTGCGGACATTGTCGGTGGCGGCCAGGCGGGCGACCAGCGGCAGGTCGCCCGCCGACGCGAAGACATGGGTCACCGCGGGAGCGACGGCGTCATCCACCAGGCGCTGCACGTCGGCTACATCTACCCAGCAGGAGTCGACCAGTATCCTGTCCGGGGTTCCGGCCAGGGGTTCCAGCCCGATAGGTCCGGGCATCCGGTCGGCGGCCACGTCACCGTGCGCGGCGGCCATCAGCAGGCGTTCGACGGCCAGCAGCACCGACTCCAGTTCGGACCGCGGCAGCAGGCCGGTGTCACCGCTCCACACGTCCAGCCGCAGGCAGCCATCGATCTGGTTCAGGGTGAACCGGAGGGGCGTTCCGGTGAATGGCATCGGTCGCCACCGCAGTTCGGTCCGGGTTAGCGCGATGCCGACCTCCCTGGCCTCAAACCCGACACTCGCGGTCAGCCCAGACCACGACTCCTGGACCAGGCTGTTAAACAACGGGTCGTAATTGAAGCGCAGGCCCCGTTCGTGCTCGAGCTTCTCGTCGACGGCACCCTGCTTGATCCCGTCGTACCTGGCGCGCCGGCTCGCCTCCATCACCGCGGTCCAGATGTGACCGGTCAGCTCGTCGAAACTTCTTCCGGTGATCTCGACGGTGGCGATGGTGCTCTGGGCCAAAGAGCCGACGTAGTTCACCAGGTGGCGTTCGAACCGGTTGCTGGACAATAGAGGGAACACCAGCTCCGGGTAGCTGACGCGGCGGCCGATCACGGCGCAGATGGCGGCGAGCACGATGCTGGACCGGCTGGTCCGGGTGCGTGCGGCTACCTGCCGCACGGCCATCGCGGCGGCCACCGACGACAGCTCTACCGCCAGTGACTCGCCGCTGGTCCGGGCGCCCGGCAATGCGTACAGGCAGCGGGGCATCCGCCGCAACTGCTCCCGCAGGTAATCTAGTGCCGCGTCGGCCCGGCGCTGCTCGGCAGGGGTCGCCTCCAGTCGGGCCTGGTCCAGTGGCTGGTGGCTGGGACGCCCGGCCGGGCGTCGCGCGGGTTCGCCGAGCAGGCCCGCGAAGTCGCGCTTGAGGATCTCGATCGAGCCGTGGTCCACCGCCAGGTGCGAGAACGCGGCGGCACACGCGATGACCCGGTCACCCCCGTCAGGAGCGATCGCCACCGCCACGCGCACCGGAGCCCGCGCCGGATCGGGTGACTCGCGTAGCCACTGGCTGAGCGCCTCGCCCACCGAGGGGCGGTCGCGCGGCCCCCAGTGTCCCTCGCCGAGCGAGCAGACTTCCAGCGGCTGGACGCCGGCCGCCGCGACCCGCTGGCGCGGCTGCTCACCGGGCACGTAGCCGGGCACATAAGTCGTGCGCAGGCTCTCGTGCCACGCGATCAGCGTCGCGACCGCCTCGGCTACGTCGTCGACGGACACCAGCGCCGGCACCGGGAGTTCGGCGCACAGGATCGTATAGACGTGGTCCGGGGTTCCTCTCAGCCACTTGTAGACGTTGAGCTGGCCCAAGGCGAGCGGCCCCTCGCCGCTCCGCTCTCCGGTGAACTCGGCTGGGATCGACCGCATGGGGGTCAGCCGGACACGGCGCCGGGGGCGCTGACCGGTCTCGGTTCCGGTGTTCATCGCTGATCAGCTCTTTTACCTCGAAACGGAGGGTCCGGTGATATCGCGACGCGCCCGGTCCACCCGCCGGAGTCGTCGGTGACCGCTCGTGTGCGCTCGCTGACCTGCTGTCGAAAACAAACATACGGAGACGGACACGGACAACTCCCTCCGAGATTGCCGAGTGCCTTAGCTTTCGGCCAGGAGGTCGTGCCGTCGAGCAGCGCCGCCTTGTCCGGCGTATGGCCTTGGCGGGTTCAGACGCGACCGGTGCCGGTGGCCAGCGGTGCGGGCCAGGCGGTGGGGTCGGACGGGTCGGGAGGCGCGGTGCGGCAGATGGCGTAGTGGCGGGGGGTGATGGCTGTCGGGTGGCGGGTGAGGGCGGCCATGCAGCGGGCATGTGCCTGTTCGGGGGTGCGGACGGTGCCGGTGGCGGTCAGGTGGGCGACCAGCGGACGGCCGCCGGCCGACGCGAAGACGTGGGCGGCGGCGGGTGCGACGGCGTCCCGCACTAGGCGCTGCACGGCGGCGACGTCGACCCAGCAGTGATCGATCAGTATCCGGTCCGGGGTGCCGGCCAGGGGTTCCAGCCCGATAAGTGCGGGCATCCGGCTGCCGGGCACGTCACCGTGCGCTGCGGCGACCAGCAGCCGTTCGGTGGCCAGCAGCACCGACTCCAGTTCGGCCCGCGGCACCAGGCCGGAGTCACCGCTCCACCCATCCAGCCGCAGGCAGCCGTCGATCTGGTTGAGGGTGAACCGGATCGGTGCTCTGGCGTCCGGCATCGGGCGCCAGCGCAGCTCGGTGCGGGCGAGCGCGACGTCGATCTGCTCGCGCTGAAACCCGACCCCCGCGGTGAGTCCGGACCACGACTCCGCGACGAGGCTGTTGAAGAAGGGGTCGTGGTTGGGGCGCAGGCCCCGTTCGTGGCCGATCAGTTCGTCCATGGCGTCCCGCTTGGCCGTGTCGTACCTGCCGAGCCGGTTCGCCTCCATCACTGTGGTCCAGGTATGGCCGGCTAGCTCGTCGAAACTTCTTCCGGCGATCTCGATGGCGGCGATGGTGCCCTGGGCCAGGGGGCCGACGTAGTTCACCAGGTGGTGCTCGAAACGGTTGCTGGACACTTGCGGGAGCACCAGCTCCGGGTAGCCGGCGCGGCGGGCGATCACGGCGCAGATGGCAGCTAGCACGATGCTGGGTCGGCTGGTCCGGGTGCGCGCCGCTACCTGCCGCACGGCCATCGCGGCGGCAACCGAGGACAGCTCCACCGCCAGCGACCCGCCGCCGGTCCGGCTGCCTGGCAAGGCGTACAGGCAGCGAGGCATCCGCCGTATTCTCTCCCGCAGCTGGTCAAGTGCCGCCTCGCCCCTGCGTCGCTCGGCTGGCGTTGCCTCCAGTTCGGCGTGATCCAGCGGCTGGTGACCGGCCGGGCCGACCCAGCGTCGAGCGGGATCGCCGAGTAGGCCGGCGAAGTCACGTTTGAGAATCCCGATTGCGCCGTGGTCCACGGCCAGGTGCGTGAACGCGGCGGCGCACGCGATCACCCGGTCGCCCGCGCCGGGAGCGATGGCCACCGCCAGGCGCACCGGACGCCGTTCCGGATCGGGTGACTCGCGCAGCCACCGCAGGAGCGCCTCGGCCGCCGCGGGGCGGTCAGCCGGTCCCCATTGTCCCTCGCCTAGGGAGCAGACTTCCAGCAGTTGGACCCCGGCCGCCGCCACCCGCTGGCGCGGTTCAACGGACACATCTCCGGCCAGATAGGTCGTCCGCAGACTCTCGTAACGCGAGATCAGCACGGCCAGCGCCTCGGCCACATCGTCGACGGAGACCACCGACGGCACCGGGAGCTCGGCCCGCAGGAACGCGTAGGCGTCGTCCGGGGTCATCCATGCGTAGATGTCTAGCTGGGCCAAGGTGAGCGGTCCCTCGCCGGCCCGCTCCCCGGTGAACTCGACCGGGATCGACCGGATCGGGGTCAGCCGCACGCGGCGCCGGCTCTGCCGGTTTTCGGTGTCGATGCCCATCGCTGGTCAGCCGAGCAGTTCGCGGAACGCGTCGGCCAGATGCGTTATCGACACCATAGTGACCTCGCCCAGCTCTTTCATTTCGAAACGGGGTGATCTGGTGACATCGCGGCGCGCCCCGTACGCCCGCGCCGATCGCTGGTGACCGTGCGCGTACGCCCGGTAAGCTGCACTGTCCCCGCTGACGCTGCCGTGGAGGACAAATCTACGCTGATGGCCGTGGGCGGCCCCCTCGGAGATTGCCGAACCCGGCGCCGACGCCCGCGGTGCCGGCGGTGCCGGCGATGCCCGGCGCGAGCTCACCGCATCCGAGATCTTTCGCGCCAGCGTGGGAAGCGCGCGCGATAGTTGCATTCGTGGCATGGATAACCGATAGCCGCAGCCGACTCAGCCGATTTCAACGGTCCCGCGAACTGCTTTATTACATTTTGATAACACACTAGACATTTGGATCACACTGGCATAACATCGTTATAGCTTGGTAAGCGCTTACCGAGGTATCGCTGTCCTATTATGATATATCGGTAAGCGCTTACCAAGTGAACAGTCAAGCGGCGGCATCCTGGTCTGCGCGGAGGTGCCTTTCTTGCCCTACATGAACTTGTGCCCGTTCCGGGTCGACGCGGATGGCATCCACATGTACGCATCGGCCACCGTGCTCAACGTGTCTCAGCACGGACCGGATAGCCATGATTAGCCGCGGCTCGCAACAGATGCGGCTGGCACCGTCGGCATCGCTGGCACCGCGATTCGATTCGGTGAGGCTGATCGTTTCCGACGTGGACGACACGCTGGCGCCGCCATTCCGCGACATCTCAGCCACGCTCGCGCACGCCCTGAGGCGGCTGGTCGGAAACGGCACGATCTTGTTCCTGGTGTCGGGGCAGAGTATCGAGAACATTGAACGGCGTGTCATCCGCGCGTTCCCTCGGCCGTCGCGGAGGAACATTCTGGTGGGGCACTGCCACGGCGCCGAGGTCTTCGGCTACGACAGCTCTGGGTGGCGGGTTACCCCGCCGTTGTTCTCCATGCGCGAGAGCGCCGCGATGGAGGGCGTGTTCGGCAAGGTACTGACGCTAGTCACCGGCGTGCTGAGCGATCACGGTATTGCCGCGTCCTCCCCCGGAACCCTGCTCGAGGATCGCGGGGTGCAGGTCACGGTGGACTTCCCCGTGCTCGGAGTTTCACCGGCCGATCAGCGCGCGGTGCTGATCACAGCGCTCAATGACCGACTGGCGGAAGCGGGCCTTCCGGTCGAGGCCCGTATGGCCGGCCATCTCGGAATCGACATTATGGCTCACGGCGTCGACAAGAGCCTCCCACTGAGCCGTTTGCTGGACGACGCCGGGAATTCCTACCGGCTGACGATGCCCGATGGCCAGGTGACCGGCGACTGGGATGGCATCGAGGTCTGGGGGGATCAGTTCTGGCCACCTGACCTTGACGCCGACCTGCGCATGCTCGCCGCACTACCGCCGGGCATCCGCGCTATCAACTTCGGAACTGCCGTTAGTTTCCGCACTGGGGCTGGCGCAAAGCCCGCCGGTCTCCGCACCGCCCGCGTACCCGGCCCAGCCGGAGTGCTCGATTACCTGGTCAGGGACGAGTGAGCGTGAGACAGGTTCAAGTGTCCGCATCGGCGTGGTCGGCCGACCTTGGCGCACTGCGCGCCAGCCTCGCTGCCGCGGCGCCGCACTGCGATTCGATCCACTTCGACATCATGGATAACCATTTCGTGCCGGAACTTCTCTTTGGCCCGGACATTCTCGCGACGGTCAAGCCTCATGTGCCGGTTCCGTTCCAGGCGCACATGATGATTGAGAACCCGGAACGCTGTGTTGCTCGTTATGCGCCCGTCGTGGACACGTTCTTGTTCCATCCCGCTACGTGCGCTGACTGGTCTGGAATTAAGCAGGAAGTCCGCGGCCTGGGTCGGTCCGTGGGGCTCGCGTTGCTCTTGGGCGAGGACTGGCGCGTCTACCGCGACGATCTCGCGGACGTCGATGTCGCGCTCGTGATGGGAACGGACGTCGGGATAAAAGGCGTGGACATAAATACCGATGCATATGCCGTGATCAGCGAACTCCGCGAGCATATCGACGCGCACGGCTATGCCTGCTTGATTCAGGCCGACGGAGGGATCCGTCGGCACACGCTGCCGCGGCTGATCGCCGCTGGTGTGGACGCGATAACACCTGGATCCCTGTTCTTCGGCTCCGATTTCGGCACTTTCCGCTCTCACCTGCGCGAGACCCAGCGAGAGCTGGCCGTCCTGCGGGCTGAATCCCATGAAGAGGTATGACAATGCGGCTTGCTGATATTTTTCGGGACGACCATACCCCCACTATGCTCGGCATCGGGCCCATGAGCGCTACCGCGGTACGGGCGGGATTGCGCGCGGCCGCCGAAACCGCTACTCCGGCGCTGTTCATCGCGAGCCGGAACCAGGTCGAGAGCGCAGAACTCGGCGGCGGCTACGCTGAAGGCTGGGACCAGGCGGGACTGGTTCGCTACCTGAGCGAGGAAGCCAGCCGCTGGCCCGGCACCCTAAAATGGTTCGTTGGCCGTGACCATGGCGGGCCGTGGCAACGAGACGACGAATACCTGGCGCGCGTACCCTGGGCGCTGGCGCGCGATCGCGCCCTGCGCTCACTTTGCGACGACATCGACGCGGGTTTCCACTACCTCCACATCGATGCCGCCAAGGACCCTTTCCTAGATGACGCCATTCCCGTTGACCTGGGCGTAGGGCGGATCGTTGAGCTCATTCGAGGGGCAGAAATTCATCGCAGCTCGCGCGACCTGCCCGGTATTGCCTACGAGGTGAGCCTCGAGAAGGCGAACGGCCAGGTGACTCCCCCCGCCGAATTCGATTTCTTCCTCGATTCGCTGCTCACCGAACTCGCCCGGCAGAGCCTGCCGATGCCGCTGTTCGCCGTGGCCAACACCGGCACCTGGACGAAGCTGGACCGCAATGTCGGGGAGTTCCGGGAGGATTCGGCCCAGCAGCTAACCGCGATCGCCAGGCGCTACGGCCTGGTGTTCAAGGAACATAACGCGGACTACCTGGCCGACGGGGACCTTCGATCGCACGCGCGCTGCGGAATCGGCATGGCGAACGTCGCTCCGGAGTTCGGTCACGCGGAGACGGCGGCGCTCCTCGATCTGGCCGATCTGGAGTTGATCGGGGTTCCCCCCCATACCACCAGCGGTATCGCGGGCAAGCTCGCCGAACTCGTCACGCAGTCGGGCCGGGCCGCCAAATGGCTGCACGGCTCATCGGCCGACCAGGCCGACCATCAGTTGCTGGCGAAAATCGGAGGGCACTACTTCTTCTCGCACCCGGCCATCCGCGAGGCACGTGATGCGCTGTTCGCGAACATCCGAGCCACCGTACTTCACGGCGATCCCGGGCAACTCATAGAGGATCGAATAACTGCCAGCATACGGCGTTATATCGATATTTTTACTGAAAGTAAGATACCGGATTCCTCACCGAATGCCTCATCGAGGATGAGCTAACGTGACCCGCATCCGCCGGGATGCCCCAGCGGCGTTCGTCATGCCGTTCTACTGCGCCAGCGGCGCTCCCCGGGACGGGGAGCTTCTGCGAGGCGCTGTTGCCAGCGCGCTACATCAGACCGACGATGACGTGCGGCTGGTCATCGTTGATGACGCGTCCCCGGACCCACGAAGCACCCTGTGGCTCGAGGAGTTGTCCGCGAGCGATCCGCGCATTTACGTCATCCGGCAGCCAGATAACCGGGGCCCGGGCTACTGCCGGAACATCGGCGTCCGATGGGCGGAAAAGCTCGGAGCGGACATAGTGTGCTTCCTCGACTCCGATGATGAGGCCCACCCGCGCAGGGTCGAGGTCGCACGCCGCCTGATGACCGAGGCCGGGGCCGAGGTCGTCTACTCCACCTTCGTCGTCGTCGACGCCTACGGTGCCGCGATACCCGTGGCGAACATAGTTTCCGGTGTGCGGATAATCTTGAGCGATCTCGATTCCAGGCCGCTCAGCGGGAAAGACATCTGGATCGAACTCGCTGTGGAGCGCGACAATCTTACGATCCCAAGCTCGCTCAGCGTGACCACGCGCCTAGCGCAGGCCATCCCTTTTCCCGAAGATGCGCGCTTCCATGAGGACATGCATACTTGGCTGCGTTATTCCGCCTCGGGCGCTGAGGTTTTGTTTACCCCTGCCACGCCGAGCCGCTATCGGATTCTTACCGCGGACCGGGGCAGCAGTTCACGGGAACGGGCTGGCGGGATCGACGCGTTTAACAGGCTACGCGCGAATGTCATCTCCGGCGGCCTGCGCGAGGCCATCGACATGGGCATCCGCCGCGGCGTCATCGGCCATTCGGACGGTATGGAGATCCTTGCCCGGTACTTCCTCAACGTGGCCGGAATGATACGCCGCGAAGGCAGCGACACAGTGGCCAGCGAACTCGTCTCGCGGGCACACGACCTGCTCCCGGAACAGGTCTTCAACCAACTCAGGGCGCGATACCAGGCATGATCGAGCACCGGAGGCCGGTCAGCAGCCGCAGCTCTCCCTTATGACCAGTTCGGTGGGCAGCAGCTCGACCATGCGCGGCAGCGCGGGGTTGGCGATCCGGTCCAGCAGCCGGGTACACGCACGGTCCGCCAGCAGCCCGATCTGCTGGCGGACCGTCGTCAGCGGAGGCGGCATCAGGGCGCCGGCGTGCAGGTCGTCGAAACCGACCACGGCCACGTCGGCCGGCACCCGTACCCCCGCCGCTTGCAGTTCGCGGATGACGCCTATCGCCATCTGATCATTGCCGCACACGATCGCGTCCGGCCAGTCCGCCCGCGGCAGGCCGAGGATCTCGCGGCCCGCCCGCTGCCCATCCGCGCTACCGAACCAGCCGGGAAACATCCCGGTCAGCCGCACGCCCGGGTACCGGGCCACCGTCTGTTCCAGCGCGGCCTGCCGAGCCACCGCGTCCGGAGCTCCCGGCGGCCCCGGCACGCTGAAGATCCTGCCCGTGCCGTGCCGTTCGATCAAGTGGCTGACCAGCGCGACAGTACCGGATCGGTTGTCGGCCGCGAACACGTCCGCATGTGGCTCATCGGGAGAACCGGCGATTAGCACCAGCGGCGTACGCGCGGCAAGCTGACCCAGCCGGCCGGAGCCGACCATCCCCTCGGTGATCAGCAGCCCGTCCACCTTGGCGGAGACCCGCAGCATCCGCTGGAAGGCACGCTCGGGATCGCGGGAGTTCAGCATGGAGATCAGCAGCGACCATTCGATCCGGCCCAGCGCGTCCTCGACACCGCGCCATACCTCGTCGATGAATAGCAGGCCTTCCCTCTCCACTTCCGTGCCCGGGCTGCGGTTCCCCACGGCCAGCAGCCCGATCACTTCCTTGCGCTGCCTGGCCATGCTCTGCGCGGCAGCGTCCGGGACATAACCGAGCGCCTCGATCACCCCGAGCACGCGCTCCCGGGTGGCCTGACGCACCCGGTCCTGCCCGTGCAGCACCCTGGACACGGTGGCCGTTGAAACGGATGCTTCCCGCGCGACGTCGTAGAGAGTCGGCTGCACGGTCGGCTGCTGCCCATCAGGCCGCTTGGACGTGGCGATCTTCTTGATTTCCCGCCGCTGCTCCGGCATCAGCTACGTACCGCTGACTTCGTCACGCGCGCAATCACGGGCGGGCGGGGATTGGCCCAGTCGCCGGGTCCAGGTCCGGGATGACCAAACGGAGCGGGAGGTCACGCGACGACGGGCCGATTCGGATCACGTGTTCCCCTTGCGGACGGACCCAGCCTCCAGCGCGCTCGGACCAGCGAGTGAACGAGCGGGCGAGCACGGTTAGTTGCGCCGTCACGGTCTCGCCGGGTGCGGCGGTCACCGGCGCGAAGGCCGCCAGTGTGCGCGGCGGTTCGGCCGGATCGTCGCCCGGAGGCTCATGGTAGGCCTGGACCACTTCCCGGCCGGGACGGGACCCGGTATTCCGCACGGTCACCGTAACCGTGACCGAGCCGTCCGCGGCCGGGATGGCGCCTGCTGACGCATAGCTCCAGGTTGTGTAGCCCAGCCCATGGCCGAATGGAAAGTGCGGTTCGGTGCCGGCCTGGTCATAACCTCGGTAACCGACCAGCAGCCCCTC
>DASXDG010000095.1:0-10994 GCA_036490795.1 Streptosporangiaceae bacterium
CCAGACGGGCGTGCCCGCTGCGGGCTAACCGACGGCGCGGTCGCCGGAGGCTGGGTCGCGCAGCGTCAGCGCGCCGTTGAGGAAGCGCTCCATCGGCAGCGTCGCCGCGCCCAGTGCCACCGCGTCCGAGCCCAGGCGTCCCAGCTCGATCGAGGTCTGCGCGAACCGGTGCGTGAGCGAATGCTGCCGAGCCGCCTCGCGGATGGCGGGCAGGATCCGCTCGCCGAGCAGCAGGCCGGCCCAGCCGCCGAGGATGATCCGCTCGGGACCGAACAGGTTGATCAGGTTCGCGATGCCCGCGCCCAGGTAGAGGGCGGTCTCGTCGAGGATCTCCGTGGCCCTGGCGGTAGACGCGGAGACGAGCGTGGCGAGCGCGGACTCCTCGTCGACGCCGGACGGCGCGAGGCCGTACCTGTCCAGGATCGCCTCGGCGCCGACGTAGGCCTCCAGGCAGCCCCTTGATCCGCACCGGCAGGGGCGTCCGCCCAGCTCGATGGTGGTGTGGCCCCATTCGACCGCGGACGAACTGCCGCCGCGGCCGGGAGACCCGGTGATGATGCTCGCGCCAAGGCCGGAGCCCATCAGGCAGACCACCGCCTGCCGCGTCTGCCGTGCGGCACCGAACCAGAGCTCGGCCTGCCCCATCGTCTTGGCGCCGTTGTCGATGAACAGCGGAAGGCCGATAGCGCGTTGCATCAGCCGCTCGAGCGGGACCGCGTCCCAGCCGTATGCCTGCCCGTGCACCAGCAGGTCAGAGCCCGACTCGACGACACCGGGAACCCCGACACCAACGCCGAGAACGGCCGACCGGTCGACACCGCCGTCGGCCAGGACGCTGGCCAGGCCCGCCGCGATCCGGTCCACCACCACGTCGACGGCGTGCTCACGAGGATCGAGCGCGTACTCGGCCTTCGCCCGTACCGACATCGTCAGGTCGAAGAGCTCGACCATGACCCTGGTCTCGCCCACGTCGACCCCGGCGACGTAGCCGCAGCCGGGGTTCATCTCCAGCAGGATGCGCGGGCGGCCGCCGTCGGAGTCCACCGAGCCCGCCTCGATCACGATCCCGTCGCTGATCAGCTCGCGGATGACGTTGCTGACCGACGCCGTGCTCAAGCCGGTGGCCTCGCTGAGGTCCTGCCGGCTGCACGGCTGGTTCGCGAAGAGCGTCCACAGCAGGACCGACCGGTTATCCCGGCGTAGGTCACGAACCGTCGAGCGCCGTCTTTCCTCCACGCTGCCCCCTCCCCGCCCTTATCTCGAATCTTATAACAAGAAACGAATATGACTACGGCTTAGGTGCTGGAGGGGTTCTGGTGTGTTCCGCACAAGTTAATTTAACATAAAAATTAAGTGGGCGGTGACGGGGCTACAACGCTCCCGCCACCGCCCGCTTGATGGAGGCTGTCGTTCAGCTGAACTGGAACCAGTTGACGTTGACGAAGTTAGCGCCGGTGCTGGTGGCGAACGTGACGTAGAGGGTCTGCGTCCCGCTGGGCACCGGCGACGCGGTCACCGGCGTGCTGGTGACCCAGGTCTGCCAGCCGCCGGTGCCGTTGACCGTTATGGTCGCGAACGGCGTCGCTGTCGTTGACCCGATCCGGAACGAGATCGTGCCGATACCGCTGCCGGACACCGCCGAGGCGAGGCGCGCCACCACCTGCCCGGTCAGCCCGCTGCCGAAGTTGACGCCGGTGTACTCCAGCCAGCTGCCGTTGCCGATCCAGCCGACGTCGTCGCCGCCACCGGTGTCAGAGGTCGCCTCCGTCATCGGGCCGCTGCTGGACGCGGCGTAGGTCGACGCGGTGACGGTCACCGTGCTCGAGCTGCTGCTCAGGTTGCCGAGCTCGAACCAGTTGACGTTGACGAAGTTCGTGCCGGTGCTGGTGGCGAACGTCACGTACAACGTCTGCGACCCGGTCGGCGCGGGCGAATCGGCAACCGGCGTCGTCGTCGTCCAGGTCTGCCAGCCGCCGGTGCCGTTGACATTGATGGTCGCGAACGGCGTCGCTGTCGTTGACCCGATCCGGAACGAGATCGTGCCGAGAGCTCCGGTATACGCCGAGGCGATTCGCGCCTCGATCTGCGGGTACCCGCTGCCGAAGTTGACGCCGGTGTACTCCAGCCAGCTGCCGTTGCCGATCCAGCCGACGTCGTCGCCGCCACCGGTGTCAGAGGTCGCCTCCGTCATCGGGCCGCTGCTGGACGCGGCGTAGCTGGACGCGGTGATCTTCAGCGTCCCGCCGGAACCCGAGCTGGAATTCACCGTCCAGCTGAACACGGCGTTCCCGCTCGCCCCGGTGGTATCTTTCGCGGTCACCGTGACGCTGGAGGTGCCCGCCGTTGTCGGGGTGCCGGAGATCAGCCCGGTCGAGGAGTTGATGGACAGCCCGGCGGGCAGGCCCGTCGCGCTGTAGGTGAGCGTCTGGCCCGATGCCGAGTCGGAGGCGCTGACCTGTAGGCTGGCTGCCGTACCGGACGTGGACGTCTGGGCGCCGGGGTTGGCGACCGTGACGGTGTTGCCGGTCGAGGACCCGCTCGGCAGCGTCCAGATCTGCTCGGCCGAGGCCGTGCAGGTCTGGAGTTCCAGCTGCGCGCTGGGATTACCGCCGGGATCGGTGAGGCACAACCCGGAGTTCGGGTTGACCAGTTCGCCGTTGGATTCGTGCGTCCAGCCCTGCGCGTTACTGGCGTTACACGGATACCAGTCGATGTCGGTGCCGCTGGTCGTCCCCGCGCCCACCACATCCAGGCAACCGCCCTCCGTCCGCACCGTGCCGTCGGAGTACACCGACCACTGCTGCCCGGAGGCGCCGTTGCAGCTGCTGGCGTTCATCGGGTTGGACTCGGTGTCCAGCGAGTTCTCGTTGGTCAGGCAGACTCCGCCGTCGCCGGTGATCTGTCCGCTGGCGGTGGCGGTTCCGGTCGGGGTGGAGTTGCCGCCTTCCTCGTACACGGCCACGTACTGGATGCTCATCGACGCGCCAGAGGATGTGGCCGACGACGGCGCGGTGCAGTCGCAGATGCCGTCCGGGTAGTTCCCGCCCATGGCCAGGTCGAAGATGATGAAGAAGCCGTGGTCGATCGCCTCTTGCCAGGCCGTGGTGCCCACCGAGGCCTCGGTGATCGTGCTCTCCACGGTTCCGTCCATCACGAACTCGAGGTACTCCGCGCTCGTGTTGACCCGGTTGATGATCACCGAATAGGTGTTGTAACCGGTCTGGCAGCCCGTGGTGGGGCAGGCGATCAGCGCGTGGCCGGGGCTGTTCGACGCGTCGTGCAGCGTCTGTGAGGCCTCGTTCAGGCCGTTGACGTCCTCCATCATGTCGATCTCGCCGGACTGAGGCCAGCCGCCGCCAGTCCGCATCGGCGACCCGAGGGCCCAGAACGCCGGCCAGTACCCCAGCCCGGTCGCCGGGTTCGGCTGCTCGATGGACGCGGTCATTTCCAGCTCGCCGCCGGCCGGTGCCTCGAAGTCGTCCCGGGTCGACTCGATCCGGCCAGAGGTCCACGTCCCGTTGTTGTCGATCGCGGTGAGGTCCAGGTCGCCGTTGCCGTCGAGGTGGACGTTGCTGGTCGAGTTCGTGGTGTTCTCGACCTCGCCGGTGCCGTAGCCGGTACCGATGTCGTAGAACCAGTTCGCCGACGACGGCGCGGATCCGGCCGCGCCCGCGAAGTCGTCGCTGAACACCGTGTTCCACCCGGACGGCGGCGCGGGCACGGCGTCGGGTGCCGCCCGCGTGACCGGCGCCGCGGGGGACGCATGCGCCAGGGGCGTGACGGCCAGCGTCGCAATCGCGATGCCTGTCATCACCCCGGTCACCAGCGCCCAAGATCGCATAACCGTATTCTTGAGTTTCATCGGCTCATCTCCTGCCAGGTCACAGTCCCTGTCAGGTTCTATACAAGACCCGTCTTCCTCTTAGTACAAGCCTTATCTTAAGTATCTATGGAAGTAGGCGAGGGTCGGCAGGCAAACGTCCTGGACCGGGCCGCACCCGGCCCAGGACGTCGTGCCGCTAGCTAGCTATGCCGAGACTGGCTGGCATGCTTCACCGTCGTTGGTGTAGCCACCCGATCCATTCAGTTCCCAGGAAATTGCGCAGTAGCTGCCGGCCTTGACGTTGGCGTTCGGCGACCAGACCAGATCAAGGTAGTCGCCCGCGTCGATGACATAGGTCGCGGTCTCTGTGTTTATCGAGGGCCCGATGAGCTGAACATATTCCACGATGGCGTAGTTGTAGACGTTCGAGTCGGCAGCCATGTAATTGACATGAAGACCGCCGCCATTGATGGAGATGCAGGTCTGAACGTTATTCCACGGTAGATTCCCGACACAGCCGCTGTCGGACAATGGTGTAATGCTGCCTCTCGTATCTGAAGAGAGCTTCCCGATCCGCACCGTGACATCCGGCGGGAGACCGTGTGCGCCCTGTATCGCCGCTGGTACCGGCGACGTAGGCGTTGTTGACGCCGATGCGGGCACCGCGATCGCGGTGACGGCTGCCGCGGCGGTTAGCGCGAGAAGAAATGCAACGCGCGATCTGACCATGGTATTTCCTCCGAACTCGAGTGACGCTGGACGCTTCTCACATCGGATCGAATTGCCAAGGACAAAGATACGTTGACGCCCGCGGCTACACCAGAAGCAGAAATCCATTGTGCCTGGTCCCCGCCGAACCTTGGCCAGATTTCCGCTGAGCCAGAACAGTCGTGACGCGTCGTGCTGGTCGCGCGCTAAATCGGAACCCGGGGGAGTAACCACCATTAGTTATGATTTCAACAACTGCCAACCCCGTCCCAGGCCGCGACGGTGTCATTGGCCGTGTAGCTGGCGTCTGAATCGTTGAAATTAAAACTACGGTTGCTCACCGACCCGCACGAGCTCGTCTCCTCGACGGTGCCCCACGTGCCCAGCGTGAACTTGTACTGGAAGTCCGCCACCGGCACGCCGGTGATGGTCAGCGTCCACGTGTCCGCCCCGGTCTTGATCATCGGGTAGTCCATGGCCAGCCAGTTGTCGTAGGACCCGATGCCGGTACCGAGCACGTTGTAGTTGCCGGACAGGTACACGGTGTCGCCGGACGGCGTGCCCGACGGAACGCTCACATTGATCACCGCGCCCGAGTTACCGCACGCACCCGGCCCCTCCCAGTTGGCCACCGTGTCGTTCTCGGTGCCGCCGCTGACCGACATCGACCGGTTGGACACCGAACCGCAGTCAGCCGTCTCCTCGGAGTTGCTCCAGTTGCCGCCCAGGTCGTACTTGTACGACAAGGTGGCGTTCGCCTTCGCGTACACGGTCGCGGTCCACTCGTCAGAGCTGACCCGGGTCATCGCGATGCCGTTGGACGACCAGTCGGCCTGGCCGTAGCCGAGCGCGGACAGGTTCCCGTCCAGGTAGACGGTGTCCTGCGACGCGTCGGTGTTCACCGGGACCGTCACGTTCACGCTCTCCTTGACCGTGCCGGCCACCGGGCACGACGACGACAGCAGGCAGTTCGACACCACGGCGGGCGTGTCGACGTCCTTGCCCGCGGAGATGTCGATGGCGAGCCTGACGTACTGCGCCATCGCCCACATCAGCGGGGTGGACGAGTTGTCCGCCTGGCCGAAGGTGAACCCGTTGACCCCGGTCGAGCCGCCCCAGACCTGCTCGGAGATCTGATAGCCGCTGTTCGCGGCGCCCGCCATCGTCGACAGCATCGACTGCGCGCCGGTCGGGTTGGCATCGGCGACGTCGTACTCGCCGCGCTCGCCGGACAGCACCGGCCACGGGTTGCCGACGCCGCCGCCGGACCCGGTGAAGTCGCCGCCGGACGTGGTCTCGCCGTACCCGTCGAAGCTGTACCGGTGCCAGATCGGGCCTTCCGGCGTGCTGGTCTCCAGTTCGCTGTCCACCACCGAGATGGTGTTGGTGATGTCGGTGGCGGTCGGCGACTTGACCCCCAGCCGGACCAGTTCGAGGAAGCTCGGGTCGACCACGGTCCGGTCATCGTGGCTGCCGCCGCCGTTCGCGATCGAGATGCCGGTGCCGGCGTTCGGCTGGCCGTCGGGGGTGATGCGCAGCAGGTAGTCGCCGTTCCCGTACGAGCCGGTCGTGGTGTAGGTGAGGTCGTCCACCTCGGACGCCCAGGCCTGGGCGGTCTCCTGGTACTGCAGCGCGGCGGCAGCGTCGTTATTGGCATTGGCGATGTACGCGGCACAGATCAGGCCGGCGATCTCGGCGGCCATCGTGGCGGGGGAGTAGCCGGCGTTCTCTTCCCAGCGTTCCTCCAGCGTGTACGGGCCGTTCGCGACCAGGTAGTTGGCCAGTTCCTCGACGTCGCTCCACGCCGAGGTGTCGCCGAGCTGGTACGCGAGGATGATCGGGTCGGCCACCTCGTCCATCTGGATGGAGCCGAATACCGCGTTCCCGTTGAGCCACGTATTCTGCTTGACCGCCCCGCTGGATTCCATCTCGTAGCCGAAGATGTAGTTGAGCGCCGCCTGCGCGTCGGTCTTGTCGCCGGCCGCCAGCAACGTCGTCGCCATCTCGTACTCGTCCCGGGTCCACACCGCGTGATAGCCGTGCGCCCCCGCCTGGCCGGCCCCGGAGTCCGCGCTGACGCTGGCGCCCCACGGGACCGTGGGCGCGGCGATGAACGCTCCCGTGTACGTCTTGTCCTCGTCCGCCTTCAGCTCCATCAGCGACACGTAGTACTGGTTCTTGAGCTGGGTGGTGCCGGTGACCGAGGCCGGCGCCGCGCTGAGCCCGCTCAGCCAGGACTGCCAGCCGGACTCGAAGGAGGTCTCCAGGGAGGAGAAGCCCGCGGTGAGCGACGCGGACGCGTCCGAGATCGCCGCGGCCTCGGTGGTGTCGAACGCGAGCGCCAGCGTGAACGTGGTCGAACCGCTGGCCGCGACCGGGATCTGCGCCACCTGGTCGATGTGGCCCGCGGTGGACGCCGAGGAGTAGGTCGAGGTGAGGCTGTGGCTGGAGGTCAGCATCGTCTCGCCGTCTGAGGACGTGCCCGCATAGCCGGAGGTCGTCTGGCTGAAGCCGGCGGACGCGGTCAGCGCGCTGGCCACCGACCCGTTCACCGCCTCCAGGTCCCCGCTGGCGGAGTCGGTGCCGCCGGTATTGCCCATGCCGTCGTTGTCGAGCTGCGGGTGGTAGTCGACGTACAGCTTCAGCGCGGACCCGCTGGTGTTGTCGAACGTGGTCTGGACGTCGATCACCGACCGGGACGGGTCTGCGATGTAGGTCTTGGTGATCGTGTAGTCGCCGTTGTCCGCGGTGTTGACCTGCTGCCAGACCAGCGAGTTGTCGCTGAGCAGCTTCGTCACGTGGCTGGTCCCCGTGGTCTCCAGCTCGGTGAACGTCGAGCCGTCGGTCACCGCGTACTGCAGCCCGAACGTGGCGGGCATATCCGTTTCCGGATAGAAGGCGTTCTCCAGCTCGCCGTCGCCGATCGTGTACCAGACCTTCGAGCTGGCGCCCAGCGAGTCGGCGAAGCCGGTGACGCTCGGCTCGTTCCAGGTGGCGTTGGCGCCCGGCGCCCCAGGCGCGGACGTCTGCGCGAGCGCCTGCGGAACCGCGACCGCGAGTCCGGTCGCGAGGACGACAGCCGCTCCCGTCATGGCCAGCCGCATTCGGTGCATCATGACGCCTCCTCGTGATCAGGGCATGTCACATCGCAACATAGTCCTACAGACTGTCACACACCATAAATAGTGAGTAAATATCGCGGCAGTTAGCCGCGCGCGTAAGGAAATTGTCAGCAGCGGCCAGCACGTGGCGCCGGATCGAGCTATATTCCTGTGGCCTGCGGGTATCTGAATCGGCGAACAGCTTTAGTATCACCAATTACATTCGGTCCCACACAGGTAAATAACACGACTTATCGGGATTTGTGGGCGAACTGGCAACCGCAAATCCGCTGGTCACGGGGCATAGCGGGGTTCGAGGCGGGTCAATGATGGACCTGCTGAACCTGTCGGGCGCTGACCTCGTTATAGGGGTTTTACTGGGCACTCGGGTAAAAGCGAGGTACCTCGTCAATGACGCGGCAACAGCAAGGAACGCGGTCCATCTGGCTATCGGTCACGCTGATGGCGGTGAGCACGCTGATGCTCATCGCGGCCATTGTCTGTTTCATCGTGCACGCTCCCGGCGCCGGCGATGCGCTCCTCGCGATCATGGCCGTCTTCGGCGTGGTCGCGCTGGCAGGCTGCATCGGCGCACGGAACCGCGCGCACGCGGCACGCGAACGCAGTATGTCCTAAAGGGCTGCGGGTGCTAAGGGCTGCCGCCCATGCGGTTGGTCAGCTCGTCGCGGGAGATGTGGTGCCGGTCGGCCCACGCCTCAAGCTCCTCGCGCTCGATTTCCTCGGGTAGTTCCTGCATCGCCTCGTCGGCCTCCCGCGAGTAGCCGATGCGACGCAGGGTGCCGGTCAGCCACTGCCTGCTATAACCCATGTGCACCACCTTCCCGCCCGTGGCCGGTTCAACGCCCATTGACCCTGTAACCTGAAGGGAGCGCCATGGCGCTGCGCGATTTCCCCCGGTACCCGCTGATGTTCGGCCCGAGCCCCGTCCACCCGCTCGAGCGGCTCTCCCGGCACCTCGGCGGCGCCGCCATCTGGGCAAAACGCGAAGACTGCAACTCGGGCCTGGCCTACGGCGGCAACAAGATCCGCAAGCTCGAATACCTGGTGCCGGACGCGCTCCAGCGGGGCGCTACGCACCTGGTCAGCATCGGCGGCGTGCAGTCCAACCACACCCGCCAGGTCGCCGCGGTCGCGGCCAGGCTGGGCCTGAAGGCGCGGCTGGTGCAGGAGAGCTGGGTGGACTGGCCGGATTCGGTGAACGACCGGGTCGGGAACATCCTGCTGTCCCGGATCATGGGCGCCGACGTCGAACTCGTCGAGGCGGGTTTCGGCATCGGCATCAAGTCCAGCTGGGAGACGGCGCTCGACGACGTCCGCGCCCAGGGCGGCGTGCCGTATCCGATCCCGGCGGGCGCGTCCGACCATCCGCTCGGCGGCCTCGGCTTCGCCGGCTGGGCGGAGGAGGTCCAGCAGCAGGAACGCGAGCTCGGTGTCTTCTTCGACACGATCATCGTGTGCACCGTCACCGGATCCACGCACGCGGGGATGATCGCCGGTTTCGCCGGCCAGGACCGGCCGCGCCGGGTAATCGGCATCGACGCGTCGGCCAAGATCGGCGAGACCAGGGCACAGGTCTCGAAGATCGCGCGGGACACGGCCGCGCGCATCGGGCTCGGCCGTGAGCTTCGCGACGACGAGATCACCATCTTGGCGGGGTGGGCGGGTGACGCGTACGGCATTCCGGTCCAGTCGACCCTGGACGCGATCCGCCTCACCGGCAGCCTGGAGGGAGTGATCCTGGACCCGGTCTACGAGGGCAAGTCGATGGCAGGCCTGATCGACCTGGTCCGCGCCGGCGAGATCGGCAAGGACTCGACGGTCCTGTACGCCCACCTGGGCGGCCAGCCAGCCCTGAACGCCTACAGTGCCCTGTTCCGCGATTGAGGGTTCCGCGACCAGGTCGTAGGACCATCGGCCGATGTCACCGGCGGCGGGTGCGGGGTTAGCACCTGCCGTGCCTACGGGGTCGCCGTCCTGACCGTGACGAGCACCGCCATCGAAAGGATCACCGTGTTCGCCGACCCGTCACTCCTGGCCCATTTCGGTCACCCCGCACAGCTCCGCTAGCCCCTTCCCGAGCGGTTTTTCATGATCACGAAGGGTTTTACGTGCTATAGCACGTAAAACCCTTCGTGATCATGATGCGGACCGTTCTAATCGCGGGTGCGGGCGACCAGGGCGTAGTAATAGCAGCTTTTCGGGTCGGCGAGTTGCGGGTCGGCCGGTTCTGGGCGCCACAGCGGGGTCCACACCAGGCCGGGTTCCACCACGTCCATTCCGTCCACCAGCGTGAGCACCTCTTTGTCCGTGCGCACATGCAGGTTGGTGGTCGCTTGCCGGTAGAGCTCGGCCACGTCGCCGGCCCGCGGTTCGGCGTCGCCGGTGGCGTGCGTCAGCGCGACATAGCTGCCCGCCGGGAACGGTTCGAGGAGCCGCCTGATGATCGCGGCCGGGTCATCGTCATCGGAGACAAAGTGCAGCATGGACACGATCAAGATGCCGACCGGCCTGCTGAAATCGATGAGCTCGCGGGTGAGCTGATCGTTGAGGATCGCGGCCGGGTCGCGCATGTCGTGCCCGACGATCGCGACCCCATCCTGCCCGGAGACCATGTTCCGCACGTGGGCGAGAACCACTGGGTCGTGGTCCACGTAGACGACATGCGCGTCGGCGGTCGCGTCGCGCGCTACCTGATGGACATTGCCGACGGTGGGCAGGCCGGAGCCGATGTCGATGAACTGCGAGATGCCCGCCTCGTGCACCAGATACCGGACGGCGCGCCCGACGAAGGCGCGGTTGACCCGGGCGGCCGTGCGGACGTAGGGGAGAATCGAAATTAATTCTTCCGCGGCTTCCCGGTCAGCCGGAAAGTTGTCCTTACCGCCAAGCAGATAGTCGTAAATGCGGGCCGAGCTCGGTATATCCGGCCGGAACGCGGTTTTCCAGTTGCCGTCGGTCATGACCATCGCCTACACCCTCCTGAAGGCTTGAGTCATTGTCCCACGCGCATCGTCGCACTGGCAGCGGACAGAGACTAGCGATTGCGTTACGACCTAGCGTCAGCTCGCCAGCTGGTACACCACGACGACCGACGAGGTCACCTGCTGCTGGCCGGCCGAGATGGGTACGGCGGACTCGGCCATGAACGCGGCGCCGGGGAACACCGGCCCTGGTGCCGAGGAGCTACCGGTCTCGCTGATGCTCAGCACCGGGCCGAGCCGCATGCCCGCGGCCTGGGCGTATTGCTCAGCCCGCGCCTTCGCGTCGGCGACGGCCCTCGTCCTGGCCTTGGTCATCAGCGTGACCATCTGGTCCCTGAGATCCAGGGACACGCCGTCGAC
>DASXDG010000096.1:0-2374 GCA_036490795.1 Streptosporangiaceae bacterium
AGCCACCACGTCGCCTACGTCGCGGTCGGCACCTGGCACGAGTACCTGGTCACCGGCGACCGCAAGTTCACCGAGCGCATGTGGCCGACGGTCCGCGCCGCGATCGGCTGGGTGCTCGGCCTGCAGGCACCGCGCGGCGAGGTGGCGTGGGAGCGGGACGCCGCGGGCAAGCCGGGGGCGTTCGCGCTGCTCTCCGGCTGTTCAAGCATCCTCCAGGGGCTGCGCTGCGCGATCTCGCTCGCCGAGCTGGCAGGCGAGCCGCAGCCGGACTGGGAGCTCGCCGCCGTCCAGCTCGGCCACGTGCTCGCGTGCCACCCGGAAGCCTTCGCGGACAAGAGCCTGTTCGCGATGGACTGGTACTACCCCGTGCTCGGCGGGGCGCTGCGCGGCGCCGCCGCCGCGGAGCGGCTCGCCCGCGGCTGGGACACGTTCGTGGTGCCGGGCCTCGGTGTCCGCTGCGTGAGCGACCAGCCGTGGGTGACGGTGGCGGAGACCTGCGAGCTTGCGCTCGCGCTCGACGCGTGCGGCCAGCGGGAGCGTGCCCGCGAGATGTTCGCCTCGGTCGGCCGGCTGCGGCACGACGACGGCTCCTACTGGACCGGCTGGCAGTACGTCAACGAGAACCACTTCCCGGCCGAGCGGTCCGGTTGGACCTCCGCCGCCGCAGTGCTCGCCGCCGACGCGCTGGCCGGCTTCAGCGCGGGCGCGGCCATCTTCCGCGCCGTCCCCGTCCCGGCCGACTTCCGCTCTCCGGCTGACCCCGCCGCCTGCGGCTGCGAGCCGAGCCAGGCGGACGCGCTCACCGGCCACGGCTAACCCCGCGGCCCGCCGGCCCAGCCGCGTCCGGCATGTCGGGCGCTGGCCCGCCGGCCCAGCCGCGTCCGGCATGTCGGGCGCTGGCCCGCCGCGACATGCCGGAAATTTCATGAAATCGGAGCCGGGCTGCTCCTCGCCGGAAGAAGATCTTGGATCGCTGGGTACGTGATAGCGACCTCAGGGATCCGAGATCTTTCTGAGACTGTGGCACCGGTGAAGTAAGCCGCATACGTTCGGGATGATCTATTGACCTAGGTGGCGTGGTGGCGGACCAGGCGGACGGTGGCCGCGATAGAACCACGTCAGCGCGGCAAGCGCGGCGTAAACGGCCAGCGTGGCGGCCATCGCGGGGATGATCCCGCGCGTGAGCAGGCCGAGGAACGCGCCGAGGCAGAACGCGGTCAGCGTCCAGGCCGCGTAGGAGAGGGCGCGCGTGCCGAACACCGGCGGGGTCAGGACACTCAAGTCCGTGCTGTTGAAGTAGTTGCTCAGCTGCACGCAGGCGGGCGAGGCCGCCGGATGACAGGCCGTCAGGATCGCGTAGTCACGGTGGATCTTCGGCCCGGTGACTAGCATGAAGGCCACCGCCGCGACAAAGACAGCCGGGACGCTGGTCAGCATCCCGCGATGCTGCCGCCAGGTGACCCACAGCATTCCCCGCCACGGTACGGACTCCCGTTCGGCGCTGGTGTCCCTGCCCGGCTGGACTTGGGTGAGGATGGTCATTGGCTTGTCTCCATCGGCTCGGCCCGGGCGGCCAGGTCTAGGCGGCCCGGCGGCGGACGAGCCAGACCGTCGCGGCGCCCAGCGCTATCGCGAGGATCAGCAGCCAGCCGGCCTCGATGAACTGCATCGGCCAGAACGAGCGGACCGGGATGTAGCGCCACCACGGCGTGTCGCCGACCGTCCACGTCTTGATGATCCACGGGGAGTTATGCGTGTTCGGGCCGCTGAACAGGCTCGCGTTCGTGGTGTCGATCGCCACGGGGTAGTCCTCGCGCAGGACCAGCCAGGCCAGCAAGTTGAGGCCAAGGTAGGCGCCCAGGGTGGCGGCCATGGCGGGGATG
Organism: Streptosporangiaceae bacterium; assembly: GCA_036490795.1. Lineage (GTDB taxonomy): Bacteria > Actinomycetota > Actinomycetes > Streptosporangiales > Streptosporangiaceae > JAFARZ01. Next base: position 1,884 of record DASXDG010000096.1, read on the forward strand.
ATCCGGCGGATGAGCATGCCGAGGAACGCGCCGATGGCGAAGGCGATGAGCGTCCAGGCCGCGAACGCGAGGCCGCGCGTGGTGAAGACGGTCGCGGCGAGGACGTTCATCCCCTCGTACTGCAGGAACGGGTCGAAGAACCAGGCGAACACCTGGCTGAACGCCCAGGCCAGGATCGTGATCACGGCGGCGAGCAGGGTGAGCTTGGCGATCGTCCAGCGCACCCGGCCGATCCCCTGCGTCCAGGCGTACCTGAAGGTGCCGGTCTCCAGTTCCCGGCCGAGCGCCGCTGGCCCGGTGAAGATGCCGAGGAGCGCGGGCGCGAGGTTCATCAGGATGAGGATGGTGTTCCCCATCGACCAGTCGGTGTTATTGAAGGAGTTGTGCAGCGCCGCGCAGGCGCCGGAGTTCGCGGGATGGCAGTTGACCAGGGCGGTGTAGTCGTGGTGCACCTTCAGCCCCGCGATCAGCAGGAAGAGGGCAACCGCGGT
>DASXDG010000097.1:0-25380 GCA_036490795.1 Streptosporangiaceae bacterium
AACTCCGCCACCAGCTTGACCTCGATGCCCACCACGACGAGCGTCTCCGCCGCGACCTCCACCGGGAACGCGGTCACCACCGGCAGGATCGCCCACATGCCAGCCGCACCGCCCGCGGCGGCCGCCGCGTTGGCGGCGCCATCGATGAGCGCCTCGGCGATCTCATCGGGACCCTGCCCGGGGAATTGCGCGCGCAGCGTCGCCTGGTCACGGACACGCAGCCGGGGAGCCATGGCGATGACCTGGTCGGTCATCCAGCCACCGCCCCGCCGCCCGCGTCCGAGGACGGCCCGGGCACCGCGCCCGGTCATGCTCGCGCTGGACACAGCGCTGCTCTTCACGAACACCGCCAGCCGCTTGCGCCGCTCCTCGGGCCGCGCCTCGGTGATGTCCGCGGCGGTCTCGGCCGCGCGCTGCGGGAAATCCTCGACCTCGGCCATACCTATGCGTCTACCCCCAAACCCCGCCGGTATGACGGTCAGCCGGTGAAGATCACGTCTGCCGTGGGCAATGTGCCCGCCGCGCGGCCCGGCGCGTCCTGATACTGCCAGTAGAGGTTGGTGTGCGCGATCACCAGTTCCGGGGACGGCGCGCCATACGAGCTGAGGTCCTCGGTGGTGTGCGCGTCGCTGACCAGCGTCACGTCGTAACCGCGCGCGAACGCGCCATGGATCGTCGACCGGATGCACGCGTCGGTCTGCGCGCCGGCCACGACCAGGCGGCCGACCCCCCGCTCGGCGAGCCGTTCCTCGAGGTCGGTGTCCTCGAACGAGTCGCCGTAACGCTTGTGCACGAGAGGCTCGGCGTCATGGCGGACCAGGTCCGGTACGTACTGCCAGGCCTCGGTGCCCGTGACGAGGCCCTCGTTGTCGGAGTGCTGGATCCAGATCACCGGCACATCGGCGGCGCGGGCCATCTCGATCATCGTGCCGATGTTCTCGATCACGCTGTCCCGGTTGTAGGAGCCGTTCATCACGCCGTTCTGCACGTCGATGACCAGCAGAGCGGTCTTGGGCCGCGCGGGCAGGGTTGTCATTACAGCCTCCTCATCATGTGAACAGTTATTCTATCTTATCGACCGTGCCGGACGTCCGGTGGAGATCGTCGCGCATGACAAGCGCGCGGCCATCGACGGCCTGCGCTAGCTAACCAAGGCGCACCCCGGCCAGCATCGCGGCCACCTCGGCGGCCGGCAGGTCCAGGGCGAGGCGGAATCCCTGACCCGCGTACAGGCTCATCCCAGAGGTATCCCCGGCGGCAGCGGCGGCGGCCCGCAACGGCCTGGTGGCGTTGTTGATCTCGGGGTAGGCGGCGGGCGCGTCCGGGTGCGCGAGCATGAAGTCGTTCACGATCCCGCGGGCGGGACGTCCGCTGAACGCCCTGGTCAGTGCCGTCGCCGTGGAGAGCGGGTCGACGAGCGCCGCCTTGTGCAGCGGGTGCGCGCCGCTTTCCGGGCAGCGCAGGAACGCGGTACCGCACTGCGCCGCGACCGCGCCGACTGTACGCACGGCGCGCACCTGAGCCGCCGTCATCAGCCCGCCGGCCGCGATCAGCGGCAGGTCGCAGGCCGAGCCCACGATGGCGAGCAGCGACAGCAGTCCGTAATCCCTGGCGAGCGCGTCGTCGTCGTTGACGAACGTCCCGCGGTGCGCGCCGGCCTCGACCCCCTGCACGCACAGCGCTTCGGCACCGGCCTCGGCGGCCACCAGCGCCTCCTCCAGCGAGGTGACGGTCACGATCACCACAGATCCGGACCGGCGGAACGCGGAGATCACCGGCGGCGACGGGCAGCCGAACGTGAAGCTCACCGCCGCGGGCGGGTCGGCGAGCAGCGCGCTGATTTTCTGGTCGTAAGCATCGTCGTCCCACTCGGGCCGCCCCGGTTCACCGCCGAGCGACGCCACGTACCGGGCCAGCGCATCCGGGGCCAGCGCATCCGGGGCCAGCGCACCCCCGTCGAGGGCCGGCTCCCCCGGCACGAACACGTTCACCCCGAACGCGGTGACGCCGGCCGCCCGGACCGCCGCGATCTCCCCGAGCAGGGCGGGCACGGTCTTGTACCCGGCCGCGAGGAAGCCGAACGCCCCGGCCGACGCGGCGCCCGCCACCAGGGCCGGCCTGCTCGGGCCGCCCGCCATCGGGGCCACGACGACGGGAGAAGCCAGCAGCTCAGAAAGGGCCATAGCGATACGCTAGCCGGTCTTCCGCGCCGGGCCTCCTAGCCGGAGTTACCGCGAGCCGGAGTTACCGTGAGCCGGAGTTGCCGTGAGCCGGGGCTACCTTGAACATGTGGACGAACTGATCGATTCGGGCGCGATCGCGCGGGACACCGCCGCGCTGCGCGAGCGACTGGCGGTGCACGGCTACCTGTTCTTCCGCGGCCTGCTGCCGGCCAGGCAACTGCAGACGGCGGGCGCGGTCGTGACGTCCCGGCTCCGTGAGGGCGGCTGGGCGGACCCCGACGGCGCACCGTCCGCCCAGCCCCGGGCGCTCAACTCGATCGAGGCCCTCTCCGACCCCGCGTTCCGCGCGGCGGTGCTGTGCGCGGAGTTCAACCAGATCCCGTACCTCGCCCCGCTGCGCGAGACGGTACGGCGCGTCCTGGGCGAGCGGGCGTACTCCTATCCGGTCAAGGTCCTCCGCGCCGTCTACCCCGAACGTCCAGGCGCTCGCGCCCGCGGCCGGTACATCCACTACGACTACGGGGTAGGCGGCGGCCAGGACATGCTGACCAGCTGGCTCCCGCTGGTAGACATCCCGGTCCGGCTCGGTGGCCTGGCCGTCCAGCCCGGCGGCCACCACTGGCCCCCGCAGCTCCCGCGCCCGCTCTCGGTCACCGAGGCTGGCTGGGCGACGACCCACTACCGGCCAGGCGACGCGATCGTGTTCCACTGCCTGACGCCGCACGCGGCGCTGCCCAACAAGGGCGCGGCGCTGCGCCTGTCCGCCGACTTCCGCTGGCAACTGCCGGACACCCCGGCCCCGGCCGAGATGATCCTCGGCCCGCTAGCCGGCCGGAGCGGCCCGCGGCGCCCGCCCGAGCTCTTCTACCGCATGTTCTCCCGCCAGCCCTGGTGGGAACCGATCCCGGCCGGGATCACCCTGCGTCCCCGCGCCGAGCTGGCCGCCATCCCGCCGACCCCGTCCAGGTTCTTCACCGTCCACCCCGGCTGGCAAGCCTGGCAAGCACCTCCCCCCGCCCAGATCCACTAGCCCCGCCACCCCGAAGCCACCGCCAGCACCAGACACCACACCCGTCACCGGCGACCAGCGGCACCGAGGCCCGATAGGAACATCGTGCGCGTGGCGTTCCGGTTTCCCGGAACGCCACGCGCACGATCATGTAGCCAGGCCAGTCCGGCTGGCGTTTTGCCCTGGTATGTCCGCGCCGCGCATGTCCGCGCCACGCATGTCCGCGCCGCGCATGTCCACGCCGCGCATGTCCACGCCCGGTATATCCACCCTCCGCGGGCCTCTCGGCGCGGTTCGCGGACTGCGCGCCGAGGCAGCCGTCGTTCCGTGTCCGTACGGCTACGCGAAAGCGCGTGCATTGCCCCGGTATGCCGGTAGGTTGCCCTGCAAGCACCGAGTTCAGGAGGATGCCATGACCACCACGACGGAACCGCCTCCGCAGGCGGAACACCCGGACGGGCACACCAGACCCGACACGGACGCGGCCGCTCTGCGTGGCATCGAAGAGGCCGCCGCGTCGGTCAAGGAGCGGATCGCCGAGATCTGCCGGGCCCCCGAACTGCACCGGCCGCGCCTGGTGACCTCCCAGCACGTCCGCGGCACCAGCATCCTGGACCGGATCGCCGACTGGGTGAACAAGTTCTGCGGTTCCATGTACGTGTTCATCGCCATCACCATCGGCATCGTGGCCTGGCTGTTTCTCGGCAACGTCGTCGGGTTCGACAAGACGCCGTGGCCGCTGCTGCTGACGATCCTGAACCTGCCGCAGCTGTCCATCATGATCTCGCTGCAGGTCAGCGCGAACCGCGCCCAGGCCGCTAGCGACAAGCGGGCCATCGCCGATCATGAGACGCTGATCTCGCTGCACGAGATGTCCAGGCAGCAGCTGGAGATCCTGCGCAGCCAGGAAGCCGTGCTCAGCCTGCTGCAGAACTTCGCCAGCAAGGACATGCCGGGCAAGCAGCGGGAGATCCAGGGCTCGGTGGAGAAGATCCTCGCGATCGTCGGTAAGGACCAGTCCGGCAGCTAGGCCATGCTTGAGGTGTGATGGATCGATCCAGGCTGGAGGCATTCAGCGACGGGGTGTTCGCGGTCGCTATCACGCTGCTCGCGCTCAACATCGTCGTCAAGGGGCCGGGCCACGGCGCGCTGTGGGGCTGGAAGGGCCAGCTCTGGCAGCTGTGGCCGACCTTCCTTTCCTACCTGGTCAGCTTCTTCATGATCGGCATCGTCTGGGTGAATCACCACGCGCTGGTCAGGACCATCAAGGCGGTCGACCGGACGCTGCTGTTCCTGAACCTGGTGCTGCTGCTGTTCGTCGTGCTGATCCCGTTCGCCACCACGACCGTCGCCGACTACCGGCTCCACGACACCTGGGACGGCCGGGTATCGGTCGCGGTGTACGCGGGGGTGTTCCTGGGCATGTCTATCGGATTCGGGTCTGTGTTTGAGTGGACGCTGCACGGGCAGCGCACGCACTCGCCGCTGCCGATCGAACGGCACTGGCCCGCCCGCATCCGGTTCGTCGGCGGCGCCGGCGTCTACCTGGTGGCCATCGGCGTCTCGCTGCTCAACACGGTGGCCGGGTTCGCCCTGATCGCGGCCGTTGCCGTCTACTACATCGTGGAGCGAACCCCCTCTCCGAGCCCTCCCGTCCCAGACGACGAGAAAGTTACCCCCGCTAACCAAGATTAGATAGTTGCGCTTAAGCAAATGACGCGAAAGGAGGGGTAGGCTAGGTAGACGTGCGGGAAATGGCAACCTCAGAACCGGTGACCGATGCGCGACCGGACCGGTATCGATGGATCGCGCTGTCCAACACCACGCTGAGTATGACGATGGCCACGATCGACGGTTCGATCGTCATCGTGTCGATGCCGGCCATCTTCCGTGGTATCCACCTGAACCCCCTGACGCCCGGCAATGTCACCTACCTGCTCTGGATGATCATCGGGTATCTGCTCGTCCAGTCGGTCCTGGTAGTGACGCTGGGACGGCTCGGCGACATGTTCGGCCGGGTGCGCATCTACAACCTCGGGTTCGTGGTCTTCACCCTGGCCTCGATCGCGCTGTCGCTGGATCCGCTGACCGGCTCCGACGGGGCGTTGTGGCTGATCATGTGGCGGTTCGCTCAGGCGTTCGGCGGCGCCATGCTGATGGCCAACTCCGCGGCGATCCTCACCGACGCGTTTCCCGCGAACAAGCGCGGCATGGCGCTCGGCATCAACCAGATCGCCGGCATCTCCGGCCAGTTCGTCGGCCTGCTGCTCGGCGGCCTGCTGGTGCAGGTGGACTGGCGGCTGGTGTTCTGGGTGAACGTGCCGATCGGGGTCTTCGGCACGATCTGGTCGTACAAGAGCCTGCGCGAGATCTCGACCACCCACAAGGGACGCATCGACTGGATCGGCAACGTCACGTTCGCGATCGGGCTCGGCGCGCTACTGGTCGCGATCACCTATGGCATCCGGCCCTACGGCAATCACGCGACCGGCTGGCTGAACCCCATGGTGCTCACCGGCCTGATCGGCGGCGCGGTGATGCTTGTCGCGTTCTGCGTGCTGGAGACCAAGATCGCCGAGCCGATGTTCCAGATGACCCTGTTCAAGATCAGGGCGTTCGCGGCCGGCAACCTGGCCAGCCTGCTCGGCTCGATCGCCCGAGGCGGACTGCAATTCATGCTGGTCATCTGGCTGGCGGGCATCTGGCTGCCGCAGCACGGGTACGACTTCTCGCAGACACCGCTGTGGGCGGGCATCTACATGCTGCCGCTGACCGCGGGCTTCCTGATCGCCGGCCCGATCTCCGGCGCCTTGTCCGACCGGTACGGGCAGCGCGCGTTCGCGACCGCCGGACTGCTCGTCGCCGCCATCTGCTTCACCGGCCTGATGCTGCTGCCAGTGAACTTCCAGTACTGGATGTTCGCGCTGCTGATCTTCGGTAACGGCGTCGGCTCCGGCCTGTTCGCCTCCCCCAACACCGCAGCGATCATGAGCGCGGTTCCGGCCAGCCAGCGCGGTTCCGCGTCCGGCATGCGGTCTACCTTCCAGAACTCCGGTATGTCGCTGTCGATCGGCATCTTCTTCAGCCTGCTGATCGCCGGGCTCGCCTCGACGCTGCCCAAGACGCTGACCGCCGGGCTGCGCGGCCAGGGTGTCCCGACCGGGGTGGCCAGCCAGATCGCTCACCTGCCACCGGTCAGCACGGTGTTCTCGGCGATGCTCGGCTACAACCCGGTGCAGAACCTGCTGACGCCCTCCGGCGAACTGCACAAACTGCCGGCCCACAATGTCGCCGTGCTCACCGGGCGCGAGTTCTTCCCGCACCTGATCGCCGCTCCGTTCCACCACGGCCTGGTGATCGTCTTCACCGCTGCCGCGCTGATGTCCGTCATCGGCGCCCTGGTCTCGCTGATGCGCGGCAAGCAGTTCTACTGGGACGAGCAGGGCAGCGCCCGCACCGAGGCAGCGGTGGCCACGGCCGTCGGCGAGCCCCCCGTCGCCGGCTCGCCCGTCACTGGCACTCCCGTGGCCTCGGACGGCATCCCGGTGGGCTCCAACGGCGCGGGCTTCAATGGCGCGGGATCCAACGGTACGTCCAGAGACAGCAGCACCCCCCGGCGGCTGGGCAGGCCGGGGGGTGCTCGCGTCCCCGCGGCGAGAAAAGGGGGAGATCAGCTCTGACCCCTCGCGGCCGGGGAGGCGGGCCGTTTTTAGCCGGCTCGCCGCGGGGACGCTTGCTACTTCCTTCAGCGCCGCGACCCGGGAAAGTGTCACTTCCCGCGCGGACGCGTACCATGGGGGTGTGCCGCGATATGAGTACCGCTGCCGCGCATGCGGCGATACGTTCGAACTCACCCGTCCGATGAGTGAGTCGTCGGCTCCGAGTACCTGCCCGCAGGGCCATGACGACACGGTCAAGCTGCTGTCCACAGTGGCGGTCGGCGGCATGGCGTCCGGGCGCGGTCCGGCGGCCGGCGGCGGGGGCGGGGCCGGCGGCGGGGGCGGCGGTTGCTGTGGCGGAGCCTGCGGCTGCGGCTGACCTGAGGCAATAGCAAGCCCGAGGTGGGGGGCCGAACAGGGCTGACTTACTGTTACCTGTGTGACTGGTGAGCTGCGCGTTCTGCACTGGAACATTCATTCCTGGCTTGATGCCGAGGGAAGGCCGAACGCCGAAGCCGTCATCGCGTTGATCGGTGAGATCAAGCCCGACGTGGTGTCCCTGGTCGAGGTCAACGAGCCCTGGGGGGCTCCTGCGACGCTGGCCCGGATAGCCGCCGAATGCGGGTACTCCTGGATATTCGGGCCGTGCCTGGAGTACGCCACGGAAGAGCGCGAGGGCGGCTACGGCAACGCGCTGCTGACCAGGGAGCCGGTCACGGCGGTGCACCAGTGGCGGGTCTTCTCCCCCGCCCGCCTGTACGACGGTTCTGAGCAGTCGGAGCCGCGCATGGTGCTGCTGGCCAGGCTGGCCGGCACCGGTTTCTGGGTGGGCAGCACGCACTTCCCCGCCAGCGACCCGGATGCGCGCAGGGACGCGGGGATGACCTTGCAGCGGCTGGTCCAGGTCCTCGACGGGCCGTGGCTGATCTGCGGGGACTTCAACGCCGAGCCGTCGTCCTGCTTCTTCGAGGATGGCACGTTCGCCGTGTCGCGCGATCTGGTGCGTCCGACGTATCCGGCTGGCGCTCCGGTGATGTCGATCGACTACTGCATCGCACGACCCGGCCTGGTCATGAGTACCACGGCGCTCCCGGCGGCGGGTTCTGACCACCTTCCGGTGCTGACCACGGTCCGGGCTGGCTGAGCCCGCTTAGCAGACAGGTAAGCGGCGCTCCAGCCGATTGCGCCAGATGAGGCAATCCGCCTGCGTCACCGGGTGCAGCGTGCAGCTCATTCTCCTGTTTTGCTTGCAGCAAGGCTCACAAGGCAGTGGAGGCAGGCGAGCACCATGGCAGCGACAATGCAGGACGATCAAAGGGCTCCCGACCGGGGGCACGCTCAGGAAATCATCGGCGATATGGCGGGGATGCTCAACGACACCCGCCCCACGATGCTCATGGCAGGGTGCCTGCTCGGCGGGCTGACGCTCGGCATCGCCACGGAGGCCGCGCTGGCGCCCGCGCCGCTCGGCACGGGGGTGAGTCGCCTCCTGGGCGCGATACTGCTCGCCGCGATCTTCGTCAGCTGGCTGCGGTCGCTGACCATGCTCATCCTGGCGGGGCGGCCGATTCTCGGCATCGTCAGCAATCAGCGCTGGCGGGCCGGCGCCCCGCTCGATCCGCGTGCCCGCTGGCTGCACCTGCCGTCGATCGACGCCACCCCGGAGGAATGGACCTGGGTCCGCGCTCACCTGCTCCTTGGCGCGGCACGGATCCGCATGACCAGGGTCCAGTCGGCACTGAACTGGGTGTGCATCACGACCACGCTGTTCCTGGCCTGGACGGCACTAGTTATTCTCACTAGTTAAGGGTTTTCAACTCACCGGCGATCGTTCATCGTTGATAGTAACGACATAACCATGGACGGTAGCGGCAGGCACATGGGCGGGACAGGATCTGGCGAGGGATTCTGGCAGCGTCTGAGCGAAACCGACCAGGCTCTCCTGCGGGCGACAGGCAGCCTCGCCCACTACCGGTCCGGTGCGGTGATCTGCACTGAGGGAGAACCGGCCACTCACGTGTTCATCTTGATGACCGGCTGGGTCAAGGTCATCGCCGTTACCAGGGACGGCCGCGAGTTCGTGCTCGCGCTGCGCGGCCAAGGCGACATCATCGGGGAACTCGGCGAGGTCTCCGGCTACCGAACGGCCAGCGTCCTGGCCGTCGACGAGGTCCGGTCTCTGCTGATCCAGCGCGCGAAGTTCGACGGGTTCCTCTCCGCGCATGCCGACGCCAACCGGGAGTACCGGCGTCTGGTGACCCAGCGCTGGGGGCAGGCGAACTCGACCCTGCTCAGCCGCTCCACCACCACCGGCGCCCAGCGGCTGGCCGACATGCTGCTGGACCTGGCCCAGCGGCATGGCATCGTGTCGGCGGGCCAGGTGGACATCGAGATGCCCCTTTCGCAGGAAGAGCTGGCCAGCTTCGTCGGCACCTCACGGTCGACCCTGACCAGGGCGCTCGACGGCTGGCGACGCCGGGGGTTCATCCAGACCAGCTACCGGCGGATCACGATCACCGACGCGGATAGCCTGCGCCGGATAGCGCATCGCAGTCCGCCTGGGGCATGACCGCCCTGCATCTTAACCGGGTAGCACATAACTCCAGTTGCGACGCGGCCCGCGGGCTTAAGCCGCCCGTGCGCTCGGCGTGTCCTGCTCTTGCTCCCCGCCGGAAGCGAACAGGGCGGCGGTACGGGTAGCGGTCGCGTGCCCCCACCGGCTGGTGGTGACCATGCCGAGCACGAACACGACGACGCCGCATCCCGCCAGCACGAACCAGGCGGGGTGGCTGGCGGCCACGAATCCGGTCCGATCCGAGCTATGCAACCGCCCGGCCAGGATCGATCCGCCGATCGCGACACCGAGCGACTGCCCCACCTGCCTGCTGGTGGACGCGATGGCGGCCGCCACGCCTGCCTGGCTGGGCGGCATGCCCGACACGGCCGCCTGGGTGATCGGCGCGTTCACCAGGCCAGACCCCAGGCCGAAGACGGCGAATGCCCCGAGCACGGGGAGCAGCGCCGAGCTGACGGTCAGCGTGGAGACCAGGAGGCCGCCCGCGGTCAGCGCGACGCCCGCCGCCATCAGCGGCAGCCGCGCTCCCCGGCTGGCCAGGATCCGGCCGGAGAACACGGACGCGATCGCCATCACCGCCGCCATCGGCAGCAGATGCAGCCCGGCGCGCAGTGCGGACATCCCCCTGGCCTCCTGCAGGTACAGGGTGGCCAGGAACAGGAATCCGCCGATCGCGGCGAAGGTGCAGATCGCGATCAGCACCGCGCCCGCGAACGGCGCGCTGCGGAAAAAACGCGGGTCCAGTACCGGGTCGGCGCGCCGGGCCTCATAGGCCACCAGGCCGGCCAGAGCGGCGACGGAGACCACGAACAGGCCGAGGATCAGCGGCGAGACCCAGCCGCGGCCCGGACCTTCGATGATCGCGTAGGTGAGCGAGCCGAGCATCACGATGAGCAGCAACTGCCCGACCGGGTCCGGGCGGCGCGCTCGCGGCGCCTTGGATTCCGGCACGAACCGCATGGTCATCACCAGCGCGGCGATACCGACCGGTATGTTCACCCAGAAGGCGCCCCGCCAGCCGACCGAGTCGACGAGCAGGCCCCCGACGACCGGGCCGAGCGCCATGGACAGGCCGAAGGTGGCACCCCACAGCCCGATCGCCCTGGCACGTTCGGCCCTGTCGGTGAACGTGTTGGTGATGATGGACATCGCCACCGGGTTCAGCATGGACCCGCCGATGGCCTGCAGCATCCGGAACCCGACCAGGGCACCCAGGCTCGGCGCCAGGCTGCACAGGCCCGATCCGAGCGTGAACACGATCAAGCCCGCGATGAAGACGCGCTTGCGGCCGATCCGGTCCGCGGTGGCGCCGGAGAGCATCAGCAGGCTGGCCAGGACGAGCGTGTACGCGTCGATCGTCCACTGCAGCCCGGAAACGCCGGCCTGCAGGGACGTGCCGATGGACGGGAGCGCGACGTTGACGATCGTGCTGTCCAGGCCCACGATGAACAGGCTGGAGCAGCAGATCACCAGCACCAGCAGGCGCCGCCTGGGGCTCAGTACTTGATGGGTCAGTGCTTGCGTGTCTACAACTAAATAGCCTACGCCCCCGGTGGGAGCCGACACCGGCCCAGGGCCGACGCCAAGGTCCCGGGCCGGTGCCAGTCTTGCGGCCGGCCGGTCAGGTCAGCCTGGATTGAACGACTGTCCGCTTGGCCCAGCGGGAGTCGCGGACCAGTCCGAGCAGCAGTGCCCGCCGTCCTCCGCCGGGCGCGGGAACCTGGTCCGGCGGACGCACCGATGTCTGTTCTGGTAGCCATACAGGTGCGGAGAGTGACCGCAGCTGGGATGCCTTAACCGGTGTCTGCATGGGTGCGACCAGCCTTAGGAGCTAGACCAGGTGACCAGGAGCTTGTCTATGCCGTAAATGCCCTCGACGCCGCCGAGCCTGGGCTGGCCGGTCAGCCGCAGCGACGCCATCCGCGGGGCGAGGAAGGCCAGCGCCTCCTCCAGTTCGGCGCGAGCCAGGTTCGCGCCGAGGCAGTGATGGGCGCCCGCGCCGAACGTGAGCAGCCGGCCCTCGCGCGGCACCGTGATGTCGAAGCGCTCGCCACCCGCTACTTCGCGGTTGGCGCGTTCGGCGCAGATCGCGAGGATGGTCCCGGCCGGGAAGAGCACGTCGCGGTACGACAGGTCGGCGAGGCAGATCCGCGCGATGAACGGCATGACCGGCTCAAACCTGAGCACCTCGTCCACCGCCGCGGCGGCGAGCACGGGACGTTCGGCGAGCAGTTCCCACTGCGCGGGATGCATGGCGAACAGGCGGATCGCGCGCGCGAGCTGGCCGACCGTGGTGTCGATCCCCCCGGCCAGCAGGTTCACCACCAAGCTGACGCACTCGGCGTCGGACAGGGCGGCACCAGGCTGGCCCGCGTCGGTCAGCTCGCTGACCAGGTCGTCGCCCGGGTGCGCCCGCCGGTCGGCGATCAGCGCGGACACGTATGCCTCGGCTTCCTTGACCGCGCGCTCGATCTCGGGCAAGTTCGCCTGCAGCGCGCTGATGTCGAACTGGCGCTGCACCCAGCTCGACCACTCATGCAAACGCCCCGCATCCTGATGCGGGGCGCCAAGCACGGTCGCGATCGTCAGCGAGGGGTAAGGCCGGGCGATGGCCGGCACGAAGTCGCATTCCCGGTACGCCCCGATCCGTGCCCACAGCTGGGTGAGGAAGGCGCGCATCACCGGCCGCCACCGGTCGGCCGCGCGCGGGCCGAACGCGTGCCCGGCCAGCGACCGCAGCCGCCGGTGCTGTTCACCGCGCAGGTTCAAGATGTTCGAGTCGATGTGCGCGGCGAGCGGCCCGGCGTCGACGCCGAAGCCCGCGTTTACCCGGGAACAGGTCGCGATTTCCCGTCCGGGGAACGCGGTATCGCGAGATCTGAGGAAGAATTCAGCGGCGGCGTGATCGAGCACGATATACGCCAGCGGGGCCCTGGCGAGCCATCCCCGCGCGCACAAGGCAGCCAGTTGCGTGTGATATGCGTCCGCCGGGAACCCCGGTGTGCTGTAATCAAACACCGGTAGGTCAAGTTCGGACACAAGGTTCATAACAGATATGACGGTACTCCGAAGCTGACTGTAGTCAAGTGGTTACGGTTAGCATTTCTGCGCGGTTTCGCGCCGCAGTGGCAGCGCGACGCGTGCGCTAGGTCTAAATTTGGCTCCGGAGGGGGGAAGCGTGAGCCGCAGGTTGCTCCAGTTGGTCATACCGGTCACACCGGATCGCAGGATGTTCCGGCTGCACGACCCGGGTGTCGACCCAGACGCGCCGGGTGGTCCGTTGCCGCCCGTTGGCGCCTTGATCAGTACGAACCGCGAGCAGTTGTGGGTGGGGAGCCTGCAGCAGGACATCGACGTTCGGCTGGTCCTCGAGGAGTGGGACGGCGCGCCGCCGCCATGCGGCGACGCCTGGGACGAGGAGGCCAAGGGCAGCGTCTACTTGCGCGGGATGCTGACTATCGACATGGCCGGCGCGGGCACGGCGGTGCGCGGCCTGCGCCTGTCCGGCGGCGTCGGCGACTACTCGGTGCGCGTGTACGCGGGAAACCGCGACGAAGTGACGCGGCGCTACACCGAGTTGTTCGATCGTCACCGCAACCCGCTCAGCGACGATTTCCAGCAGGAGAAGCGGGCCCTCGAGGGCCTGGAACGCTACCTCATCCAGCTCTGGCGCGAGTACTAGCCGGATTCGGACCCGGTTTTAGACGCGGAGTTAACCGACGCGGAGTTAACCGACGCGGGCTGGACTGACGCGGGCTGGACTGACGCGGGCTTGAACACGGTGCCCTTCACCGACGGCGCCGACTTGGCGTGCGCGGTCACCCCGGTGGCGGCGGCCGCCGTGGTATGCGTGCCGGTCTTGGCGGCACGCGCGCTCGGTACCGACCTGATGCCGACCGAACCCTGGGTGCTGCTCCCGGACGCGGTGAGCGACGTCTGCCCGGCAGACGAGCCAGGACTCCCGCCAGGTGTCCGCGCGGTGTGCACACCGCGGAACGGGATCACCGCGTAGACCATCAGCGAAATCATCGCGACCAGCATGACCGTGAACAGCGAACCGAGGATGCGGGCCCGCGGCGTGCGCAGCGCCACGGACGGTCCCGGCCGCCGGAACGAAGACATGCAAGCGGCCAGCCGCGGCTCCTCCGCGGACAGCCGCCGCTCGATTTCGGCGAGCACGCGCTCCTCGTCCATCGACAGCGCCATCAGCGCCACCTCCGCCTCGCGCGCCGGATTCCTACTCCTTCAATGATCCCCTAGAGGGCGTCCTTTATCCAATTGTTCTGGCTTTGTACTTCCCCCGTTTTCGCCGTGGCGAACCCCGTCTCCGCCCGGCGCGGGAGATGTCCGGAATGTCCTGGCGGGGTCACGCCTGCTGGGCCGGCACGACGACCGTCCCGATGGCTGTCACGGCCACCAGCGGCTGGTCAAGCACGCGTGCCGCCGACGGTCCGCGGTCCGGGTCGGCGCGGCACAGCACCGCCGCCGTGAACGCCAGGACCCGGCTCCGGCGGCCCACGGAGGTGACCTCGGCGGTCACCTCGATCACGTCACCGGCTAGCACCGGCGCCCGGAACTGGATGTCGGAATAGGACGCGAACAGCCCCTCGTCACCCGCCATCCGGATGCACGCCTCGGTGGCCACGTCGCCGAACAGGCCGAGCGCGTACGCGCCGTCGACCAGGTTCCCGCCGTAGTGCGCGTGCGAGTACGGCACATACCGGCGGTGCGTCACGGTGAGTCCCACGGTCATGCCGACTCCTCGAGGTCGGGGGTTTCCGGCGCCAGCACGTGCGCCAGGTAGGAGGCCACGTCCCTGGGCGTGGTGCCGCGGCCGAAGATCCTGTCCACGCCGAGGTCGCCCGTCATGGCGGGATCGAACCTCGGTCCGCCCACGATGAGCATCGGCCGGGCCGAGCCGAACGCCGCGGAGAAGCCGTCCGCCATCTCCTTGGTGTTGGTGATGTGCGCGTCCCGCTGCGTGACCACTTGGCTGACCAGCACCGCGTCCGCGTGCTCGGCGGCGGCCCTGGCGACCAGATCGGGCACGGAAACCTGCGAGCCCATGTTCACCACGCGGATCTCCCGGTAATACTCCAGGCCCTTCTCCCCCGCGTGCCCCTTCACGTTCAGGATCGCGTCGATGCCGACGGTGTGCGCGTCGGTACCGATCGTCGCGCCCACCACGACCAGCTTGCGGCCAAGCGCGGACCGGATCCGCATGTTCACCTCGGCGGCGCTCAGCTCGGGGAACTCCCGCTCGGTGACCTGCACCGCGGACAGGTCGACCAGGTGGCTGACCCGCCCGTACACGACGAAGAACGTGAACTCGTTGCCCATGCCCTTGGCATGCACGACCATCGCCGGATCCAGGCCCATCTTGCCGGCCAGCTGCAGCGCCGCGCCCTCGGCTATCGCGCGTTCGGTCTCGGTCCCGAACGGCACCGGCAGCGTGAACGACACCTGCACCCGGCCGTCCCCTGTGGTGTCTCCGTACGGCCTGACCACGCTCACGGCTGTACCTCCTCGGGCTGGGCCTCCAGGAACTCGGAAACCGGGTTGAAGTACCCCTCGGCGCGCTCCACCACCCCGTCCAGGCCGCGTCCGCCGGTGGGCGGCCGCTTGGTCACGCCGAAGGTACCGTCCGCGATGGCGTTCAGCATCCCCTGCGAGCCGATCCGGTCGAGCAACTCGATCGATTCGCCGAGCACCTGGCGGGCCCGCTCGGCGACGAACCCGTCGGGCGCCGGCACGAACGACTCGCCCAGCCGCCCGGCCGCGTTCCGCACGTACCTGACGTTCTCCAGCGCCAGGTCCCGGTCGGACAGGAACGGCGTGTGGATGCCTTCGGTCATCATCCCGATCAAGATGATGGACTGGTCGGTCATCACCCCGCACAGGTTGAAGAACGCGTCGAGCAGGTAACCCGCGAACACGTTCCCGGTCATGTGCTTGGTCGGCGGCATGTACTTGAGCGGCGCGTCGGGGAACAGCTCGCGGATCAGCAGCGCGTGCGACAGCTCGAGCATGAACGAGTCGGGGACCTCCGGGTTGATCTCGAAGGCGTGGCCGAGGCCGAGCTGCCAGTCCTTGAGCCCCGCCTCCAGCCCGAAGTACTCGTTCAGCAGCTGTGAGACCACCACGGTGTGCGCCGCGTCCACCGCGTCCGCGGTGGTCAGGTAGTTGTCCTCGCCGGTGTTGATGATGATGCCGGCCCGTGCGTGCACCTGGCGGGAGTAACGCTGGTCGATGAACGTCCGCACCGGGTTGATGTCGCGGAAGATGATGCCGTACATGCAGTCGTTCAGCATCATGTCGAGCCGCTCGAGCCCGGCCAGCGTCGCGATCTCCGGCATGCACAGCCCGGACGCGTAGTTGGTCAGCCGCACGTAGCGGCCTAGCTCCTTGGACACGTCGTCGAGCGCGGCCCGCATCAGCCGGAAGTTCTCCCGGGTCGCGTACGTCCCGGCGAATCCCTCGCGGGTGGCCCCCTCGGGCACGTAGTCGAGCAGCGACTGACCGGTGGACCGGATCACCGCGATGATGTCCGCGCCCTCCCGCGCCGCCGCCTGGGCCTGCGGGATGTCCTCGTAGATGTCACCGGTGGCAACGATCAGGTAGACCCACGGCTTCGGCGGATCACCGATGCTGGCCAGCATCTGATCCCGCTCGGCACGCCGGCCGTCGATGGCCTTGATGCCTTTGCGGGCGGAATCCGCCGCAGCGCTTCTTGCTGTTATCGCTGCTTGGGTTCCGGGGACGCGGAACTGCGCCTTCTTGGCCGCGGCGTCCATCGCCAGCGTGCGCAGGTCCGGGTAGTTCCCGGTGAGCATCGCGTCCCAGACCGGCAGCGCCACCCCGTACTCCAGCCCGACGCTGTCCTTGACGGCGTCGGCCAGGTGGTTCACCCAGGGCATCCCGCCCTCGTCGGCACCGTCCAGCCCGCCCAGGCGCAGCACGGCACGCTCCACGGAGACGGTCGTGTGCGTCCTGGCCATCTTCACCACCGGTTCGGCGGCTCTGCGGGCCAGTTCACGGGCCTGGCGCACCAGGGCCGGGTCCAGGTTCAGTTTCCCGCTCATGCTTCCAGCCTCCGCTCGAACAGGCCGCGTACCGCGGGATTGGCGCGGAGCAGGTCCAGCGCCAGGTCCGCATGCCCCGGAACGTATCCGTTCCCGATCAGCATGGTGACGTCGGCGGCCATCCCCTCCGCGCCGAGCGCGGCCGCGCTGAACAGGGTCGCCATCGAGAAGAAGATGACGGTGCCGCCCTGCGCGGTGGCCAGGATTGCGCCTCCCTCGCAGCCGGGCGCGTCCACGCAGACGACGGTGACGTCGGCGGGACCGCCCGCGTCGGCGACGGCGCTGGACAGTGCGACCGGATCGCGCGCGTCCGCGATCACGATCGCGTCGACGAGCCCGTCCGCCTGGCGCAGGAGTCCGGCCTCGCGCTCATGCGGCACCACGCCGATGACCCGGCTGGCGCCGGCCGCCCGCGCGGCGGCGGCGGACAGCGACCCGCTCTTGCCGGCCGCGCCGATCACGGTCACCACCGGCCGGCCCAAATCCGCCACGACGCGCTGGGTGAGGGCTGGGGCGCCGCAGACGTCCATCACGGCCAGCGCCAGTCCCGGAGCCAGGTCGTCGGGCAGCACCGCGGCGATGGACCGCGCGAACAGGACGGCCGTGCCGGTGCAGGGAACCTGCTCGGACTGGCCGTCCCAGCGGGCCAGGCCGTCGGTGATCCGCAGCGGGGTCAGCGTGAGCGAGACCAGGGTGGCGATCCGCTGGCCAGGCAGCAGGCCGAGCGGCGAGTCGGGGCCGACCTCGGCGACCGTGCCGGTGAGCATGCCACCGGAGCCGGTCACCGGGTTCTGCATCTTGCCCCGGGTGGTGATGATGTCGAGGACGGCGGCCCTGATCTTGTCCTGGTCGCCGTCGTAGGCCTCGCGGAGCTGGCGGTAGGAGGCGGCGTCCAGATTCAGCCGGTCCACCGTGACCAGGACCTCGTCGGCG
This sequence comes from Streptosporangiaceae bacterium, assembly GCA_036490795.1. GTDB lineage: Bacteria > Actinomycetota > Actinomycetes > Streptosporangiales > Streptosporangiaceae > JAFARZ01. The sequence continues at coordinate 17,442 of DASXDG010000097.1, forward strand.
CCGATCGACGGCGACGGGTCCAGGCGCCACGCGGCCTGAGGGAGAACGCCAGCGGGCTCGAGAACCCGGTGCAGCCCCAGCGTCGTACCCGGTGCGGTCATGCGCTTAGTCCTTCCCGGAAACATTCCCGGTCCTCCCGGAAATCAGTCCCGAAAATTCTACGGCCCAACATGGTATCGGCCGCAAGTCCTTCAGTAATACTCCCACCCTGCGACGATACCCTTCGGCTGAGCGCACCACCACTCGCCCGATGCGCCGCGTCCCCCCGCAGCACGTCGCACCACGTCGCACCACGTCGAGACTCACCCGCACCGGGCACCGCCACGCGACTTTGCCTGTCAGATGCACGCTTCCGCGTCCGTTCCGCCCGTTTTGGGTATGCGTCCCGCAGGCAAAGCCGCCGACCGCCGTGCCTGCGCGATGACCGCTCCCGCGGGGCCCCTGGCCGCGGACGGGCCGGATCCCGGACAGCCGCGCCATAACCTTCGGTCAAGGAAGATCTACGGTTTTGGCAGTGGTATTCAGAAGGTCCTTCTGTAAACTGTGCTGATAGGAGGGCTTAATTCATGAGCAATCAGCCGTATGTCTACCGTCGCCGGGAGCTCACGGAACCGGACTGGCGCCGCTTCCCTGGGTGGGCGGAGGTGTCAGCGCAGGACTGGGAGTCGGCGCAGTGGCAGCGCGCGCACTGCGTGAAGAACGCCCGCCAGCTGGCAAAGGTCGTGGGTCCCGGCCTCAGCGAGGCGTTCCTCGCTGACCTGGAGCGGGACCAGCGGGAGCGGGCGACCATGTCGCTGCTGCTGCCGCCGCAGATGCTGAACACGATGGTGCCCGGCCAGGGATCTGACACCGAGGGCTTCACCGAGGCGTTTTACGCGGACCCGGTGCGCAGGTACATGCTGCCGGTGTTCAGCGACCGGCGGGAGGACTGGGCGTCCCACCCGTACTCGCAGCGCGACTCGCTGCATGAGGCGGAGATGTGGGCGGTGGAGGGGCTGACCCACCGCTACCCGACCAAGGTGCTCGCCGAACTGCTGCCCACCTGCCCCCAGTACTGCGGGCACTGCACCAGGATGGACCTGGTCGGCAACCCCACCGCGTCGGTCGACAAGCACAAGTTCGCGATGGGCCGCGAGGACCGGCTGACCGCCATGCTCGACTACCTGCGCCGCACGCCGGGGGTGCGCGACGTCGTCGTATCCGGTGGCGACGTGGCCAACCTGCCCTGGCCCCGGCTCGAGTCGTTCGTCGCCTCGCTGCTGGAGATCGACTCGATCCGCGACATCCGGCTGGCCAGCAAGGCGCTGATGGGCCTGCCCCAGCACTGGCTGTCCGACGAGGTGCGGGCCGGCATGACCCGGCTGGCCACGACCGCCAGGTCGCGTGGCGCGAACATCGCCATCCACACGCACGTCAACAACGTCCAGTCGGTCACGCCGCTGGTCGCCCAGGCGGCCAAGGCGATGCTCGAGGCCGGCGTCCGCGACGTGCGCAACCAGGGCGTGCTGCTGCGCGGGGTCAACGACAGCGCCGCCGCACTGCTCGACCTCAGCTTCGCGCTGCTCGATGACGCCTCGATCATGCCGTACTACTTCTACATGTGCGACATGATCCCTGGCAGCGAGCACTGGCGGCTGTCCCTGGCCGAGGGACAGGCACTGCAGCACGACATCATGGGGTACCTGCCGGGATTCGCCACGCCGCGCCTGGTCTGCGACGTGCCGTACGTCGGCAAGCGCTGGCTGCACCAGGTCGCCCGGTACGACACCGAACACGGCATCTCGTACTGGACCAAGAACTACCGCACCGGCATCGAGACCGACGACGACCTGGCGCTGAGCCGCGAGTACCCCTACTACGACCCGATCTACACGCTGCCGGAGGCCGGTCAGTCGTGGTGGCGGAACCGGGAGGGCAGCACGCTCGTCAACCCCGAGCGCCTCAGCGTCTGACGTTCGGGTTCTCAGGCGACGTGCAGGACACGGAAGCGGCCGGGTTCTGCCGGATCCCGGTCCGCGACCTGAGTTGGCGGCCAGGCCCACTGCCAGACGCTGATGCCTGGCGTGCGCGAGAACCGGATCTGGCCGCGGGTGCCTTCGACCGCGACGCGCGGCCAGGATCCGGCGATGCGCGCCCGATCCGTGCCGTGCGAACCCAGGACGCTGGCGAGGACCGCGACGGTGTCGTAGCCCTCGAACGCGACGAAAGAGGGCGCCTCGGCTAGCCGCTCGCGCAGGGCCGCCTCGACGCGTGCGCCAAGCGGGCCGAGGCGCTCGGGCAGGTAGCGCAGGAACGGGACCGCGGCACCGTCGTCGCCCAGCAACCTCGACCATCCGGTCAACTCCGGCTGCCCGGCCGGAGCACCGATCATGATCCCGGCCAGGCGCCGGTCGCGGCGGACCTCCTTGACGATCGAGACGGCAGGCTCCGGGAAGCCGGCCAGCACGAGCAGGGCCGTCGCGCCGCTGCTGAGGAGTTCCTCACACATGGCCTTGCCGCTGACCGCGGTGAGGTCAGCCGAGCGCGCATCCAGTTCCGTCACCGTGCCGCCGCGGGGAGCGAGGTAGTCCCGCAGGACGCGGGTCCCCGACGCCCAGTACGCACTCGGTTCGGCCGCTACGGCGATCCGCGTGTGGCCCGCGCCCAAGAGGAAGTCCGCGTAGATCTGCCAGCCGTGTGACTGCGCCGGGGCAAGGCGCGCGACCCATTCCGTCGGCTCCTCGGTGAGGGCGTCGAGAACCGCTGACGAGCACAGGAACGGCACGCCGAGGGCGTCGGCCCTGGCGGCGGCGGCGCGCGCGACGACGCTGTGGTACTCCCCGGCCAAGGCGGCCACACCCAGGCGAGCCAGTTCATCGACGGCCGCGGTGGCCCGCCGCGGGTCGGCGGCGGTGTCCCTGACCACCAGCTCAAGTGGTCTTCCGTCGATCCCGCCGCCGTCATTGACGTCGGCAGCGGCCAGTTCGAGTCCGGCGAGCAGGTGCCGGCCCGCCTCGACCCAGCCGGGCTGGGCTAGCGGAACGAGAACGCCGATCTGGACGGCCGATTCGCCTGACCGTTCCACTGGCACACTCATGCGTTCTTCGAGCAGGCGGTGTTCGAGCAGGCGGTGTTCGAGCAGGCGGTGTTCGAGTAGGTCGCGTCCAGGTCGGCCAGGTGCTGCCGCACCGCGGGCCACTCGGCGGCGGTGATGCTGTACCTGGCCGAATCGCGCGGGGTCAGGTCGGCGGCGAGCCGGTGCGCGGGCAAGACGGCGTCGAAGCGGGCGCCTATCCGCTCCATGGCGGCGCGGGACCTGTCGTTCCGCGCGTCGGTGTGCAGGCAGACGGACTTGACCCGCCAGGTCCCGAACGCGTGGGTGAGCATCAGCCGCTTCATCTCCTGGTTGGCCCCGGTGCGGATCGCGCCCGGGCCGAGCCAGGTGTGGCCGATCTCGGCGACGTCGGGCACGGCCGGGCCCGGCTCGCGATCCGGCCAGGCCCAGTAGTCGAGATAGCAGAACCGGGTGGACCCGATTACCGTCTCGTCGGCCAGGCGCACCACGGCGTAGGGCACCTGCACCCGCCGGTCCCGCGCCGCGAGAGCGGTCTCGATGTAGCGGTTCGCGGCCTCGGTGTCGCGCGGCACGAACGTCCAGCGGTACAGCTCACCGGTACCGGTACCGGCGCAGGCGGCGGCCAGCCCGGTCGCGTGCCGGTAGCCGAGCGGCTCGAGCCTGACCCGGTCACCGGTCAGCGGGCCGGTGTCCAGCGGATCGGGCGCGAGCCGCTGCTTCGACCGTTCCCCCGGCCGTTCCAGGTAACGGCCGTCCGGCGCGGTGAAGCCGAACTGGCGGTACAGGCCGTGGGCGTCGGAGGTGTGCAGCATCCACTGGTGGCCGGCCCCCGGGCCTTCCTCGATCATCATCCGGACCAGCGCCTTGCCCAGGCCGGCGCCGCGGTGCCTGGGCAGCACGTACACGTCGGCGAGGTACTCCGAGCTGCCGTCGCCGGCCGCCCGCGCGAACCCCACCATTGCCCCGGACGAACCGGCGCCGGCCGCGTCGTAGGCGCCGACGAGCCGCCAGGCGCTGGCGATCTGCGCCTTGATATCCTCGGCGGTCCGCCACCGCGCCCAGTACACCGACGTGGTCAAGAACGCGACGGCCGCGTCCACGTCGATCCTGGCCGGGTCGTCGTCGAGCTCATAACTGCCAGCGGTCATCCGCATGTCACAGCACCCCCAGCGCGGCGTCGATGTCGGCGATCAGGTCAGCGGCGGTCTCGATGCCGGCGGACAGCCGGACCAGGCCTTCGGGAGCGGTCTCAGCGGGCCACCTGGCGCGCCGTTCCCAGGTCGATTCCACCCCGCCGAGGCTGGTCGCGGGCGTGATCAGGGTCGCGGCCGCGATCACCGCGTCGGCGGCCGCCGCGGAGCCGACGTCGAAGGAGAGCAGCGGCCCGAAACCGGCCGGCATCTGCGCGTCGGCCACGGCGCGCGCCGCACCGGTGAGCAGGCCGGGATAGTGCACCGCGCTGACCTTCGGGTGGGCGGCCAGGTGCTCGGCCACCGCCTGCGCGTTCCGCGACTGCCGCTCGATCCGCAGCGGCAGCGTCTTCAGGCCGCGCAGTCCGAGCCACGCCTCGACCGGCCCGGCGATGCCGCCGCCGCTGGCCCGCCAGTTCCTGACTTCGGCGAGCAGTCCGGTGTCCCGGCTCACCACCGCGCCGAGGATCACGTCGGAGTGGCCGGAGGTCGCCTTGGTCAGCGAGTACAGCGAGGCGGCCGCGCCCCAGTCAAGCGGCCGCTGCAGTAGCGCGGTGGCGACGGTGTTGTCCACGACCATCGGCGCCCCCGCCGCGCTGGCCAGCTCGCCGAGCCCGTTCAGGTCGGCGACCTTCAGCAGCGGGTTCGTCGGCGTCTCCGCCCACAGCACGGCAGGGCCGCCGGACAATGCCTGCTTGACGGCGGCCAGGTCCTGCTGGTCGACGGGGACGGGTTCGGCACCGTGCGGCCGCAGCCGGTCCGCCAGCACGCGTGCCCCGAAATACCCGTCGGCCGGCAGCACGAGACGGGACCGCCCCTTGGCCAGGGCCAGCATCAGCGCCATCGAGGCCGCCTGCCCGGAGCCGAACACCACCGCCTCGGCCCGCTCCATCACGCCGAGCGCCTGCTCCAGCGCCTCCCAGGTCGGGTTGCCCTCCCTGCCGTACGCCAGGCCCGGTTCCCCCTGGGAGACGAAGATGCTGGACAGCGCCAGCGGCGGCGCGACCGGCTCCCCCGGCAGGCCGGAACCGCCGGCGTGGACGAGCATCGATTCAGCGGAAAAGCTCAACTTCCCTCACCCATTCCCCGGTCCAGATCTCCCTGCCCACATCCCGGGCAAAGAATGTTACAGTACAAACTGTGAACATACTGGTACGATATCGCCTCACAGGTCATAACGCCAAGGAGATTTCGGCAAGCGTCGAGGACGCGGTGCGATCGGGCGGCCTCGCACCTGGCGACCAGCTGCCGCCGGTGCGCTCACTCGCCCAGGAACTGGGGGTCAGCCCGACCACGGTCGCCGCCGCCTACCGTGAGCTGCGCCAGCGCGGTATTACCACCGGCGCGGGCCGGGGCGGTACCCGGGTGCGTCCCGCTCCCCCCGTCACCATCCGCGGCTACCCCAAGCCGCCCGAGGGGACGCGTGACCTGCTCACCGGAGCGCCCGATCCCGCACTGCTGCCCGCGCTCCCGCCCCGGCCGCGGTCCACGCGACTGTACGCGGAGGCGCAGGTCGCGCCCCGGCTGCGCCGCCTGGCCACGGACCAGTTCACCGCCGACGGCATCGACGCCGCGCACCTGGCGGTCACCGGCGGCGCGCTCGACGCCATCGAGCGGGTGCTCGGCACCTGGCTCAGCCCCGGCGACCGGGTGGTCGTGGAGGATCCCGGGCACGTGGTGACCCGCGACCTGATCGCGGCCATGGGGCTGGTCGCGGTCCCGGTTCCTGTCGATGAGTACGGCGCCCTCCCCGGCAGCCTGGCGGCGGCACTCGACGCCGGAGCGGACGCGGCGATCTTCACGCCGCGCGCCCAGCCCGCCACCGGCGCGGCCTGGGACGCCGGCCGCGCCGCCGGCCTGGCCGGCGTGCTACGGCAGCACCCCTCGGCCGTCGTGATCGAGGATGACCACGCCGGCCCGCTAGCCGGCGCCGATGCGCACACGGTGACGCACGGGCTGCGCCGGTGGGTGAGCGTCCGCTCGGTGTCCAAGTCGCTGGGACCCGATCTCCGGCTGGCCGTGCTGGCCGGGGACGAGGGCACGGTGGCCAGGGTGAACGGCCGTCAGGCGCTCGGCACCGGCTGGGTCAGCTACCAGTTGCAGGAGACGGTGGCGGACCTGTGGTCAGCTCCGGCCTGGCTGCACCGCGCCGCCCGCGTCTACACCGAACGCCGCGACGCGCTCCGGACCGCACTGGCCGCCCATGACATCGCGGTGATCGGCGGCAGGTCCGGGTTCACCTGCTGGATCCCGGTGACCGACGAGGGCGGGGTGGCGGCGGCGCTGGCCGAGGCGGGCTGGGCGGTCGCACCGGGCTGGCGGTTCCGCATCGCGTCGCCTCCCGGAGTGCGGGTTTGCTTCGCCTCCCTGGAGCCGGCCGACGCCGAGCGGTTCGCCAGTGCGTTCGCCGCGGCGAACCGGTACCGCCCGGCCCGCATCGACTGAATTTCCCGGCCAATTCAGCCCACTAATCCGACTGGAAAGATAGATATCTGTGACCGGACGCTCGCGGACACAGCGTCCCTACCGGTAGCGTTGTGCCATGAGCCGGCGTACCGAGCAGATCAGCCTTCATCTCAACGCGTACCTCACCGCGCACAGCACTCCGCCGGACGCCATCCTGCGTGACCTGGCCAATGAGACCGCTTACCTGTATCCGAACGAGTCCGGCCTGCAGATTCCCCCCGAGCAGGGCACGTTCATGACCATGCTGGTCCAGCTCTGCGCGGCCACGACGGCGCTCGAGGTCGGCACGTTCACCGGGTATTCCTCGATCTGCATCGCTCGGGGGCTCACCGAGGACGGGCACCTGATCTGCTGCGACATCAACGAGGAGTGGACCTCGCTGGCCCAGAAGTACTGGGAGAAGGCCGACCTGGCGGACAAGATCGAGCTGCGCCTCGGCTCCGGCATCGACACCCTCCGCGCGCTGCCCAGGGATGAGCAGTTCGACATCGCGTTCATCGACGCGGACAAGGGCGGCTACCTGGGCTACTGGCGCGAGATCGTGCCGCGGGTCAAGCCGGGCGGGCTGATCATGGTGGACAACACGTTCTCGCACGGCCGGGTCATCGACGCCGGCAACGACAACCCGATCGTGATCGCGATCCGCGACTTCAACGACCACGCCGCCGCCGACGAGCGGGTCGACCTGGTGATCATCCCGATCGGGGACGGCCTGACCCTGGCCCGCAAGAAGGCCGCTGCCTAAAGGCCTGGCGGCCTGGATGAACAGCGAGTGCCCCTCCCACCGCACCTGCCCCACCAGCCCCGCCACGCGGCCGTTAACGCGGCCGTTAACGCGGCAACTATGTCCAACGCGGCGATTAAGGCTGCTCAGAGCAACCTTTTCCACCGTGCCGGACATAGTTACCGCGCTGATCACCCGCCACCCCGCAGAACGCACCAGCACCCAGCACCCAGCGCAACGCCGCCACCCGCGCCCATCCGACCGGTACCCAGCCATCCGACCGGTACCCAGCCATCCGACCGAGGCCCGGCCGGCCCGAATGCGACTCACGTCATCGGATTCCGCCATGTCGCCAGCTCCCCCCGGGTCAACAATCGTTTGCAGCTGGCGCGGGTAAGAGCGCTGGCGCCGTGGTCGAGCCGCGGACGATGAGCTCGGGCGCCAGGTACAGGACCTTCACCGGCCCTTCGGCGCCGCCGATCCGCTCGAGCAGCAGCTGGGCGG
>DASXDG010000098.1:0-2004 GCA_036490795.1 Streptosporangiaceae bacterium
GGAGCTGGTGCCGCTGTTCGCGGTCGGGGTCTTCATCGGCTTCACCCTGTCCCAGGTCGGCATGGTCAGGCACTGGCATCTGCAGCGCGACGCCATCGGCCGGTCCTGGATCTACAAGGCCTGCATTAACGGCGTCGGGGCGGTGCTCACGTTCGCCGCCACGATCATCGAGCTGGTGAGCAAGTTCCTGGCCGGTGCGTGGCTGGTCGCGATCGTCATCCCGCTGCTGGTGCTGATGTTCATGGCCGTGCAACGGGCCTACGCCCGGCTCGGCGTCGCGCTGGCGATCGGGCAGGTGCCGCCGCCGCCGGTGAAGCAGGCGTCGCTGGTGATCGTGCCGGTGTCGGGCATGTCCAGGCTCACCGCCGAGGGAGTCTCGGTCGCGATGTCGCTCGGCGACGACGTGATCGCGGTGACGGTGGTGTACACCGACTCCGATGACGACTCGGACCGTGACGTGTCCTTCCGCCAGCAGTGGCAGGAGTGGCGGCCCGAGGTCCAGCTGCTCACGCTCCGGTCATCGCACCGTTCGCTGGCCAAGCCGATCGTTTCGTACCTGCAGGCGGTCGAGGCGGAGGACCGGTACCACCGGCTGGTCGTGCTGATCCCCGAGGTGGAGCCGATGCGCCCCTGGCAGGCGCTGCTGCACAACCAGCGCGGCATCATCCTCGACCGCGCGATCCGCCGCGGCACCAGGAACGTCGTCCTCTGCCGCCTGCGCTACAGCCTGGGCACCCTGGCCGCCGACTCCAACGCTCCGGCCAGCGGCGATGCCCGTAAGAACCCTCCTCGTGCGGACACGTAGGAGATTAGGCCGATTTTTTCTCCGGCTTGGTAAACCAGCCGCGCGAGCGTGGCGTCATATCTATGCGGCTCGGTGAAAGCGGGACACCGAGCCGCATGCTTTTTTCCGGGCCCGATGGCAAGAAGCGCCATCTTATCGGGCCCGGAAAAAAGCGCTGTCTTCCGGGGGGACGACCCCCCGTACCCCCCGATGTTGCCGCTGGGGCGGCAACAAGGCTGGGGCGTTGCCTGAACATGTAGCCGGAAATAAGCGCTGTCTTCCGGGGGGACGACCCCCCGTACCCCCCCGGTGTTGCCGCTGGCGCGGCAACAAGGCTGGGGCGGGGGTGCCATGATGGTGGCGATGAGCCTGGATGAGATCGACGCGCGGATTATTACTGCGCTGATCAAGGACGCCCGCGCTAGCTACGCCGTGATCGGGGCCGAGGTCGGGCTGTCCGCGCCCGCCGTCAAGCGGCGGGTGGACCGGCTCCGGGCGTCCGGCGCGATCACCGGGTTCACCGCGCGGGTCGATCCGGCCGCGCTCGGCTGGACGACCGAGGCGTACGTCGAGCTGTTCTGCGGCTCGTCCACCTCGCCGGAGGCGATCGCGGCGGCGGTCAGACGGCACCCGGAGGTAGCGGACGCCTGCACGATCACCGGCGAGGCGGACGCCCTGGTGCACATCAGGGCGGCCGACATCAGACATTTCGAGCAGGTGGTGGAGCGGATCGCGGCCGAGCCGTTCGTACAGCGGACACGAAGCGTAATCGTACTGTCGAGACTTGTTGAGCGAGCCGACGCATTCGCCCCGCCCGGGCGGTCATAACGGGCTAAAATGTCCGCATGCCAGAGACAGACAGTGACATAGGTGCGGAAACGGCGCGGTTTCAGGCCTTCGCCACCCGGCGGGATGACGACCTCCCCCCGCCCTGGCAGATGAAAGCACCCGGGTCCAAGATCGGCATCCTGGTCGCGATCGTGATCGGCGTCGCGATCCTCGCGCTGCTGTTCGGCATGGTCCTCGGGGCCTAGGCCGCGCTCACCGGTCCGGCGGCGGGAACTCCGCCGAACCGCGGACGATCAGCTCCACCGGCACCAGCACCGTGCGGGGCGGCGCCTGCTCGCCCGCCAGCCGCCGGACCAGCAGCTCGCCCGCCGTCCGGCCGATCGCCATGGCGTCGTAGCTCAGCACGGTGACGGGCGGGGACACGAGGTCGG
>DASXDG010000099.1:0-2848 GCA_036490795.1 Streptosporangiaceae bacterium
TACGGCGGCGCGCACGGCTACGGCGTCGGCAACGGATTCGGCGGCGAGGAAGTCGGCGGCTACGCGGCTCCGGGCGGCCGGCGCGGTGCCACGGCGCTGCGGGAGCGCGGCGCGACCGACCTCCTTGACTCCCGGACCAGCGGCCCACGCCGTGCCCGTGGGTACGCCGACGGCGGGGCAGGCGGAGGCAGGGGCGGTGGTCCCGGCACCCGCCGTAAGGGCAGCTGGTGGCGCCACTGGACCTGGCGCAAGGCCCTGGCGGTTTTCGCCGGGACCTTCGCGTTCTTCATGCTGCTGATCGTGGCGGCGGTCGTCTACCTCTACTCGAATACTCAGATTCCTACCGACGTGTCCTTTGCCGCGGTGCAGCAGTCCTCGACCGTGTACTACAGCAACGGCAAGACCCAGCTGGGCACGTTCACCGCGAACGGCATCGACCGGCAGATGCTGACCTCGGGCCAGATCCCGGCCGTGATGAAGAACGCGATGATCGCTGCCGAGGACCGGCACTTCTACACCGAGGGCGGCATCTCGATCAGCGGCATCGTCCGCTCCGCCTACGAGGACCTCAAGGGCGGCGGGAACCTGCAGGGCGGATCGACGCTGACCGAGGAGTTCGTCAAGAACTACTACACGACGGTCGGCACCTCGCGGACGGTCAGCACCAAGCTGAAAGAGATCTTCATCTCGATCAAGCTCTCGCATGAGGAGTCCAAGGACTGGATCCTGACCCAGTACCTGAACACCGTCCCGTTCGGCAACAACGCTTACGGCATCGGGGCGGCCGCGCAGATTTACTTCGACGAGCCCGCCTCGAAGCTGACGATCTCGCAGTCCGCGATGCTCGCTGCCATGGTCAACGAGCCCGGGTTCTTCAGCCCGGATCCGAAGGCCGGGGAGGCCTACAACGCGCTGGTATCCCGCTGGCAGTACGTGCTCACCAACATGGTCAGGGACGGCGCGATCACCCAGGCCGAGGCCAACGCGCAGAAGTTCCCCACGGTGAACGAGGGACAAGGGCTGGCGAGCAGCTGGACGGGCTTTCGTGGCTACATCATGCAGGCGGTGCAGAGCGAGCTGCATAACACCTACGGGTACAGCTACCCGCAGATCGACACGGGCGGCCTGAAGGTCGTAACGACCTTCAACCTGAAGGACATGAGGGGCCTGTACCAGGCCATCAATCAGAACCTGGCCCAGATGAAGGCGGACGGCCAGAAGCTGCCAAACTACGCTCACGTTGGCGCTTTGCTCGAGCAGCCGGGCACCGGCGACATCCTGGCCATGTACGGCGGGGCGAGCTACAGCGCGGCCAACTGCGCCAAGGTCGACTGCCAGTACAACATGGCCACCGAGAGCAGGAACCTGGTCGGCTCCTCGTTCAAGCCGTACGTACTGGCGGCGGCCGTCAAAGAGGGCATGAACGTGCAGACGAGCATCCTGAACGCGATCGAGCCGATGTGCGTGCCGCCCGACAGCCAGCCCATGACGTTCTCGAGCGAGACCACGAACTGCCCGGCGGAATGGTGGCCCGTCAACATCCAGGGCGAGAACATGGGCCCGATCAGCGTGGTCACCGCCGCGGCACAGTCCTCCGACCCGGCGTTCGAGGACCTGTGGCACCGGGCGGGGGGTCAGCAGACGGTCAACATGGCCAAGGCGTTCGGCGTGAACGTCGCGCCGGTCGACAAGGGCGGCTCCGGGCTTCAGCTGAAGGTGAACGAGGCCGGCGTGGCGCTGGGCACCGCGTCGCTCACCGTCGAGGAGCAGGCCACCACGTTTGCCACCCTGGCGGCCGGCGGCAAATACGCCACCCCGCACGTGATCAAGCAGATCACACAGAACGGCAACAACGTCCCGCTGAAGATCACATACCGTCAGGTGCTGACGCCGGTGCAGGCGGCCGATGTTGACTACGCGCTCTCGTTCGATACGGTCAACGGGACCGCGGCGGCTCAGGGCCAGCTCACCCCGACGCGCCCGACCATCGGCAAGACCGGCACTACCGACGTGGCGCAGTCAGCTTTCTTCATCGGTGCGATCCCGCAGTACTCGCTCGCGGTCGGGATGTTCACGAACCAGCAAAACGAGCTGCAGGGCGGGCAATCGCTGAACATCCTTCCCCAGCTCGTCGGCAACCAGACCGGCGGCTACGGCGGCGCCTGGCCGACGGCGATCTGGCGCACCTACATGAACAATGAGTTCGCCACGCTCCCGATCCAGAATTTCGCGCCGCTGAACACGGTGGGCTTCACCAAGTGGAACCAGGTCCCGCCGCAGCCCAAGAAGCACAAGAAGCCGAACCCGAATCCGAACCAGAACCAGTGCCCGAACGGACAGCACCGCGTCTTCGGGATCTGCGTCGGCGGCGGGAACCCGGTGAACCCCAACCCGAACCCGACCAACCCCGTCAACCCGACACCGACACCGACCGTGTCAACGCCGCCGGTCCAGGGAACGGAGGCGGCGGGCGCGGTGCCGCTGGCGGAGGAGCCGACAACAACGGCGGCCCGTCGCCCGGGCGGCGGGTAGCGCCGGGCCGTCGTCCGGGCGGTGGCTAGCGCAGGGCCGCTCGGCTGGCCTAGCGCGGGTTCGGCTGGTCGAGCTAGCCGACGTCTCTGGCTGAGCTAGTCGGCGTGCGTGGCTGCGCTACCCGAGCTGGCGGCGCAGCCAGGCGATGTCTACTGCCGGATCCGGCGTCTCGCAGACGGCCGGTGCGCCCGCGGCGCGGATCACGTCCACGATCTGCGCCGGGTTGATCGTCCCCGACTCGAGGCCCGCGTGCCGGTCCCGGCCGGAGTCGAACTCGTCCCGCGAGTTGTTGCAGTGCACGAGGTCGATCCGGCCG
>DASXDG010000100.1:0-2845 GCA_036490795.1 Streptosporangiaceae bacterium
TACGGCGGCGCGCACGGCTACGGCGTCGGCAACGGATTCGGCGGCGAGGAAGTCGGCGGCTACGCGGCTCCGGGCGGCCGGCGCGGTGCCACGGCGCTGCGGGAGCGCGGCGCGACCGACCTCCTTGACTCCCGGACCAGCAGGCCCCGCCGTGCCCGTGGGTACGCCGACGGCGGCGGGTCGGGCGGAGGCAAGGGAGGTGGCTCCGGCACGCGCCGCAAGGGCAGCTGGTGGCGCCACTGGACCTGGCGCAAGGCGCTGGCGACGTTCGCCGGGACCTTCGCGTTCTTCATGCTGCTGATCGTGGCGGCGGTCGTATACCTCTACGGAAAGACCCAGATCCCCACCGACGTGTCCTTTGCCGCGGTGCAGCAGTCCTCGACCGTGTACTACAGCAACGGCAAGACCCAGGTGGGCACGTTCACCAGGAACGGCATCGACCGGCAGATGCTGACCTCGAGCCAGATCCCGGCCGTGATGAAGAACGCGATGATCGCCGCCGAGGACCGGCACTTCTACACTGAGGGCGGCATCTCGATCAGCGGCATCGTCCGTTCCGCCTACGAGGACCTCAAGGGCGGCGGGAACCTGCAGGGCGGATCGACGCTGACCGAGGAGTTCGTTAAGAACTACTACGCGACGGTCGGGACCTCGAGGACGGTCAGCACCAAGCTGAAAGAGATCTTCATCTCGATCAAGCTCTCGCACGAGGAATCCAAGGACTGGATCCTGACCCAGTACCTGAACACGGTCCCGTTCGGCAACAACGCCTACGGCATCGGGGCGGCCGCGCAGATCTACTTCGACGAGCCCGCCAGTAAACTGACGATCTCGCAGTCCGCGATGCTCGCTGCCATGGTCAACCAGCCCGGGTTCTTCAGCCCGGACCCGAAGGCCGGGGACGCCTACAACGCGCTGGTATCCCGCTGGCAGTACGTGCTCACGAACATGGTCAGAGACGGCGCGATCACCCAGGCCGAGGCCAACGCGCAGAAGTTCCCGGTCGTGAACGAGGGACAAGGGCTGGCAGCCAGCTACACGGGCTTCCGCGGCTACATCATGCAGGCCGTGGAGAACGAGCTGCATAGCACCTACGGGTACAGCGTCACGCAGATCGACACCGGCGGCATGAAGATTGTCACGACCTTCAACCTGAAGGACATGAGGGGCCTGTACCAGGCCGTCAACCAGAACCTGGCCCAGATGAAGGCGGACGGCCAGCGGCTGCCGAACTACGCTCACGTCGGCGCGCTGCTCGAGCAGCCGGGCACCGGCAACATCCTCGCCATGTACGGCGGGGCGAGCTACACCGCGGCTAACTGCGCCAAGGTCGACTGCCAGTACAACATGGCTACCGAGAGCAGAAACCTGGTCGGCTCCTCGTTCAAGCCGTACGTCCTCGCCACGGCGGTCAAAGAAGGCATGGACGTGCAGGACAGCATCCTGAACGCGATCGAGCCAATGTGCGTTCCGCCCGACAGCCAGCCCATGACGTTCTCGACCAAGACCACGAACTGCCCGGCCGGTTGGTTCCCGGTCAACATCACCGGCGAGAACATGGGCCCGATCAGCGTGGTCACCGCGGCGGCGCAGTCGTCCGACCCGGCGTTCGAGGACCTCATCCACCGGGCGGGCACCGCGCAGACGATCGCGATGGCCAAGGCCTTCGGCGTCAACGTCGCGTCAACCAAACAGGGCGGTTCCGGGCTGGCGGGCAAGATCGGCCAGGTCGGCATGGCGCTGGGCACCGCCTCGCTGACGGTCGAGGAGCAGGCGACCACGTTCGCCACCCTGGCCGCCGGCGGCAGATATGCCACCCCGCACGTGATCAAGCAGCTCACGCAGAACGGCAACAACGTCCCGCTGAAGATCACGTACCGCCAAGTGCTGACCGCGGCGCAGGCCGCCGACGTTAACTACGCGCTCTCGTTCGACACGATCAACGGGACCGCGGCCGCTCAGGGTCAGCTCAACCCGAACCGCCCGACCATCGGCAAGACCGGCACCACCGACTTTGCTCAGTCGGCGTTCTTCATCGGCGCGATCCCCCAGTACTCCCTTGCGGTCGGGATGTTCACGAACCAACAGAACGAGCTCCCAAACGGCCAGACGCTGAACATCCTGCCCCAGTTGGTCGGCAACCAGACGGGCGGGTACGGCGGTGCCTGGCCGACGGCGATCTGGCGTACCTACATGAACAACGAGTTCGCCACGCTCCCGATCGCCAATTTCGCGACGCCGGACTATATGGGCTTCACCAAGTGGAACCAGGTCCCGCCGCAGCCCAAGAAGCCCAAGAAGCAGAATCCGAACCCGAACCAGAACCAGTGCCCGCCGGGACAACACCGCATCTTCGGTATTTGCGTCGGCGGCACGAACCCGGTGAACCCGAACCCGAACCCGACCCCCGACCCGTCACCGTCACCGACGGTGTCAACGCCGCCGGTCCAGGGAACGGAGGCGGCGGGCGCGGTGCTGCTGGCGGAGGAGCCGACGACAACGGCGGCCCGTCGCCCGGGCGGCGGGTAGCGCCGGGCCGTCGTCCGGGCGGTGGCTAGCGCAGGGCCGCTCGGCTGGCCTAGCGCGGGTTCGGCTGGTCGAGCTAGCCGACGTCTCTGGCTGAGCTAGTCGGCGTGTGTGGCTGCGCTACCCGAGCTGGCGGCGCAGCCAGGCAATATCTACTGCCGGATCCGGCGTCTCGCATACGGCCGGTGCGCCCGCGGCGCGGATCACGTCCACGATCTGCGCCGGGTTGATCGTCCCCGACTCGAGGCCCGCGTGCCGGTCCCGGCCGGAGTCGAACTCGTCCCGCGAGTTGTTGCAGTGCACGAGGTCGATCCGGCCG
>DASXDG010000101.1:0-11466 GCA_036490795.1 Streptosporangiaceae bacterium
CTCACCGGCCCCTGCGACCACCGCCACCAGACACCCGCACACGACCCCGGCAAACGACTCAGCCACCTGACCGCCGTCCTGAACCAGGACTGCACCCTCACCACCTGCCGCACACCCCAGCACCAGACCGACTACGAACACGCCACCCCCTGGCCCCAAGGCCCCACCTGCGCGTGCAACGGACACCCCTGCTGCCGCCACCACCACCGCAACAAGCAAGCACCCGGCTGGAACGTAGAAGGCAACGGACAACCCGGCCACTTCACCTGGACCATGCCCTCCGGCCGCACCTACCCGAGCAAACCCACCAGCTACCCCACCTGACCTGGATACTGGGACGATGCTCGGGTGATCATCAGGACGGCCAGCGAGGATGACGTATCCGGGCTCGTGGCGCTTGCGGGGCAGGTCGAGCACTGGTTCGGTCCCATGTCCCGTGAACCGGGCTTTCACGCCGCGCTCGCCAGGCACATCGGACGGGGCACAGCCCTCGTCGCAACCGCGGACGAAAGCCTCGCCGCAACCGCAGACGCAGACGCGCACGCGCCCGCGCACGCGGCCGACGGCGTGCTGGGCGGCCTGCTCTTCACCGCCAAACCGCCGTGCTATCACGTCCGCTGGCTCGTCGTCGACGAGCGCGTGCGCGGGGCTGGCATCGGCCGCGGCTTGCTGGCCGAAGCGATGCACAGGTTCGTTACCGGTCCCGGTGTCGTGGAAGTTGTAACGTTCGGGGCCGATCACCCTGGCGCGTCGGCCAGCGGTGCACGCGTCTTCTATGAGCGGCTCGGTTTCATCCCGGCCGAGGCGGCACCGCCAGGGCCCGAAGGCGGATCCCGTCAGACATACCGCAAGGTCATCACCTGACCGCGGCGCTAACCATAACCCGGCTAGCCGACCGGAAGCCCAGCTAGCCAGCCGGAACCCTGGCTAGAACGTGTCGAGCATGAAAGCGGTCGTGGCGAAAGCGGAGTCCAGCGCGATGTCAGACTCGGGAGTTCCGCCACTGGCCAGGCCAGCGATGCGCAGGGCCGCCATCGGAGTGCCGGCGTATAGCGCGGCGAGGCCGCGAACACTGAAATGCACCGGCTTGTCCGCCTTACCGGCGGCCGGCTCGAGCGACCCACCACCAGAACGCACGGTCAGCATCCACGAGCCGGTATTCGCGGCGACCTGATCGTCGTCGATCCGCATCGGGATCTCGATGTCCACGGCCGGGAAGCCGCGGGCGGCGATCGCGGCGCGCGCGTCCAGCACGCGGAGCATCCACCCGTATCCGCCGGCCGGCTCCGCGTCTTGCTCGCGGAGCAGCCACCACAGCGGGTCGGCCGGGGCGGCCTGCACTCGGATGGTCCGGGCTATCGAGGCGTGGGATGCGACCATGGACCACAGCGCGCTGGTGGTCTCCGCCGAGACGGCGACGAGCTTGTCGACGGATATCTCGTGGCGGCCGCCGCTCCAGGCGTAGGCGAGGAATCCGTCGTCGGCGAGGTAGGCATAGCGCTGCTGCCCGGCCCACCGGCCCGCGGTCAGCCAGCGCCGCACGGTCTGCTCGTCGAACGTGACCGGGCCGCAGTCACGGGCCAGTTCGTGGGCGCGCCCGAGCACGGCGATCACCTCGGCGGCGTCCGCGGGACCGGCACGGCGCAGCGCCGGGCTTTTAACGGAGCGGGGACGCTCGATAAGCGACCTGGCCGGGACCGTCGCCTCATACACGGCACCCGCCAGCTCCCAGCCGAGCGATCGGTAGAACGGTGACGTGGCGGGATAAAGGGCCGAGAGAAGATAGCCGCGGTCTGCCATCAGCTGGATCAGGCTTGCCATCAGGGCACGGCCCACACCCTTGCTGCGGTACTCGGGCGCGACCTTGACCCCGGCCACTCCAGCCAGCGGGACTGCCTCGCCCAGCCACCATTGACGCATGTCGTGGTACATCGCGGCGCCGATCAGGCGCCCGTCGTCGAACGCGGCCAGGCAACTGCCGTTGGCGATCGCTGCCTCCGCGTCCGCCCAGACGCGTTCGCTGTCGGCCGGCCCGAACGCCCGGAACCGCAGGTCCAGGTATTCGTCCCGGCTGTCCCCGGAGGCCAGCGGGCGGACCAGCACCATCAGAAGCCGTCGAGCAGATACGGCGCGGCCGCGAACGCGCTGTCAAGCGCGGCGTCGGACTCGGGAGTCCCGTCAGTCGCCAGGCCGGCCCGGCGGAGGGTCGAGAGGGGGGTGCCCGCGTAGAGCGCGGCGAGACCTCCGGCTCCCAGGACAAGAGGTGGCTGCGCGGAAGCACCAGTGCCTGTTCTGACCAGACGCCCTTCGCCGGAGGAACGGACGGTCAGGTTCCACAGACCGCCGTTGTGCGGGAGCTGATCGTCGGTGATGCGCAGCGGGACGTCGATGCCGACGGTGCGGAAGCCACGAGCGGCGATGGCGGCGGGCGCGTCCAGCAGGCGGAGCATCCAGGGGTCGCGCTGGGACACCTCGGCGTCCTGTTCACGCAGCAGCCACCAGAGCGGGTCATGCGGCGAGACCTGCGCGATGACCGTGTCCGCGACCGAGGAATGGGACGCGATGACCGACCACAGCGCGAGCACCGTCTCCGGCGAGGTAGACAGGACGCGGTCCACGAAGATCTGGTTGTTGCCCCGCCAGCGGTACGCGGCGAAGCCGTCAGGCGCGAGGAACGCGTACCTGTGACTGTCCGCGTACTCCCCTGGAGGCGTCAGCCAGCGGCGCATGCTGCGCTCTTCCCAGGTAATCGGCCCGCAGTCACCGGCCTGCTCGTGCGCCGCGCCGATGACCGCGATGACCGCGGCGGCATCACCGGGCACGGGGCGGCGGACTTGCGGCATGGCGGCCGGCCGTGGCAGGCCGAGCAGGCTCCGCGCGGGGAGCTTGGCCTCGTACCTGGCACCGGCCAGCTCCCAGCCGAGCCGCCGGTAGATGTGCATAGTCGCGGGGTACAGCGCCGACAGCGGATAGCCGCGCGCGGCCATCAGGTCGATGAGCGCCGTCATCAGGCCGCGGCCCACTCCCCTGCCCCGGTATTCAGGCGCCACGGTGACACCGGACACGCCGGCCATGGGCACCGGCTTGCCGAGCCACCACTGGCGGTGGTCGTGGAACAGCGCCGTGCCGACCATGCGGTCACCGTCGAACGCGGCCAGACCACGGCCGTCCGCTATGACCGGATCGGCCAGCGTACGCAGGATCGCCTCGTCGTGCGGGCCGAAGGCACGGATGCTCAGGTCGAGGTGATCGGCTCGGCTATCATCCGCGGTCAGCGCGCGGACGACGATGTCAGCCAAGTTTCTCCATGATCTCGTCGGAAACCGAGTAGTTGGCGTAGACGTCCTGGACGTCGTCGGAATCCTCGAGCGCCTCGATCAGGCGGAATACCTTACGCGCCTGGTCCTCGTCCAGGTCGACCTCGACGCTGGGCAGGAACGCGACGTCCGCCGAGTCGTAGTCGATCTTGGCGTCCTGGAGGGCCCTGCGGGTGGTAACCAGGTCCGACGGCTCCGCGATGACTTCGAACGACTCGCCCAGGTCGTTGACCTCTTCGACGTCAGCGCCCGCATCGAGGACCGCGGTCAGCACGTCGTCCTCGGAGATACCATTCTTCTCGACGATGACCACGCCTTTACGGTGGAACATGTAGCTCACCGAACCGGGGTCCGCCATGGAACCGCCGTTGCGGGTGAACGCGACCCGCACGTCGGACGCCGCCCGGTTCCTGTTGTCGGTCAGGCACTGGACCAGGACCGCCACGCCACCGGGACCGTAGCCCTCGTAGGTGATGTTCTCGTACTGGGCCCCGCCGGCCTCCTGGCCGCTGCCGCGCTTGACCGCGCGGTCGATGTTCTCGTTCGGTACCGAACTCTTCTTGGCCTTCTGGATGGCGTCGTAAAGCGTCGGGTTGCCGTTCGGGTCGCCGCCACCGGTCCGGGCAGCCACCTCAACGTTCTTGATCAGCTTGGCGAACAGCTTGCCGCGCTTGGCGTCGACCACCGCCTTCTTGTGCTTGGTGGTCGCCCACTTGGAGTGGCCGCTCATCGGTTTCCTCTCACGATGTCAACGAAAAGCTTGTGAATGCGCCGGTCTGGGGTCAGCTCCGGATGGAATGCCGTGGCGAGCAATGTCCCCTGCCGGACCGCGACGATCCTACCCGTGTGGTCATCCTCGGCTGGCACGGTCTTGGCGAGAACGGTGACCGCATCCCCTACCTCCTCGACGGCGGGTGCCCTGATGAACACGGCGTGCACCTGCTCACCTTCGAAGGTGAGCTCGCTCTCGAACGAGTCGACCTGACGGCCGAACGCGTTCCTGCGCACGGTCATATCGATCCCGCCGAATGTGCGCTGCCCCTCCACGCCGTCAGCGAGCCGGTCAGCCAGCATGATCATTCCGGCACACGACCCGAACGCGGGCATGCCATCCTTGATCCGCGCGGCGATCGGGTCGAACAGATCGAAGGCGGTGGCCAGCTTCCACAGCGTGGTCGATTCCCCGCCGGGGATGATCAGGCCGTCGACCGAGTTCAGCTCGCCCTGGCGGCGGACCGTGATCGCATCCGCACCACTATCCCGGACTGCCAGCGTGTGCTCAGGCACGTCGCCCTGCAGGGCGAGCACCCCGACGAGCGGCCGTGGTGTCATGCCCAGGGCTACCAGCCGCGGCCGGCGTAGTGCTGCTCCGCCGGAAGCTCGTCCAGGTTGATGCCGACCATCGCCTCGCCGAGGCCGCGGGAGACCTTCGCGACCACGTCCGGGTCGTCGTGGAAGGTCGTGGCCTTGACGATCGCGGCGGCCCGCTTGGCCGGGTCGCCGGACTTGAAGATGCCGGAGCCGACGAACACGCCCTCCGCGCCGAGCTGCATCATCAGCGCCGCGTCCGCGGGGGTGGCGATCCCGCCGGCGGTGAACAGCACGACCGGAAGGCGGCCGGCGGCGGCCACTTCGGCGACCAGCTCGTAGGGCGCGGCCAGTTCCTTGGCCGCCGTGTACAGCTCCTCCGGCTGCAGGCCGGACAAACGCGAGATCCCGGAGCGGATCGACCGCATGTGGCGGGTTGCCTCCACCACATTGCCGGTGCCAGCCTCGCCCTTGGACCTGATCATCGCGGCGCCCTCGGCGATCCGGCGCAGCGCCTCACCCAGGTTCGTCGCGCCGCAGACAAACGGGACAGTGAACTTCCACTTGTCCACGTGGTTCGCCTCATCGGCTGGCGTCAGAACCTCGGATTCGTCAATGTAGTCGACCCCGATCGCCTGGAGCACCCGCGCTTCGGCAAAATGACCGATCCGGCACTTCGCCATCACCGGGATGGACACCGCGGCGATGATGCCGTCGATCATGTCCGGGTCGCTCATCCTGGCCACCCCGCCCTGGGCCCGGATGTCGGCGGGTACCCGCTCCAGCGCCATGACCGCGACCGCGCCAGCGTCCTCGGCGATCTTGGCCTGATCGGGCGTGACCACGTCCATGATCACGCCGCCCTTGAGCATGTCGGCCATGCCCCGCTTGACCCTGCCGGTACCGGTAACTGACTCGGTGGACACGATGACCTCTCTTGAACCCTCGGTTAACGCCCTGCGCAATCCATCGTATGGCCAGGCCAAAGCTGCGGGTGCGGTCGGCCTGGCCAGCAATTGGCCACCATTCGGCCGGTGATCGGCTACCCGGCGGACCGCTGGATCTACCCGGCGGACCGCTGGATAACGCCTTCTCGACCAGAGAGTCGTCCATGTCGAAGTATTCGGGCATGCCCGCCTTGCCGGCCAGCCGCAAGACGCGGACCAGCGGCCGGCGCCGTGACACATGCGTCGCCGACACCGCGTCGTTGTAGAACTTGCGGGCAAGGAACACCTGGTGGGCGGCGGCCTCCACCTCGGCGAGCAGTTCGTCCGCGCCGTTCTTGCCGGACAGCGAATCCCGGAAGCCTGGCTGGCTGAACGCCGCCCGCAGGGCTTTGGTCAGATCAGATTCGCCCAGGTCGCGCGGCCGGTCCTCGCTGCGCACCCCGTGCACCGCCCCGGCCAGCAGCAGGCTGGTCGCCGGATCCAGTACCGCCGAGGAGGCCAGCTCGAACGCCACCGATGACCGCCGCAACAGCGCTGCGTCCAGGGCGGCCCTGGCCATGTCCACCCGTCCGTGCAGCCGGTCGATCCGCCCGGCCCGCCAGGACACGTAGACGCCGACGAGCAGCGCCGCCGCGAGGACGATGATGACGTCGGTGACCGTCACGCGGTCACCGTTCCCCTGTCGCGACCGAGGATCACGGTCTCGTAGACGGTGAGGACCTCACGGGCGACGACCGACCAGTCGTAGGCGGCCACGGCGTTCAGCGCCGCGGCCGACAGTGCCGCCCGCCGGGCCGGGTCGTCGAGCAACCGGGCCGCCGCGGCGGCGAGCGCCGCCGGATCTGCGGTGGTGAACAACTCCCCCGCCGCACCGCCGCGCAGCACGTCGCGGAACGCGTCGATGTCGCTGGCCACGATGGGCGCGCCCGCCGCCATTGCCTCGGCGGTCACGATGCCGAACGATTCACCGCCGGTGTTGGGCGAGCAGAACACGTCCACCGAATGGAGGACGGCCGCCTTGTCGTCGTCGGCGATGGAGCCGAGCAAGACGACACGGTCCCTGAGCGAGGCCGGCACGCGGTGCAGCACATCGTCGGCGTCTCCGGGCCCGGCGACCAGCAGGCGCAGGCCCGGGCGTTCCGGGCCGAGGATCTCGAACGCGCGCAGCAGCACGGCCAGGCCCTTGCGCGGCTCGTCCATCCGGCCGAGGAAGCCGATGGAACCGCCGTCACCGGGCCATCCGGGCAGCGGGTCGGCCTTCTGGAACCGGCGCGTGGCCACGCCGTTCGGGATCAGCACGGCGTCGCCGCCGATGTGCTCGACCAGCGTCGTCCGTGCCGCCTCGGAGACGGCGATGCTCGCGTTGATCTTCTCCAGGGCCGTGCGCAGCGCGGTGGCGGCGGCCAGCATCGTCCGCGATCGCGGCGTCGCGGTGTGCACGGTGGCGACGATCGGTCCCGTGGCCACCCAGCAGGCCAGCAGGCTCAGCGAGGGAGCGGCCGGCTCGTGCACGTGCAGCAGGTCGAACTCGCCTTCCCTGATCCAGCGCCTGATCCGGGAGGCCGACAAGAAACCGAACGACAGCCGTGCCACCGACCCGTTGTAGGGCACCGGCACCGCCCGCCCGGCCGGCACGACATAAGGCGGCAGCGGCGTGTCGTCGTCGGCGGGCGAGATCACCGACACCTCATGCCCGATCTCGATCAGCGCCTCGGCCAGGTCCCTGACGTGCGACTGCACACCTCCCGGGACGTCCCAGGAGTACGGACACACGATCCCGATCTTCATGACGGCCCCATTGTCATGACGGCCCCGGCTCCACGTCGGCGACGAAGACGCGCTGGAGCATGTGCCAGTCCTGCGGGTGCTCCCTGATCGCCTGCTCGAAGACGGTGGCCAGCCGCTGGGTCATCACCCGCACCTTCTCCTTCCGGTCACCGGTCTGCGGCACCGGGATCTCGTCGAAGATATGCGCGCCCCAGTCATCTTCCCCCTCGAACCAGGTGGCGACCGGCATCAGCACGGCACCGGTGTGCACCGCCAGCGCCGCGGTAGCGGCGAACTTGGCCTTCTCCCCGAAGAAATCGACCTCGATGCCGCTGTCCTTCAGGTCCCGTTCCATGACGATGCAGGCCAGACCGCCGGCCCGGAGCCGCTGGGCGACGACGCCGAAGGCGTTCGGGCCGCCGGTCAGCGGCACCACCTCCATGCCGAGGCCCTCGCGGAACTTCACGAACGCCTGGTAGACCGACTCCGGCTCGAGCCGTTCGGCGATCGTGGTGAACGTGCCGGCGCCGCGCAGCACAATCCACGCCCCCGCCTGCTCGAAGTTGCCCATATGCGGCAGCACGAACAGGACGCCGCGGCCCGACTTCATGTAGTCGAACGCGACTTGCTCGTTCGGTCCCTCGATGTGCATGCCATCGAGGATCCGCTCCGCGGGAATGGTCTGCAGCGTGAACGCCTCGAGGTAGTACCTGGCGTACGACCGCAGCGCCTCGCGGGACAGGTCGCGCAGTGCTTTGCCCGCCTCGTCGGGATCCATCTCTTCGTAGCCGATCACCCGGCGCAGGTTGGCCTCCAGCCGCTGCACCGCCGGGCCCTGCCGTCGCCAGGCGATATCGGCGGCGGTCACGAACGCCCACCGCGCCCACGACTGCGGCACCCGGCAGATCGCCTTCCAGCCAAGCCGGAAACCGACCCCGATCAGCCGCTCCTTCAGACTCTCCGCCACGTGTGGAGACCTTTCCTAACCGTGCCCCTAGTCGTGCCCCACTCCGGCCCCTAGTCCGGCGCGGCCTGCGCGGCACTGCTCTCGACGTGCTCGGCGGTGTCCCTGGCAGCCTGGTACACCGCGCGAACCCGCTGCCCGAAGGTAAACGCGCTGCCCACCGCCAGCGCCCACAGGCCTATGGGGAGAATGTACGGCACGCCGAGCCCGGATACGCCGACCGCGATCAGCGAGATGAGCATGCGCTCCGGCCGCTCGATCAGGCCCACGTCACAGCGCAGCCCGAGCCCCTCGGCCCGTGCCTTGGCATAGGAGACCAGAGCCCCGCACACCAGGCAGAACAAGGAGACGCCGCCGAGCACCCGGTCGTGGCCGCCGCTCATGAACCACCAGACCAGCCCGCTGAAGATGGCCGCGTCGGCGACCCGGTCCAGGGTCGAGTCGAGGAACGCACCCCATTTCCCGCTGGTGCCCTTGATCCGGGCCAGGACGCCGTCCAGCATGTCGAGGAGCACGAAGATCGTGCAGGTGAAGGCGCCGGGGAACATCTCCCCCATCGGGAACAGCACCAGCGCGCCGGCGGCGACGCCGACCGTACCGGTAATGGTGACGGCATTAGCCGTCACCGGGGTACGGGCGAGCGTCTGGCCCACCGGGTCGAGCACGCGCTTTATCGCGGGCCGCAGCACATTCAGCATGGCCGTCCGATCTTACGGGAACCATCGAGATTCTTTCACCGGGGGTTGTGGTCAGGGTGCTTGCGGGTTAAGGGTGGGTTACAGCTAGCGGTACAGCGCTCATCACGGGGCGCTCATCAAGTGCAAGGGCTCATTCGGAGGTCCACCGACAACAAACCCAATCCGCGATCGCGAGGAGGCGAACGCATGGCTACCTCAGGGACAGCAGCGCAAGGGGGAACGCCCGGCAGGGCACCGGCGGCCGGCCAGGTTCGGAACGTGGTGCTGGTCGGCCATTCTGGTGCAGGGAAAACGAGCTTGGTCGAGGCACTGCTCGCCGCGACCAGCACGATCCAGCGGCCAGGCAGCATTGAAGAGGGCACCACGGTCAGCGACTTCGACGAGGTTGAGATCCGGCAACAGCGCTCGGTCAACCTGACCCTCGCCCCGATCGTCCATAACGGCGTCAAGGTTAACCTGCTCGACACCCCCGGCTACGCCGACTTCACCGGCGACCTGCGGGCCGGCCTGCGCGCCGCCGACTCCGCCCTGTTCGCCGTCTCCGCGACCGAAGGCATCGACGGCCTGACCCGGATGCTGTGGGATGAGTGCGCCGCCGTCGGCATGCCACGGGCCGTCGTCATCACCAAGGTCGACCACCAGCGGGCCGACTACGAGGCCACGCTGGCCGCCTGCCGGGAAGCGTTCGGTGAGTCGGTGGCGCCGTTGTACCTGCCGACTGTGCCGCTTTCTGGGGGTGGCGGCCTGCTCGGCCTGCTGTCCCAGCGGCGGTTCTCCTACGCGGCCGACGGCACGCGAACCGACGGCGACCCGTCCGCCGCCGAACTGGACCAGATCGAGGGCCCGCGCGGCGAACTGATCGAGGGCATCATCACCGAGAGCGAGGACGAGACCCTCATGGACAGGTACCTGTCCGGTGAGGAAATCGACCCCAAGGTGCTGATCGACGACCTGGAGAAGGCCGTCGCTCATGCCAGCTTCTTCCCGGTGCTCGCCACCTCCGCCCCAGGCCGGATCGGCATGCTCGAACTGCTCGAGATCATGACCCAGGCATTCCCGTCGCCGGCCGAGCACCCGCTGCCCGCCGTGACCACACCCGACGGCAAAACGGTCAGCGGCCTGTCCAGCGACCCGAATGGCCCGCTGCTCGCCGAAGTGGTCAAGACCACCTCCGACGCGTTCGTCGGCCGGATCAGCCTGGTCCGGGTGTTCTCTGGCACGCTGCGCCCCGATGCCGGCGTCCACGTGTCCGGCCACGGCCGCACCGAGCGCGGGCACGCGGACCACGACGACGACGAGCGGATCGGAGCGTTGACGTCGCCGCTGGGCAAGCAGCAGCGACCCGTTGCGCAATGCTCGGCCGGCGACATCTGCGCTGTCGCCAAGCTCGGCACGGCGGAGACCGGCGACACGCTGTCGGAAAAGGAACAGCCGCTGCTGATGGAGCCCTGGACGATACCGGAGCCGCTGCTGCCGGTCGCCATCGTGGCCAAGTCCAAGGCGGACGAGGACAAGCTCTCCCAGGGCCTGTCCCGGCTGGTCATCGAAGACCCCACGCTGCGCCTGGAAAACAACGCGGAGACCCACCAGCTGGTGCTGTGGTGCATGGGCGAGGCCCACTCCGACGTGCTGCTCGACCGCCTGGCCAACCGCAACGGCGTCGCGGTGGAGACCGCTCCGCTGCGCGTGCCGCTGCGCGAGACCATCGCCGGCAAGGCCAGCGGCCTGGGCCGCAACGTCAAGCAGACCGGCGGGCACGGTGAGTTCGGCATCTGCCACATCGAGATCGAGCCGCTCCAGGACTCGGCCGGCTTCGAGTTCGTGGACAAGATCGTCGGCGGCGTGGTGCCCAGGCAGTTCATCCCGTCGGTGGAGAAGGGCGTCCGCTGGCAGATGGAGCAGGGCGTGGTGGCCGGCTACCCGATGACCGGTGTCCGGGTCACGCTGTTCGACGGCAAGGCCCACTCGGTGGACTCCTCGGACATGGCCTTCCAGAAGGCGGGCAGGGCAGCGCTGAGGGACGCGGTGGATAAGGCGACGCCGGTTCTGCTCGAACCCGTCGACGAGGTTTCCATCCTCATCCCCGACGACTATGTCGGCGCCGTGATGTCCGACCTGTCCGGCCGGCGCGGCCGTGTCCTCGGCACCCAGCCCATCGGCACCGGCCGCACCCTGGTCAAGGCCGAGGTCCCCGAGCTGGAGCTGACCAGGTACACCATCGACCTGCGTTCGGTCAGCCACGGGACAGGCTCGTTCGCGCGGTCGTATCTGCGTCACGAGCCCCTCCCGTCACACCTGGCGGCCAAGGTAGCCGCCGATTCCAAGCCCGGCTAGCCCAGCACTGCCCGAGGCCCCGGACGGGCTGGAACAACGTGGAGGATTACCCTTTTGTGGTAGACAACCCCCCGTATACGAGGGTCAACCTTCCACGTAGGGACAGTCCTCCACGTTAATGCGCCCGCCCG
>DASXDG010000102.1:0-7098 GCA_036490795.1 Streptosporangiaceae bacterium
TGCAAGCGACGTCCCCGAGCACGGTCGCGGAAACGCAGGCGGCGGGAACAGTGGCGGACGAGGGTCGCCGCCGCTGGGCCCGGGTCTGGTGGATCGTCGGCGGCGTTTTGCTGTCGGCCGGACTGTTCGTCTGCTACGTGCACGTATCACGAACGCAGCGAGTGGAGTCCGACGGCGCGTCGGACGCGCTGCAGGCGTGGGACATGCTGCACGGGCACCTGCTTCTGCGCGGCTGGGTGATCCCGGACGTGACCTTCTACCTGACCGAACTGCCGGAGTACATGCTCGTGGTGCTGTTCCGCGGGCTGAACGCCGATGTCCTCCATGTCGCCGCCGCGTTCACGTACACCCTGGCTGTAGCCGGGGCCGCGCTGCTCGCGCGCGGCCGGACGCGCGGCCGGGAGGGCGCCCTGCGAATGCTGGTCGCGGCGGGGATAATGCTCGCTCCCCAGCCCGGCCCCGGCGTGTTCCTCCTGCTGTTCCAGGCCGACCACTTCGGCACCCAGGTGCCGCTGCTGGCGACCTGGCTGATCCTGGACTGGGCCTGGTACGGCCGGCGCCGCTGGTGGGTACCGGTCGTGATCGGGGTGCTGCTCACCTGGATCGGCATATCGGACCAGATCGTCTCGTTCGTCGGCGTAATCCCGCTGGTGGTCGTGTGCGGCCTCCGCGCCTGGCAGCAAGGCCTCCGGGCCGCTTGGTTCGAGCTGTCCCTTGCCGCGGCGGCGCTCGCCTCGTTCGTCATGGCCCATGCGGCGGTCAGGGTGATCAGGTACCTCGGCGGCTACCGGATGCTGCCGCTGACCAGCGGCGTCATCTCACCCGGCGAGCTGCCCGCTCACGCGCGGCTGTGGCTCAGAGGCGTACTCGGACTGTTCGGCGCCAGCTTCGAGGTTCACCCCGGGCTGCCCTTGGCGTTCGCGGCACTGCACCTGGCGGGTCTCGCGCTGGCCGTAGCCGGATTCTGGCTGGCGGTCCGCAAGTTCCACCGCGACGACGATGTCATCGCGCAACTGCTCGCCGTCGCGATCGTCATCAACTCGCTGGCGTTCCTGGCCAGTTCCCGCCCCGGCGCGTACTGGGGCACGCGGGAAATAGCCGGCCTGCTGCCCATGGGCGCCGTCCTGGCCGGACGGATGATCGGCCCGCGCCTCGCCGCCATCCGCACCACTGGCCAAAAGCTCGGCGCCAAGAGCATCCTCGCCATCGGGACGCTCAGCCTTGTCCTCGCGGGTTACCTGACCGCGCTCGCCTGGGCGGTCACCAGGCCCCCGGTACCGGCCGACACCCAGACCCTCGCGACCTGGCTGCAAGCGCAGCGCGCCACGGACGGGCTGACCAGCTACGGACTCAGCGACTACGGGCTCGCCAACACCACTACCCTGGCCGCGGGCGGCACCGTGGGCCTGCGCCCCGTGATCAGTACCCGGGCCGGCATCAAGGCCGGGCCGCACGAGTACAACACGACCTGGTACACCCCGGCCCGCCACTACATGAACTTCGCCGTCGTGCGGGTCGTGCGCGGCGACGCCTACCCGGTCAGCCGGAAGGAACTACTCAAAGCCTTCGGCCCGCCCGCGCACGAGTTCCGGTATGACCACTACCTGATCATGACCTGGCACCAGAACCTGCTCACCGGGCTCAAGCACGGGGCCGCACACAAACGTGCCGGGTTATCCCCTCCATAAGCCCCACAGCACCCTGCGTTCTGATTTGTACAAGACTCCTGGCGGTGCTGACGGGGAGTATGAGTCATACAGAAGGGGGTACGGAGATGACAGAACAAGATCGGGGGGTCATAGCGGCGTGGCGAACGCTGGCGCCGCTGATGGACCTGGTGACTCCCATGGCGCTGCGGGTAGCCGTGACACTCGGACTCGCCGACTTCATGCCAGATGACGGCGCCGGTCACGGAGCCGCGGCCGGTGACCTGGCCGAACGCGCCGGGGCGGACCCGGAAGCCCTGCTCCGCGTGCTGCGCCACCTCGTGCAGCACGGCGTGTTCACCGAGCCGCGTCCCGGCGAGTTCGCCGTCAACGCGGTCGCCGCGCTGCTGCGCTCGGGGGAGCCGGCCTCGTTGTGGCTCGACCTGGATGGTTTCGGTGGCCAGATGGACCTGGCATTCACCGGCATGGCGCACACCGTGCGCACCGGTGAGCCGGCCTGGGAGCAGGTTTTCGGCCTGCCATTCTGGCAGTACCTGGATGAGAATCCCGCGATCAGCGCGTCCTTCGACGCGACAATGGCGGTGGACAGCGACTACCGCGCCGCGATAGCCGATGGCTTCGACTGGTCCGCGGCGCGGCACATCGCCGATGTCGGCGGCGGCACCGGGCCGCTGATCGCCGAGATCCTGCGGCACCACCCGCGGCTGCGCGGGACGCTCATCGACCTGCCGGAAACCGCGGACCGCGCCCGGCAGTACCTGGCCGGGCTCGGCCTGAGCGACCGGTGCGAGGTCGCCGGGCAGAGCTTCTTCGACCCGCTTCCCGCCGGGGCGGACGCGTACCTGCTCAACCGCGTCATTCACGACTGGGACGACGCCTCGGCCAGCGCGATCCTGCGCCGCTGCGCGGAAGCGGCGGGCAGCGACGGCAGGGTGCTGATGATCGAATCGCAGGACACCGGCAGCGACCCGGCCGGGTTCGCGGAGATGAACCTGCGCATGCTCGTGCTGACCGGTGGCCGCGAACGCACCATCGACGACTACACCGCGCTCGCGGCCAGCGCCGGCCTGCGGGTCGCCGGGGTGCACCGGGCGACGAAGCGGCACATGATCATTGAGACCCGCGCCGTAGGATTACCATTCGTGACTCTCATCGCTCGCTTCACCGAGGAAGGCTCCCCGTCGAGCTGGTTCGGCCATATCGTGCCCGGCACCGGTACCGGTCCGTTCGCCGGCTGGCCCGGCTCGGCCAAGATCTTGCACGACGAGCAGGGCGCGTTTCCCGAGATCAAGCTCTCGTGAATCAGCCGGCCGCCGCGGCGGGCACGTGGACGCTCGGTGATCTGAGCGTCAACCGGATGGGCTTCGGCGCGATGCGGCTCACCGGCGATGGCCCCCGCGACCGCGCGATCGCGGTCCTGCGGCGGGCGGTCGAGCTCGGCGTGAACCACATCGACACCGCCTCGTTCTACTTCTCCGCCATCCGTTCGGCGAACGAGCTGATCAACTCGGCCCTGTCCCCGTACCCGGACGACCTGGTCATCACCTCGAAGGTCTGGCCCGGTCGCGACCCGTCCGGTGAGTGGGCGTGGGCGAAGACGCCGGACAAGCTGCGCGGCCAGGTCGAGGAAAACCTGCGCCAGCTCGGCCGCGACTACCTGGACGTGGTAAATCTGCGCGTTCCGCCCAGTCACCAGGAAGGCTCGCTAGCCGCGCATTTCACCGCGCTCGCCGGACTCCGCGACGAAGGCCTCATCCGCCACCTCGGCATCTCCAACGTCACGATGGCGCACTTCACCCAGGCGCGCGGTATCGCGCCATTCGTCTGCGTGCAGAACCGCTTCGCCCTCGGCGCCGAGGCGGACCAGCTGGACATGCTGCGCACGTGCGGCGAGCTAGGCATCGCCTATGTCCCGTTCTTCGCCATCGCCAGCGCGACGGACACCGCCGGGACGGACGCCGTCGCCAGCGCGCACGGCGCGACGCCTGCCCAGGTCAGGCTCGCCTGGACGCTCCAGCTAGGGCCGCATGTGCTGGCCATACCCGGCACTGGCGATCCGGCCCATCTGGAGGACAACGTGGCCGCCGCCGGGCTGAGGCTTACCCCTGCCGAAATGTCACTTCTCGGGTGAATGGTCTCGGTGTTTGGCGAGACGCCGGCGCGGCGCCTACCTTCCGCGCCGGCGCCCCGGTCTAAACCGCTACGCGCCGCTCTTAGCGCCGAACATCGACTTGAGCGCGCCCAGCCCCTGTGAGAACGGGTCGCTGGAGGGCATCTGGCCCTGCGGCGTTACCTGGTTCACCATCTCCGGCAGCACCTGGGCCACCTTGTTGCTGGCCTCCTCAGGCGAGATGTGCGCCTGCTCGGCGACCTGGTTGAGCACGGTCGGGTCCACGGCCTGGCGGATCTGCTCGCCGCTGACCGGCTTGTTCTGTCCCTGTCCGATCCACGACTGGACCTGATCCTGCATGCCGCTGCTCTGCAGCTGGGACATCATGCCCTGCAGGCCGGCCGAGTTCCCCCCGTTGCCGCCGAACAGCTTCATGATGGAGGCGAGCCCCCCGGCTTCGCCCTTCTGGCCGCCGAGCATGGACAGAATGTCTTCGATACCCATGTTTCCCCCATTGTGACGGTGGCCTGATTGGCCATCTGGATCTCTCCTACCCCGATGAGCGGATCGGTACCGTGTGGAATATCTCGAAGCCAGGAAAGCCATTCAACCGACAATTCCCTTAGATCTCTTCATAACGCCACTCGGTTCCCGGCCCGCGAACACGCCAGGACGTTCCCGGTGGCTGGCGGGTCATTAACGCGGCACTTTGGCTTATCGCGGAGGAAAACGCTGCTGTGAGCATGGTTTTTTACCGCGTTGGACATATCTTCCGCGTTAATGGCGCCGATAGCGGCGGCTTCGCGCCGCGCCTTGACCTGCCCCGGTAACCTTCGGCGGCCGGTACCGAAGATGGAGCGGGTGATCTCCTTGCCCAGCGACGACGCGAAGCCCTTCATCGCCGCCGAGCCGAGGACCTGTTCCATCAGCGTGTCCGGCTCCTTCTGCGTGGTCCGCCGCGTGCTGGTCCGCGGCGTCGCCGCCCTCGGCGCGGAGAGCCGCTGAGCCGGGACCGGCGGTGCCGAGGCGGCCTTGGCCATAGCGTCGAATTGCTCCTGAGCGGCACGGGCGGCTTCGGCCTGGGCGACGCGGGCGGCCAGCATTTCGTAGGCGGACTCACGGTCTATGGCGAACGCGTACTTGGCATACTGCGGCGACGCGGCGACCGCCTGCTGGACCAGTGCCGGGTTGGCCTCGGTCATCAGGGCCTGCGGCGCGCGCAGCCTGGTCCAGGCGACCGGGGTGGGGACGCCCTCGTCGGAGAGCACGGTCACCACGGCCTCACCGATGGCCATGCTGGTGAGGACCTCGGACAGGTCGTAGCCTGACTTCGGGTAGGTGCCGACGGTCGCCTTGAGTGCCTTGGCGTCGTCGGGAGTGAACGCGCGCAGCGCGTGCTGCACCCGGCTGCCGAGCTGGCCGAGCACGTCGGACGGCACGTCCTTCGGCGTCTGGGTGACGAAGAAGATACCGACGCCCTTGGACCGGATCAGCCGCACCGTCTGCACGATTGCCTGCATGAACGCCTTAGAGGCGCCCTTGAACAGCAAATGAGCTTCGTCAAAGAAGAACACCAGTTTGGGCTTGTCCAGGTCGCCGACCTCGGGCAACGTCTGGAACAGCTCCGCGAGCAGCCACATCAAGAACGTGGAGAACAGCTCGGGGCGGTCCTGCACGGCCGGCAGTTCCAGGCAGGAGATGATTCCCCGCCCATCGGCGGTGACCCGCAGCAGGTCAGCGGTATCGAACTCCGGCTCGCCGAAGAACGCGTCAGTTCCCTGCGCCTCGAAGGTCAGCAGCTGCCGCAGCAGCACGCCCGCCGTCTGCTTGGACAGCCCGCCCAGCGCGGCGAGCTGCGCCTTGCCTTCGTCGCTGACCAGGTACTGAATGACCGAGCGGAGGTCCTTCAGGTCGAGCAGCGGCAGGCCGTTCTGGTCCGCGAACATGAACACCAGGCCGAGCGAGGACTCCTGGACGTCGTTGAGGCCGAGGATCTTCGACAGCAAGATCGGCCCGAACGCGGTGATCGTGGCCCGGACCGGGATACCGGTACCTTGCCCGCCCAGCGCGTAGAACTCGACGGGAAAGGCGGACGGCGTCCACTGCTGCCCGATGGCCGCGGTGCGGGCGAGCAGCTTCTCGCTCCCCTCGCCGGGCGCCACCAGGCCGCTCAGATCGCCCTTCATGTCCGCGAGGAAGACCGGGACGCCATTGGCGGATAGCTGTTCGGCCATGACCTGCAGAGTCCTGGTCTTGCCGGTACCCGTCGCGCCGGCCACCAGGCCGTGCCGGTTGAGCATCGAGATCGGGATGCGGATCTGGGTGTCCGCAATCGGCTCCGCGTCCACGACAAGCGCGCCCATGTCCAGTACCGGACCGTCAAAGGAGTAACCCGCGTTGACGGTCGCGACAATCTCATCCTTGGTGCTCATGATCCCCCTCAGCTGCCAACATTCCCCTTCGTCAGCCGAATGACACCTTGCGTACATGTTCCGGCTGGCCCGCGTTTTGCCTTGCCTCGCTTGGATGTCGAAGGTCATTTGAGGCCTTGGAGGAAACGATGAGGGCACGAGCACGAGTAGGGGTGGTCGCGGGCGCGGCCGCTCTGTGCACGGCGGCGGCACTGGTCGCCGGCGGCGCGGTGGCGGGCGCGAGTCCGTCGGCCGGCGCGCACACAGCACGGACCCAGGGATCCGGCTTCGGGTACACCCCGCTGATCCCGGGCAACCTGCTGGTCAGCGGCAGCCAGTACGTTCCGGACCGGAACCTGGTGGCCGGCCAGACCCAGCTGCCGCCCGGATGCACCACCGGGTGCGTCACCGCGAACGCGAGCGGCGGTTACCCGCAGGTCTTCAACAACGTGCTGCTGGATCCGAACTTCGGCGTCACCTCGCCGGTCTTCCTCCAGGAGATCTCCCCCAGCGGCTTCCCGCTCGGCCAGATCAACGTGCCGACGAACGACCTGGTCACCAGCTTTTCTTCCAAGTCGGAGCTGGCGCTCAACCTGTCCCCCGACGGCAGGTACGTCTCGTTCGTGGGCTACGTGGCCAAGCCGGACACCATCGACGTGTCCAATGCCAACACGCCCGGCGTGATCGACCCGACGAACCCGGTAACCGGCGCCTACTACCGCACGGTCGCCCAGCTTTCCGGCAGCGGGCGGTTCCAGTTCACCGACACCAACGCCTACAGCGGTGACAACGGGCGGGCCGCGGTCACGGCGGACGTGACCGGCCAGGAGCTGATCTACTCGACCGGGAACGCGGGCAACGGCAGCAACCCGCAGCCAGCGGGCGTCATCGCCGGCACCGGCGCGCAGCT
>DASXDG010000103.1:0-27454 GCA_036490795.1 Streptosporangiaceae bacterium
GGTCTTCCGGCTGCACGCGGACCGGACCGCGTTCTGCGGACTGTCCGGTCAGCGCATCGTCGAGCCAGGTGAGATCGGCGTCGCCATCGGCGGTGCCTCCGACGACCTGCCGCTGCGCGGCTCGTTCACCATCACCGGCGCGGAGCGCGCAGCCGGCCCCGATCGCGTGCTAGACACCCCGGTGCTGATCCGCGACCAGCCAGCGGCAAGCTGACCACCAGCCGCGCCACCGCCCCGGGCCACCCGCCCGCGCAGCCGGTCTGCCGTCACATAGACACCAAACGTCACGTAACCACCAGTCGTCCCGGTACCTCTCCCCCATACCGCCAGGCCCGCGATTAGCACGGCAGAAAGGTCCAACGCGGTAAATAACCTTGCTGACCGGAAAGTACAACCCTCGCAGCCCCGCTACCTGGTGCGATTGCAATCAGCAACATGGTGCACACAACTTTCGCGCGGAAGCGGCCAACCCGATGGGGCCCAGCTGTGAGCAGGGTTTTCTGCCGTATTGGACCTAATTACCGTGCTACAGGGGTTGAAATGGCGGGGTCTGCCTGCCCGGCCGTGGGTACCCGGCCGTGGGTGGCTGTGCCCTGCGATCAGGTCGGTGCTGCCGGATCCGGGATGAACGGTGCCCGGCTGGTGGGCGGGTTTCATGATCGTGCGAGCGCGGGCGGTTTATCCGGTTTGCGGGATGCCGGTGCGGCGGCGCGGCCGCGATGCCCTGATCGCCGCGGATGACGCGGACCCGCACAGTTCAACCCCTGTAATCGTCGATGCGGGCAGAGCCGGGCGGCGGGTGGTGCGGCACCAGCGACGCGTGCGACAGCTGTGGCCGCAGATGCGGGTTCCGGCGCGAAGCGGGGAAGGGCAAACCGCATGATCATAAGAACAAGCGGTGGTGCTTGGCCCGGACTTTACGCGTCGATGCGGGCGGGGTCCAGCTCGGCGGCGCCGGTGACGATGAAGTCGCGGCGCGGGCCGACCTCGGTGCCCATCAGCAGGCCGAAAATCGACGCCGCCGCGGCGGCGTCCTCGATCCTGATCCGGCGCAGCGTCCGGTGCCGAGGATCCATGGTGGTCTCGGCGAGCTGCGAGGCGTCCATCTCGCCAAGGCCCTTGTAGCGCTGGACCGGCTCTTCCCAGCGCCTGCCCTGCCGCTCGAGCTCCAGCAGCATGCGGTGCAGCTCGGAGTCCGAGTAGCAGTACCGGTACTTCTCCTCGCCCTTGCGGACGTTCTTCAGCGCGATCCGGTGCAGCGGCGGTACCGCCGCGAAGACCCGGCCCGCGTCGAGCAGCGGCCGCAGGTAGCGGTGGAACAACGTGAGCAGCAGCGTGCGGATGTGCGCGCCGTCGACGTCGGCGTCCGCCATGAAGATGACTCGCTGGTACCTGGCCGAATCAAGGTCGAAGGAGCTGCCAGAACCGGCCCCGATCACCTGGATGATCGACGCGCACTCGGCGTTCTTGAGCATGTCGGCGAGCGAGGCCTTCTGCACGTTGAGGATCTTGCCGCGGATCGGCAGCAGTGCCTGGAACTCAGAGTTCCTTGCCATCTTCGCGGTGCCGAGCGCGGAGTCTCCCTCCACGATGAACAGCTCGCTGCGATCGTCAGCGGAACGGCAGTCGACCAGCTTGGCGGGCAGCGAAGAACTCGCCAGCGCGGACTTGCGCCGCTGGTTGTCCCGGTGCTCGCGGGCGGCGATCCGCGCCTTCGCCGCCGAGACGACCTTCTCGAGTACGGCGCGGGCCTGCTGCTTGGCACCGCGCGGCGGATTCTCGAAGAAGTCCTTGAGCTGCTTGCTGACCACCTGCGCGACGATGCGGCTGGCTGCGGGGGTACCGAGCACCTCTTTGGTCTGGCCCTCGAACTGCGGCTCAGGCAGCCGCACGGACACGATGGCGACCAGGCCTTCGAGTACGTCCTCCCTGATGACGTCCTCGTCGCCGTTCTTCAGCAGCCGGGCGCCGCGCAGCTGGTCGTTCAGCGTCTTGGCGATGGCACGCTCGAAGCCCTTGACGTGCGTGCCACCGTGCGGGGTGGCGATCACGTTCACGAATGAGCGCAGGATCGATTCGTAGCCGATGCTCCACTGGACGGCCACGTCCACGGCGAGCTGGCGCTCGACCTCGGTGGCTGTCATGTGCCCGTTGTCGTCGAGCACGGGGATCGTCTCGGTGAAGTTCCCTGTGCCGGTCAGCCGCAGCACTTCGGAGACTTGCTCCCCTTGGCCCAGGTGCGCGCAGAACTCGCTGATCCCGCCGTCGAACCGGTACTCCTCGGTGCGCGGCTCCGGGTGCTCGTCGTCGGCGTCCGCCTGCAGGCTGATCGCCAGGCCGGGCACCAGGTACGCGGTCTGGCGCGCGCGCTCGACCAGCGAGTCGAAGCTGAACTCGGCATCCTTGAGGAAGATCTGGCGGTCTGGCCAGAACCTGATCCTGGTACCTGTCGCGCGTTTCGACCCGGCCTTGCGGACCTGGCGCAGGCCGGACTTCTTGGTGAAGTCCGCATCAGGGCCCGGCCCGGCGAACTCGCCGGTTACGCCGCGCCGGAAGCTGGCGCCCCAGGTGATCCCGTCCCTGTCCACCTCCACGTCCAGACGGGCGGACAGCGCGTTGACCACCGACGCGCCCACTCCGTGCAGGCCGCCGGACGCGGTATAGGAGCCGCCGCCGAACTTGCCGCCGGCATGCAGCCTGGTGAACACGACCTCGACGCCGCTGAGCTTGGTCTTGCGCTCGATATCGACCGGGATGCCGCGGCCGGTGTCCCTGACCTCGGCCGAGCCGTCTCCGTGCAGGATCACCTCGATCCCCGAGCCGAAGCCGCCGAGCGCCTCGTCCACAGCGTTGTCGATGATCTCCCAGAGGCAGTGCTGCAGCCCCCTGCCGTCGGTCGATCCCACGTACATGCCGGGACGCTTGCGGACAGCCTCCAGGCCTTCCAGGACAGACAGGTGCCTAGCGGTGTACGAATTAGCGTCCGCTGAGGTCCTGGATGCGGTCACGGCGGGCACGCGGATCCGGCTCCTTCCGAGAAATACGCGGGGGTCCTCAACGAGAGTAGCGGTCCGCGTGGGCAGCCGATACGCGCCACGCTGCGATGTATCGACTGCCCTGAAATGGGGTATATATGTGTGTGACAGCAGTAATCACTCGGTGTCAGGGTGCCATCGTTACTGCTCCCGAACGGGAGGGGGAAGGAGTCGCGATGACACAGAGGATTCGCTCAGTTACTCGGCGTCAAATGGTTTTCGCTTGTGGCGTACACCCCACGTGTGGGGAACGCTGACGGCGGGGTAAGTGTTGTGCTGTGCTGTACGGAGTAGGCAGCTAAACGGAAAGGACGGCGACAGTGACCGGAGCGATGGCCCCTACTAAGCCGCTGACCGCCCTGGACCTCTGCGACCGCTGCGGAGCCCAGGCTTATGTCCGAGTGCTGCTCGCTAACTCGGGGGAACTGCTGTTTTGTGCCCACCATGGTCGCGAGCATGCTCAAGCGCTGTCCAAGATCGCGTTGGATATCCAGGATGAAAGCAACCGTCTTACCGAGCCTGCACCGCAGCCCCAGTAAGCTCAGAGACTTTCCGTAGCCGCCCGGTCACACAGACCGGGCGGTTTTTCGGTCTACAGGCTCACGATGAGCCGCCCTTCGAGGATCTCGTCCTTGCGTTTGCCAATGTCGAAGCTGTTCGCAGCGCGAGCAATTCGTCGATCGGGTCGGTGTCGGATTCCCGGGTACCGGTGTCCGGTGCGTACATGAGCGCCATGGTGCCACCACCCTTCGCTCCTCACCATGCCTGGGGGTGACGCTGGGCATGAAGAACCATACAGGCAGCCACCGACATTTCAGCCGGCGTCGTGACGCGTCTCTGGGGAGACGGGCTTCGCATTGACTTGAGGGCTCAGGCCGTCGAGCGCGGCCTGGAGGATCGGTTCGGTGTAGCCGGTGTCGCCATGGATCGTGGCGATGGCGACGATCATGTCGAGGATCTGCTCAAGGGTGAGGTCGCCGCGAACTTCACGGGCGCGCTGCGCGGCGGCGAGGAGCGGCCGGCCCGCGACGATCACCCGGGCGCGGTTGTTCTCGAAGAGGGGGTCGCCGCGATCCGTTTGCTTGAGCAGTTCAACGGCGATGTGCCGCTTGCTCGTGGTGAAGGCGACGAACCGGCGCAACCATGCCACGAAGGTCGCTCCGGGAGTTTCGCCGTTCACGGTCCCGGCAGCCTCGCAGACCGCACTGACCTCGTCGGCATAGAGGGCCTCGAGGAGTTCCTGGCGCCCGGGAAAGTTGCGGTACAGAGTCGCCATGCCCACGCCTGCGCGTCGCGAGATCTCGGCCATCGACACCTCAGCCTCAGGATCGGCGAGCGCGGTGCGGGCGGCGGCAAGGATCTTGGCGCGATTGCGCTCGGCGTCGGCTCGCTTAGTGGGTGCCGGGATCGGGCGAGCGGGCATCGGGCGAGCGGGCATCCAAGCTCCAAGTGGACAGGCTATCCGGTTATCGCTACGGTGAAGTGGACAGGCTATCCGCCTGTTTGGATCTGATCATATCCGGCTGCCGCGGCCTAACCAGCGGCAGCTCAAGGAGCGTGCGATGGAATACCGGCCTCTGGGACGCACCGGCGTCTCGGTCAGCCAGCTGTGCTTGGGCGCGATGATGTTCGGCGCGTTCGGCAACCCCGATCACCAAGACGCGATCAAGATCATTCACAAGGCGCTGGACGCCGGGATCAACGTCATCGATACCGCGGATGGCTACTCGGCTGGCGAGTCGGAAGAGATCCTGGGCGAGGCGCTGGCCGGCGGACGGCGAGATAGCGTGGTGCTCGCCGTCAAGTTCGGGCCGCCCTTCAGCGAGGACCCCAACCATCGCGGAGCGTCGCGGCGGTGGATCATCGAGGGGGTCGAGGGCTCGCTGCGACGGCTTCAGACCGACTGGATCGACGTCTACCAGGTGGGCGTCCCCGACCCGAATACCGATATCGACGAGACACTTGGTGCCCTGTCCGACCTCGTCCGCGCCGGCAAGATCCGCTACTTCGGCGCGTCGAAGGTTCCCGCCTCGCAGATCGTCGAGGCTCAGTGCACCGCAGAGCGCCGCGGCCACGAGCGGTTCCGCACCGAGCAGCCGCCCTACTCGATGCTGACCCGCGCCATCGAGTACGACCTGCTGCCAACCTGCCAGCGCCACGGAATGGGCGTCCTGGCCTACAGCCCGCTGGCCGCGGGCTGGCTGTCCGGCAAGTACCGCAAGGGCCGCGATGCCAGCGGCCCTGGCTCAGCGGCTCGCGCCCGGCGCGCCCGGGACTTCGACACCGCCAATCCAGCCAACGCGGCTAAGTTCGACGCCGCCGATGCTCTCGGCGCGCTCGCTGACGAGGCCGGCTTGACCCTGATCCAGCTGGCGGTCGCGTTCGTCACCCGCCACCCCGCGGTCACCTCCGCGATCATCGGCCCGCGCACCATGGAGCACCTGGACGGCTACCTCGCCGCCGGCGGAGTCGAGCTGTCCGCCGATGTGCTCGACCGCATCGACGAGATCGTTCCGCCCGGAGTCACGATCAACGTCGCCGACAACATGTGGAACTTCGGCACCACGGCGCTCAACGCCGCATCCCGCCGCCGCTAAGGCACCTGCTGACGGCGACGCCCGCCAAGGAGCTTCGTGGCGCACGGACCCCCACCCAAGGGGGCTCGTGCGCCACGAGCCTCCTTACGCCAAGGGGGCTGGGGCGCCACAGGCCCCACCGCGGGGGGAGGCCGCGGACGGGCACCAAGCGCGGGACGGGCGCCAAGAACGCGGGACGGGCGCCAAGAACGCGGACGGGCGCCGACGGCGGGGAAGCGGAAACGGGCGCGACAGAGCACGGCACGCATGCAAACTGCCGCCGTAGCATCGCTACGGCGGCAGTCAGTACTGCTGTTATGAGTATTAGTCGAGGTAGTCGCGCAGGACCTGAGAACGCGACGGGTGCCGCAGCTTGCTCATGGTCTTGGACTCGATCTGGCGGATCCGCTCGCGGGTGACGCCGTAGACCTTGCCGATCTCGTCCAGCGTCTTGGGCTGGCCGTCAGTGAGGCCGAACCGCATCGAGACCACGCCGGCCTCACGCTCCGACAAGGTATCGAGCACGCTGTGCAGCTGCTCCTGGAGCAGCGTGAACGAGACCGCCTCGCCGGGCTGGATCGCCTCGGAGTCCTCGATCAGGTCACCGAACTCGCTGTCCCCGTCCTCACCGAGCGGCGTGTGCAGCGAGATCGGCTCACGGCCGTACTTCTGCACCTCGATGACCTTCTCCGGGGTCATGTCGAGCTCGACGGCCAGTTCCTCGGGGGTCGGCTCGCGGCCGAGATCCTGGAGCATCTGGCGCTGAACGCGGGCGAGCTTGTTGATGACCTCGACCATGTGCACCGGGATGCGGATCGTCCGGGCCTGGTCGGCCATGGCGCGGGTGATCGCCTGCCTGATCCACCACGTCGCGTACGTGGAGAACTTGTATCCCTTGGTGTAGTCAAACTTCTCCACCGCGCGGATCAGGCCGAGGTTGCCCTCCTGGATCAAGTCCAGGAACAGCATGCCGCGACCGGTGTACCGCTTGGCCAGTGACACCACCAGGCGGAGGTTGGCCTCCAGCAGGTGGTTCTTGGCCCGGGTGCCGTCGTCGGCGATCCACTCCAGGTCGATGCGCTGGTCGGTGGTCAGCGTCGGGGCGAGGTCGGCGAGCTTCTCCTCGGCGAACAGGCCGGCCTCGATGCGCTTGGCAAGTTCGACCTCCTGCTCGGCGTTGAGCAGCGGGACCTTGCCAATCTGCTTGAGGTAGTCCTTCACCGGGTCGGCGGTCGCGCCGGCCACCGCCACCTGAGCGGCGGGAAGGTCGTCGTCGTCGTCGCCGAGGACGAGGATCTCCTCTTCCTCCTCGGCCGCTGCCGCGCCTTCGGTGTTGAGCTTGACCACCGCGGCGACCGGCCCGCTGACCTCAACCGGGGGCTTGACCTTGGCCTCGACCTCGGCTTCCGCCTCGGGTTCCTCAGCCTCCTCGGCGTCAGCCTCGATGTCCTCGGCTAGGTCCTCGTCGTCGAGTTCGACATCCTCGTCACCGATTTCGCCGGCCTCGAGTTCGTCAAACGACTCCAGGTCGACGGCGCCGTCCTCGTCTTCTTCCAGGCTGAGCTCGGGGTCCGCCAGGGCGGCATCTGCTGGTTGCGGCATTTCAGGCTCCTCAGGCTTCGGGTCCTGTTCCTGGCGGGTCGCGGGCACAGCCGTTGGCTGTGCAGTCGATGCGGCCTTCGGTGTCCTTGAGCGCTTGCGCGCTGCGGAGTTAGCAGCGCTCACGGCCACGGTCACCCCTTCCTTTCTGCACAGATTCCAACCCGCGTGCCTCCACACTCATCACCATAGGCCGGGACGGGCAGTGAGTTGGCCATTCCGGCCCCCGTCGCCCCCTACAGATTAAGGCCGGTGCACTACTAGCACGGTCACGTCGTCGTCTTGCTCGTGGCCCGCGAGCATGCGGTCTACCAGGTACTGCAGGAGCCGCCCGGGCTCGTCCCGGATCTGCGGACCGGCCTGGGCCGCGACCGCCGCAAGTTCCTCAAGCCCCTTGTCTAGGCCCCTGCCTCTGTTTTCCACCAGGCCATCGGAGTAGAAAACCGCCGATCCACCGGGCGGAAGCCGGAACGGGTGCTGCTTCCTCGGGCTCGCCCATCCCAAAGGCGTACCCGCCTCGACCTCATCAAACCTCGGTGGTTCGTCCGGGCTGATGATCAGCGCCGGCAGGTGACCGGCGTTGCCGAGCACGCCCTCGCCGGCCTCCGGCTCGATCACCAAGTAGGCCACGGTGGTGACCTGCTCCTCGAGCTCGGTGGCGCTGAACAGCCGGTCCAGGCCGCCAAGGACGGCCGCGGGACGAGGATCGGTAAGCGCGAGGGCACGCAGCGCGTTCCGCACCCGGCCCATGCCGGCGGCGGCGATCAGGCCCTTGCCCATGACGTCACCGACCGCTACCGCGAGCCTGCGGTCAGCGAGCCAGAACGCGTCGTACCAGTCTCCGCCGATCTCCATGTTCCTGGCGACCGGCAGGTACTTGGCGGCCATCACCAGGCCATCCACGGTCGGCAACTGGTCCGGCAGCAGGCTGCGCTGAAGCGTCTCGGCGGTGGTGTGCTCGCGTTCGTACATGGCGGCTCGCTCGACCGCGAGCGAGCACTGCCCGGCCAGCGCCTCGAGGAAGACGCGTTCTTCCTCGGTGATCTTGCGCGGACGGCTGAACGAGAACCTGAGCGCGCCGAGCGGGGCACCGGCCGCGAGCAGCGGCAGGCCCACCCAGGATCGCTCCTCCGAATCGAGCTGGAGCTGGACCGGATCGATGACCAGCTCGTCCTCGAACTGCCTGCGCAGGTCCTCCGGGTCCTCGATCAGCACCGGGCGGCGAGTGGCGATCGCCTTGGTCATCACGCTCGGTGAATCCAAGGTCAGCGGTCCGCCGGCCGTGTCCGGCGCGCCGTCCAGGTCATCGTTCACCACCCGGAGCCGGATGTTGTCCTGGAGCAGCGCCACGCTGGACCGGAGCGCCCCGATGGCGGTGCGGCCGACCTCGGTGATGACCTCCACCACCTGCTCGACGGTGAGCGCCTCGGCAAGCATCGACGTCGCCTGCTGTAGCCGCGCGGTCCGCAGCGCCGCGGCCGAGAGCTGCTCGGTCAGCCGGCCGCGCATCTCCTCGGCCTCGCGCTGACTGGTCACATCCGTGCTCGCGCCCACCCACTCGACGATCTTGTTGTCCCGCTCGATCGGGACCGCGCGCACGTCATAGTGCCGGTAGGAACCGCCCTTGGTCCTGATCCGGTACCGGTCGTCGAAGACCTTCCCGGTGCTCACGCACTCACGCCAGTTGCGTTCGACCCGCTCCCTGTCCTCCCGGTGGATGGAATCCAGCCAGCCATCGCCGGTGAACTCCTCGACCGACTGGCCGGTGATCCAGCGCCACTCCGGCGCGTCTTCCTTCATCGCGCCGTTCGGCTCGGCGACCCAGACGACCTGGGCACCGCCCTGAACCAGGCTCCGGTACCGCTCCTCGCTGCGGCGGATGGTCTCCTCCGCCGCGGTGTCAGGGGTCAGCACCAAGCCAACGCCCTGCAGTGCTTCGGCGGCATCACGGACCGGGTACCACGTGGCGATGTAGCCGGCCGCGCCAGGCGCGGGCTCGGTAAGCATCGCGATGCCCTCGTCGAGCACCTTGCGCAACGACGCCTGCGCGAGCGCGCCGTACGGCTCAGGCCAGAACTCGGTGGGCAGCAGGCCAGCAGGATCGCTGGCGTCACCCAGGGCATGCGTGAACGCCGCGTTAGCCCGCAAGAAGCGGTAGTCGGCGCCGAAGTACGCGAGACCGACGGGCGCCTGCAGCATCAGCATGTCCGCCATCGCGGACTCGGACGCGTCGCGCTGCCTGGGCACAGAGGTATCCGCGCTCATGGCGACATCCCGCGTCCCGTGCCGGGGGCTGCCATCGGCGGCTCCTTCCCCGGGATAGTCTCCCGCAGCCATCCAAATAAGCGTGCCACAGTCCGGCAATTGGTGCGGCCACTCGAGCACAGTCGATGGCAACCAATTGCGCGATCTCGGATAGCTACACCCGGCATGGCGTCGTAGCATAGCGTCCGCATGTCCAGATCTGAGAGGCTATCAGGGTGAGCCCGCAGAGCCGTCGCAGCCAGCCCCCCGCTGCAGCCGCTCCGCCGCCGAACGCACTCTTCGCCGAGATGCTCCGCGCGGCGCGTGAGCTGCTCGCTGTCCGGAGTCCGCTGGATGCGGAACTCATGGTCAGCGAGCTTCTCGGCACGTGGTGGGGCCAGCGCGGCGTGCGCGGCACCGGCGTGGAGCAGCTGATCGGCGAGGGTCTGGTC
The DNA here is from genome assembly GCA_036490795.1 of Streptosporangiaceae bacterium. Classification (GTDB taxonomy): domain Bacteria; phylum Actinomycetota; class Actinomycetes; order Streptosporangiales; family Streptosporangiaceae; genus JAFARZ01. The sequence continues at coordinate 9,907 of DASXDG010000103.1, forward strand.
GACTATGCGGCCACCCAGAGCAGCCCGGCGGCGCTCGCGCTGCTGTCCGGCATCGCCCTGCTTGGCACGCCCCGCCAGGCGGTGAAGGCCGAGCGGGCGGCGATCCACCTCATGGACGGGGGCGTACCGTGCCCGGCCTGGGCTTCCCACCTGGGCGAGGTCACCGCCGCCGAGTGCTACGTGAACCCTGACGCGTTCGGTGATCAGGACGAGGTCATCTGCGTGTTCTCGTACAAGGGCGAGGAACCGCACGCGCTTGTCTCGGTCATCGACTACAACAAGGGCGGGATGATCCGGGACGGCTGGGTCACCTCGCGAGTCTCGAAACTGCTTGACCACTGCAAGATGGCGTCCGCCCAGCGTGGCGCCACGGGCAGGCAGAGCTTCCGCGAGGTGGACGCGCCGGCCGCGCGCCGCATGCTGGAGTCCGCGCTGCGGATCACCGACAGCGACCGGTTCGTAGCCGGAGTCTCCGAGTCGTTCCCGTCCTACCACGCGTTCGTCAGGTCCAGGGTGCGCGCGCTGCCGCCGTATCGTGGCCGTGGCCCCGCCGGCACGACCGGTGCGCACCGGCGAATCTGGAGCAGGGACCGCAGGGCCATGGTGGCCGCGGAGTTCCTCGCGTCCGACGAGGCAGAAGATCTGTCCGACCGCGGCGCCGCGTCGCATTGCGCCGACCGGATCATCGACTACGGCTGCGATCACGACTTCGGCCGGCCGGAGCGGATGAGCCCGACCAAGGTAGAGACGTTCCTGCTGTCCTGGCTGCCGCGCAAGGTCATGCTGTCGTTCGCCGAGCAGGACGCCATGCCGCACGTGCTCGGGGCCTGGGTCCGCTGGACCGGCCGGCGACGTTCGCTGCCCGATGCGATGATCGCCGAATCGCTGGAGACCGTGTTCAATTCGATGCGCGCGTTCACCGAGGCATATCGCGACCCGGCCGAGTTCGGGCTTGAGTACGCGCTGGTCCGGCGGCTGCTGCCGGACGGTGACCTGGAGGCGCTGCCGCGCCGGGCGTTCGCGTTCCCGGTGCTCGAGGGTCTCTACAAGGGCGTCGACCTGAGCGAACTCGACCCTGCCGACCCCTCGGACCGGCGCGCCCTGCTCGCCGCGGATCACACCACGCCCAAAACCGGTGACGACAGCAGGCACATCGACAGGCACCTGGCACTGGCCGACCGGCTGTGGCGCGGTGACCCGCCCGAGCTGTGGGAGGCCGCGCAGCGGCTGCTGGACGCGGGTCAGGAACGGCACCTGGTCCTGCACGACTTGATGGACCTGCTGGAAAGCCTCGGCGCGGACCGCGCGGCGCTGGTGGAGGCCCTGCGGGACCTGATGGAGTTACGGTTCCCCGTAACCTCCGCCGCCGGGCGTCTGGATGACGAAGACGTCGTTTTCGCGCACGCTCACCGTGTCGCAGCCGTTCATCGTCGTGACAGACCCGTCCGGATGCTCGACCCAGTGGCGGCCCAGCGCGCCTGGTTCGCCGCCGTCGAGGCCAAAGGCAGGAACCCTGCGGTGCCCGGTCAGCGTGGACAGCGTCATCGGCTCAAGGAACCGGATCTTCCTGACTCCGCCATTGCCGCCCTGGTACTTCCCCGCGCCGCCGGAGCCGTTTTTGACGCAGTAGCTCTCCACCCGCACCGGGTAGCGCCACTCCAGCACCTCGGGGTCGGTGAGCCGGGAGTTCGTCATCTTGGTCTGCACCACGTCTGTGCCGTCGAAGCCAGGCCCGGCGCCCGACCCGCTGGCCACCGTCTCGTAATACTGATGCCGCTCGTTACCGAACGTCACATTGTTCATCGTCCCCGATCCCTCGGCCTGCGTCTTGAGCGCGCCGAACAGCGCTCCTGTCACCGCCTGTGACGTCTCCACGTTCCCGGCCGCGACCGCCGCCGGGTACTCCGGCGACAGCATGCTGTGTGCGGGGATCGTGACGGTGAGCGGTTGCATACAGCCGGAGTTCAGCGGGATGTCATCGTCCACCAGCGTCCTGAACACGTACAGCACGGCGGCCATCGCCACGCTGCTTGGCGCGTTGAAGTTGTCGGTGAGCTGCGGCGACGTGCCGGTGAAGTCAATGTGCGCTGTGTGGTTCTCGTGGTCGACGGTGATCTTGGTGTGAATGACGGCGCCGTTGTCGAGTTCGTAGGCGAATTCTCCGTCGTTCAGCGTGCCGATAGCGCGGCGAACCGAGTCGGCGGCGTTGCGCTGGACGTGACCCATGTACGCGGTGACCGTGGCCAGGCCGAAGTGGTCCACCATCGCGCGCAGTTCCTCGATGCCCTTCTCGTTGGCGGCGATCTGCGCCCGCAGGTCGGCGACGTTCGTGTGCGGTGCACGGGACGGGAACTCGGCGTCTTCGAGCAACTGGATGGTCTCTTGTTCGCGAAGCCTTCTGTCTTCGACCAGGAGCCAGTTGTCGATCAGCACGCCCTCCTGCTCGATCCGCGTGCTGCCGGCTGGCATCGATCCTGGCGACACGCCCCCGATCTCCGCGTGATGCCCCCTCGATGCCACGTAGAACAGCGGCTTGGCGTCGCTTTGGCCCGACTGGAAAACAGGAGTGACCACAGTGACGTCCGGGAGGTGCGTGCCGCCGTGGTAAGGATCGTTCAGCGCATACGACTGGCCGGGGCGCATGACCGGGTTCCTGGCGATCACCATCTTGATGCTTTCGCCCATCGAGCCCAGGTGAACGGGCATGTGCGGCGCGTTCGCGATCAGGCCGCCCCCGGCGTCGAAGATCGCGCACGAGAAGTCGAGCCGCTCCTTGATGTTGACCGAATGCGCCGTGGACTGCAGCCGCACTCCCATCTGCTCGGCCACCGACATGAACAGGTTGTTGAAGATCTCGAGCAGCACGGGATCGGCCTGCGCCGTGGCCGTAACGCGATCTGGGCGCGCCGCGACCCTGGTCAGCACCAGGTCCCCGCTATCCCGCGCGGCGGCCCGCCAGCCCGGCTCGACCACCGTGGTGGCCAGGTCCTCGGCGATGATCGCCGGCCCGTCGATCGCCTGTCCCGGCACGAGCCCCGCCCGCTGATGAAGCTCAACCTGGACCCACGCGCCCCCGGCGAACATCTCAACCGTCTTTGCCTCATAACTAACCGCGCTGGCGCCCATGCTGCTCTTGGTCTCGTCCACGGCGGTGACCTCGACAGATACGGCTTCCACCATGATGCGCTTGGCGCGCATGAGGAACGAGAAACGCCGTGCGTATTCGGCCTCGAAGGCCTCGGTCATCGCGGCCAGCGTGCCGACGGGAACGATCAGTGCCGTGTCGGTACCGTCGTACCGCAGGTGCGCCCGGCGGGCCACGCCTATCTTGCTGTTATCGCCTGTCGTGTTGCCGCCGCCGCCACGTTTCTTGCTGTTATCGTTGCCGAGCTCATCCCGGGCATCCCGCTCGAGCCGGCTGAGGACATCGGGCAGGTCAGCGACCGTGGCGTCGGTGAGCGGCGCCTCCACGGCCTGCTCGCGCATCGCGACGATGTCGGCCAAGCCGATCCCGTAAGCGGACAGCACGCCTGCCAGCGGGTGAATGAGGACGCTGGTCATGCCCAGTGCGTCGGCGACCGCGCAGGCATGCTGGCCGCCCGCACCGCCGAACACGCTGAGCACGTACTCGGTCACGTCATAGCCGCGCTGGACAGAGATCTTCTTGATCGCGTTCGCCATGTTGGCCACGGCTATCTCGATGAAGCCGGCCGCGACTTGCTCCGCTCCCCTAGTGTCGCCGGTCGTCGCGGTGATCTCGCCGGCCAGGTCCCCGAACTTCGATTTCGTAATAGCCAGATCCAGCGGATCGGTGCCGGAGTCGCCGAATACATGCGGGAAGTACTCCGGCTGGATCCGCCCGAGCAGCACGTTCGCGTCGGTGACGGTGAGCGGCCCGCCCTTGCGGTAGCAGGCGGGGCCGGGGTCGGCGCCCGCCGAATCCGGGCCGACCCGGTACCGGCTGCCGTCAAAGTGCAGCACCGAGCCGCCGCCCGCCGCCACGGTATGGATGGCGAGCATCGGCGCGCGCATCCGCACGCCGGCCACCTGGGTCTCATACTGCCGCTCGAACTCGCCGGCGTAGTGCGACACATCGGTCGAGGTGCCGCCCATGTCGAAGCCGATCACCTTGCCGAACCCGGCATCTCGGGCAGTGCGCGCCATGCCGACGATGCCGCCCGCGGGACCGGACAGGATCGAGTCCTTGCCGCGGAAGCCGCTGGCATCGGCCAGCCCGCCGTTGGACTGCATGAACAGCAGCCTGACGTTGTTAAGCTCGGCCGCCACCTGGGCGACGTACTCGTTGAGGATCGGCGACAGGTAGGCATCGGTCACCGTGGTGTCGCCGCGGGAGACCAGCTTCATCAGCGGACTGGTCCGGTGCGACTCGCTGACCTGGGTGAACCCGAGCTCGCGGGCTATCGCGCCGATTATCGCCTCGTGCTCGGTGTACCGGTAGCCGTGCAGGCAGATCACTGCCACCGAGCGGAAGCCGTCGCCGTACGCGGCTTCGAGGCTCGTCCTGACGGCGTCCTCGTCCAGCGGCACGAGCACGTCGCCGGCCGCGCTGACCCGCTCGTCCGCCTCGATCACCCGGCTGTACAGCAGTTCGGGCAAGATGATCTGCCGGTCGAAGATGCGCGGGCGATTCTGGTACGCGATCCGCAGCGCGTCGGCGAACCCTTTGGTGATGACCAGGACGGTCGGCGCGCCCTTGCGCTCGAGCAGCGCATTGGTCGCGACCGTCGTGCCGAGCCTGACCTCGCGGATCCGCTCCGCGGGGATGGGCGCATGCGCGTCCAGGCCCAGCAGGTGGCGGATGCCGGCCACCGCCGCGTCCCGGTACGCGCGCGGGTTCTCCGACAGCAGCTTGTGCGCGACCAGCCGCCCATCCGGCCGCCGCGCCACCACGTCGGTAAACGTGCCGCCCCGGTCCACCCAGAAGTCCCACATTCCATCCACCCGCCCAGCGTAACGGCCCGTTTTGTCCGGCCTGGGCACGGAGGTGGCGGGCTGGCGGGCCGGCTGTTCGCGTTCGGCGGCCGGCCCGGTGGCTGGCTGGCGGGCCGATTAACGCGGTAAAACCGTCCAACGCGGTAAAAAACCATGCTGTGAGCAGGTATTTCTTCCGCGTTGGACACAAATACCGCGCTGTTCACGCTCTCCGAGCCGGTCACCGAGGCTGGCGTGCACCAAGTGGTATATGTGCCGCATGTGACACCGAGCCGACCCCTCGATCGCCTGCCCAGCCGAAAACTAGCCGAAATCCTGACCGAACCCGCCCGGCGGCTAGGAGCCCGGCCCAAACCGGGCCGACCACCAACCCGGAAACCAAACCCAAAACCAACCCAAAACCCAAAACCAGCCCAAAAACTCAAAACCCCCAACCCAAAACCAATCCAAAAACCACAAAAACCCGGAAGGCCTAGTGGTCCGCTAGGTCTCGGTGGGCGGCTTGGACGTCGTTGACGGTCAGCGTGGTCAGATGCCTCGGCGTCACGTCCTGCTTGCTCATCTCGTCGATCCGCACGTCGTGGTGCGCACGGGCACGCTCGACCAGGGACCTGACATACCGGCCGTTGCCGAGTTCGTCGATCCGGCCGCTTTCGCACGCCTCGGTGAAGATCGCTAGGAGCGCCTCATTGGCGTCCTCGTCGAAGGTGTCTTCCGCCTGCTGAGCGAGCCGCTGGGCGATCTCCACCAGCTCCGCGGGCTGATAGCTGGGGAACGTGATCCTGGTGCTGAACCTGGACGCCAGGCCCGGGTTGCTGCGCAGGAACCTGTCCATGTCGTCGGTGTAGCCGGCCAGCACGATGACCAGCCGGTCCCGGTCGTCCTCGGCCCGCTTGAGCAGCGTCTGCACGGCCTCGGCACCGAACGCGTCACCGCCGGAGTAGCCCTCGTTATGCAGCGAGTAGGCCTCGTCGACGAAAAGCACTCCGCCCATCGCGGAATCGACCAGCTTGCCGGTCTTGATCGCGGTAGCGCCGAGGTGCTCGGCGACCAGGTCGGCCCGGTGCGCCTCCACCACCTCGGGCCTGACCAGCAGGCCGAGCGCGGCGAAGATCCGGCCGAGAATGCGGGCGACCGTGGTCTTTCCCGTGCCCGGCGGCCCGGTGAAGACGAAGTGCATGGCCGGCGGCTGGCTGGACAGGCCGCTGGCCTTGCGCATCTGGGCGACGCGAAGCTGGGCGGAGATCGCCTCGACTTGCTTCTTGACCGGCTCCAAGCCGATCAGAGCGGCCAGTTCCGCCTTCGCACCCTCATACGTCGGCGTGTCCTCGTAGCCGCGCAGGCGCGATGTGAGCTCCGCGTAGGCGTGCTCCACGTCGGTCGAGCGAACCGTCACCAGTTCATCGGGCTCCGGGTTGCTCAGCGGCTTCATCACCCGCACGTCGCGTGCCTGGCCGGCCTTCTCCATCAGGCTCCGCACGAACCTGCCGTTGCCGAGGTCGTCGGTGATCCGGCGCCGGTCGATTTCCTCGAACACGCGCCACAGCGCGGGGCGCGCGTCGCGGTCGAGGTGCTCGCCGCGCCGCTCCAGTACGGACTCGGCGAGCGCGAACAGTTCAGGCGGCGAATAGCTGCCGAACTTCAGCCGCGTGGCGAAACGCGAGGCAAGTCCGGGATTGGAGGACAGGAAGGACTCCATCTGCTTCTCGTAGCCCGCCAGGATGATGATCAGGTTCTCCCGGTCGTCCTCGGCCCGCTTGAGCAGCGCTTGCACGGCCTCCGCACCGAACCGGTCGGCCTGCCCGTCTCCCTCGTTGATCAGGCTGTACGCCTCGTCGATGAACAGCACGCCGCCCATCGCGGAGTCGATCAGCTCGTTGGTCTTGATCGCGGTGGCGCCCAGGTACTCGCCGACCAGGTCCGCCCGGTGCGCCTCCACCACCTCAGGCATCTCCAGCAGGCCGAACGCGTAGAAGATCTTGGCCAGGACCCTGGCCACGGTCGTCTTGCCGGTACCAGGCGGCCCGAGGAAGACGAAGTGGCGCATCGGCCGTTCGTTGCTGATGTTGGCGATGGCGCGACGGCGTGCCGCTTCGATCGAAGCGGCGATCGAGCGCATCTGATCCTTGATCGGGCCAAGTCCGATCATCGCGTCGAGCTCCGCCATCGCGTCCTCGACCGAGATCTGCGGCCGTGGCCGGGGCGGACCCGATTGCTGCCTGTCCCGCGTCGCCCGGTCTCCGTGCGGCGGCGCGGGTGGCGCGGCGGCCTGCGCCCTCACCCCGTAACCCGGGCGCGCTCCGGGACCCGGCTGCCCGCGCCCAGAACCTGGGTAAGCCGCCGGTCCCTGGTAACCCTGTCCCTGGCCTGCCTGCCCCTGACCTGCCGGTCCTTGCCCGGGATAACCGGCCTGGCCGGTCTGGCCGGCCTGCACGGGCGGCGGGTACATCTGGCGTTCCTGCAGGCCTCTGGCCAGCCGGTAGCCGAGCACGGCGAGAGCGAGCAGCCAGGCGGCGATCACGCCGACGACTGGGTGCGTAGGTGACACCTTGAGCGCCACGGCTCCGGCTGTCGCCCAGCCCAGCGCCCACGTGGCGGTCCGGCACGGAACGAACCAGCGGCCGAGCGGCCGTTGCGCGAACAACCCGACGCCAACCGGAAGCAGCAGAAGCAGGATGAGCAACGTGTTGCGGTCGCTGCCGCTGGTTCCGCGGAAGAGCACGGCGAACAGCCACACGCCCCACAGCGCGACCGCGGCCGTGGCCAGGAGGTTGCGCTTGCCCTGACTCACCGCGACCACCGCGTAGACGAGCAGCACGATGGGCGAGAACGGCAGGGCGATGGCGATCATGATGATCTTCAGCCAGAACGGGGAGCGCCGGAACAGGCCGAGAATGCGGGCAGGCCATGCCGACTTGCTTCGCGCAGCGGGCTGGGCCCTCTCGTCTGGCAGCATCACGCTCCCTCAACCCTTCGACCCGCACCCGGTTGCCGAACAGCCGTGTTGTTCCCTGTATAGCGCATGGCACCACACTCGACAGCGCACACCTCGATACTGTCGGTGAAAAAGGCGTCAAGAATAAACGGAACCTGTGCCTCCCCGGTTAAGGTGCCGCTCCCATCATGGACCGTGTACCGCTCGGTGCGTCAAGATGAACGGGCACTTCGTGGCAGACCAGAAAAGGAGTGGCTAATGCACAGGATTGAGGCCGAACTGCTCATACCGGGTCGGGGCGATCCGGTGCGCGAGGGAGTTGTGCTGTTCGACGGGCCGCTGATCAGCTACGCAGGGCCCGCCGGGCTCGCGCCGGACACCCGGGGAGTGCCCGCGCTCCGCGTGCGGACGGCCATGCCAGGCCTTTGGGATTGTCACGGACATTACGTCGGCACGCGCAGTTTCGACTTGGACCGGATTCCGCTCGAGCCGCTCGCCTTGCGTGGCGCGCGTTGCGCACGGGACCTGCGCGCCACGCTGGACGCTGGAGTCACCTCAGTTCGCGACGTCGGCGGACTCGGCGTGTTCCTGGCCCGTGCGGTCGCCGAGGGCATGCTGGACGGTCCGTCGGTGTACGGTGCCGGTTCGATCCTGAGCACCACCGGCGGGCACGGCGACCTGCATTCCTATCCGCTGGGCTGGATGGAAGACTCCGGCAGGAACACCGGCATGCAGCGGCTTGCCGACGGGCCGGCCGATTGCGCGAAGGCGGTGCGCGAGCAACTGCGCCTCAACGCCAAGGTGATCAAGGTCTGCGCGTCGGGTGGTGTGCTGTCGGAGGTGGACGATCCGATCCACCAGCAGTTCACGATGACCGAACTGCGCGCGATCGTCGAGGTCGCGGGCCTGGCCGACCGGGTGGTCGCGGCGCACTGCCACGGCAAGCCAGGCATCATGGCGGCGCTGCGTGCGGGCTGCCGCACCATCGAGCACGGCACGTACCTGGACGAGGAGTGCTGTGACGCGATGCGCGAGACCGGCGCGATCCTGGTCCCGACCCGCTCGATCATCGAGGACATCCTCGCCAACAAGGAGGCGGTCCCTGACTATGCGCGGGTCAAGCTGGAGGCGATCGCGGACACGCACGCACAGGCGGTGACCCGCGCCTACGAACACGGCGTCACGATCGCGATGGGCACGGACATCGCGCTGACCGGCATGGACCTGCCGAACTCCTGGGGCCACAACGGTACCGAGCCCGGTTACCTGGTCGCGCTGGGCCTGTCGCCGCTTGAGGCCATCGAGGCGTCCACCGCGAACGGGCCGCTCACCCTGGGTCCGCAGGCGCCGAAGGCGGGCCAGCTCGCCGAGGGCTACGACGCCGACGTCATCACGCTGGACGCCGACCCGATCGCCGACATCGGCGTGCTCGCGAACCCGGCGCGCGTCACGACGGTGTGGACGAAGGGCCGCCAGGTCAAGGGCGTGTCCGCTACGCGCGAGGGTGGATCCGCAGGCTGAGATCGATCTCATCATGCAGCGGGATGCCGTAGTCACCGGTCCTCGGGATTTCCGGCTTCTCCAGCCGTGACCTGTCGACCGCGCCGGGACGCAGTTCGGCGAGGCGGAAGCCTCGGCGCTGGTAGAAACGCAGCGCGTCGACGTTGTCGTTGGTCGTGGTGAGCCGGACTTCGCCGCACCCGTTGCGGCGCGCCTTGTTCGCGGCCGCGTCCATGAGCAAGGTGCCGACCCCGGTCCGCCGTTCGATCGCGTTCAGCGTCACGACCTCGAGCATGGTGCCGGCCAGGTCGTAGGTGACCAGCCCGACGATGCGTCCTCCTCGTTCAGCGATGAAGCCGCCTAGTTCGGCCGGCCGGAAATTCGTGCCGTGCACCGCCACGACCTCCGAACCCCACAGCTCGGCGACCAGCCAGCTGAGCATGGGACGATCCCGGTCGTGCACGGCCCTGATTCGGACCTCCGGCTCGCCCATGTCGCCATTATGCAAGCCCGGAGGCGCTGGCGATCATGACATTGGGATGGTTGCGCACTCAACCGTTGATTATTAGACTAAACGTATGGATCTCAACCCCGCGTACCGGGAGCTGCAAGGCCTGATTCACCGGGTCACCGTGCTCGGCGACCGGGTCGGGGAGCGGCTGTTCACCGAGCGGATCGGAATCGGCCGCGCCCAGTTCCTCGTGCTGCGCACGATCGCGGAAGCCGGGGAGACGGGCGCGCGCTCCCAGCAGGACATCGCCGAGCGGCTGAGCCTGACCAAGGGGACGGTCAGCCGGCACGTGGCCAGCGCGATGGTGCGCGGCTGGCTGACCGTCGAGCCGTCGCCCGTTTCCCGCCGCGAGCACGCCGTCGTGCTCACCGCGGCCGGACGTGCGCTGCTGGACCAGGGCATGGCCCTGCAGGGCGAGCGCGAGGGGCTCGCCAACCTGGCGCTGGACCCCGGTGACGTGGCCGCCACGATCCGGATTCTGTCCGCCATGTGCCGGCTACTGGAGCAGGAGGACAAGTAATGGATGACGTGCGGATCGCCATCGTTGCCGGCCCGAGCTACGGCCGCCTGAGCCCGCACGGGCCGTTACGCGTGCGGGGCAGTGTGGTAGTACACCTCTTCCCTCGCGATAGCGCCGTCCCTGACCGTGTAGAGGGATAGCTTCCGCGTGGTCTGCGAATGGCCGTCGGCGACGCGGACCTCGTCGAAGCCGAACCGCACCGCGAACTGGTCGCCGACCAGATACGGGCCGTCCACCGTGACCTCGCGGATCTCGTAACCGCTGGTCTGCGTGCTGGCGTTCGACATGATCGCGTCGACGCCGCGGAGCCCGGCCGCGCCGCCGCCCGCCGCTTCCAGCGGCGCGACCCGGACCACGTCGGGCGCGAGCAGCGACAGCGCGGCGGCCAGGTCGCCCTTGCGGAGCAGAGCCACGTACCGGCCAGCCACGTCGGCCGGGGCGTGCGGCCGGAACTCGCCGGCATGGTCCTCGACCCATTCGCGGAACGTGCGGGCAGGCACGCCGGTGATGGCCTCCACCTCGCCGGTGACCTGCTCCGGCTGGTCGATCAGGCTCCCCCAGTAGGCGATGGCGTGGTCGGCGAAGGCCCGGTCCCCGGTGAAAGCGGCGAGTTGCCCGGCGACCTCGTCCGCGGGCGCCTCCTCCCAGGTGACGGGCAGACCCGTCACCTCGCCGATGATCCGCGCCTGGTCGGCCTGGGTGACGGCCTCCGGGCCGGTGAGGACGTACCTGGCGCCGGCGTGCTTTCCGCCGGTCAGCGCCCGGACCGCGACGTCAGCGATGTCCCGCTCATGGATGAGGGACCTGGCCGCGCCGCCGTGCACCCAGCGCACCACACCGCGGGTTGCCACGTCACCGGCCCAGCCCAGCGTGTTCGTGGCGAAGCCGCCCGCCCGCAGGAACGTCCACGTGGCCCCCGATCGCTCGATTGCCTGCTCGACCTGGCCCCACATCCCGTTCTCCTCGGGCGTGCCGCCGTCCCTGACCGAGATCGCGGACAGGTAGACGATGTGGCGTACCTCGCTGGCCAGCGCGGCCGCGGCCGCGTCGGCTCCCTCCGCCGTCCGGAAGGGCCATAGCAGGAAGGCCGCGTCGGCTCCCTGCGCCGCCGCGCGCAGTGACCCTGGATCTGCCAGGTCGCCAGTTACCTTCATAACGCCGGCCGGCAGGTCAGCCCGCTCCGGATCTCTGGTCAGGGCCTTGACGGTCAGGCCGGCGTCCGCCAGCTGAGAGACGATGTGACGGCCCACGTTGCCGGTGGCTCCGATGACGAGAATCGTTTGCTTGTTCATGCCTGCCAGCCAACAACTTAAACAGAGGTTGAAGTCAAGCTAGGCTGGCAGCATGCCTCCCGTAGCCGCCGAGCTGACCATTGGCGAACTGGCCGAACGCAGCGGCGTCGCCACGTCCGCCCTCCGCTTCTACGAGCGTGAGGGCCTGATCCACAGCCGCCGCACCACGGGTAACCAGCGCCGATACCATCGCACGACGCTGCGCCGGGTGGCGTTCGTCCGCGCCTCCCAGTCCGTCGGCATCCCGCTCGCGCTGATCGCCGAGGTGCTCGGCTTCCTGCCCAGGGACGCGCCGCCCACCATGGAGTTCTGGCAGCGGGCCTCGCACTGCTGGCAGGAGGCACTCAACGAGCGGATCAAGAAAATGGAGCAGCTCCGCGACCGCTTCACCCGGTGCATCGGCTGTGGCTGCCTCTCCTTCGCCGAATGCACCCTGGTCAACCAGAACGACAAGCTGTCCGCGGAAGGCCCAGGCCCGCACCTGCTCACCGGCTGAGCCCGCCTCCGCAACGGCTAAGCACCGCCCCAACGGCCGAGCACCGCCTCCCCAACGGCCGAGCGCCGCCTCCCCAACGGCTGAGCGCCGCCTTCGCATGGCTCGGTGGATTAGCACGGTAATTATGTCCAACGCGGCAATTGGGGCTGCTCACAGCAACGTTAATTACCGCGTTGGAACTTATTACCGCGATAACGGGGGGCAGGGACGAGTAACTCCGGTCACACCTGGCCCACGTACTCCCACACGTAGAAAACCATCTTTCCGGACGGTACCTGCGCCACAAGCCGGTAACCGTTGACCGAGGACAGATCAAGGCCAATCGCGACATCGATCCCCGGCGTCTGGTTAAAGCCGAGGACCACCACCGAGAAGTAGTGCCGCTCGATCGCCCGCTGGTAGTACTCCGGATTGGTATTCTGAGTGTCCGACCACTGCCGCCAAGACGTGTCCGGCAGGTAGTACTGAAGAACATCGGCGGTTTCCACGAGAAAATGCCCGCCGTGCGCGGTCAGCGGCCGGACGACCTTGATGAGCCCGGTCACGTCCGGCCAGCCGATCATGTCCCGCGCCTGGATCGCGCCCAGCGAGGTGACCGGGATAAGGGCGGCCAGCGACACACCCAGAACGGCACGCCTCCTGGACAGGCTGCTCAGCAGGTAGCCGGCCGCGATCGCGGCGAACCAGGCACCGAAATCGACATGCTTGTTCAGCGATGTCGCGGTCTGAATGCGCGCCTGGTCAGCCGGTGCCAGCAGCGCCGAGAGCGCGAGCACGCCCAGGAGCAGCGCCTGCGGCCACTGCCGGCGCACCAGGCAGAGCACGACCGCGACGGCGGCCGGGACCACCACGACGGCGGTCCACGACCACGCATCCCCGAACACCAGCGCGGCGGTGTCGGTTCCGTGGGCACGGCCTGTCGTGGTCTCCCGGATTCCGGTGAGATACCCGGGGCCGCCGAGCGCGAGCAGCGTGGCCAGGACAACTGCCGCGGTTCCGGCGAGGAAGGCCGCGTGCCGCAGAGCCGCCTGCCACCTGCCGCCCGGCCACTGGCTCAAGAAGGTGACGCAGAGCACAGTGGGGTCGTAAAGGGCCGTCGCGTACTTCATCGCGTTGGCCAGCGCCAGCAAGATCCCGGCCGCGACTATCCACCGCTCCGTACGCTGACCGCCACGGGCTCTGGCGGCGCACCAGGTAGCCGCGGCCAAGAGCAGCAACGCCGGAGCGTCGTACGTCGCGTACGAGCCCAGATGCAACGTCGGCGCCAGCGCCGCGAACAGCGCCGCGGCGAAGAAGGCGGCGCGTTTATCTTCCAGCAAACGGTTCGCCGTGCACCACAGGAAGGCCGTCACGCCGAGCATGCAGACCAGGGACAGCAGCCGGGCCGCGGCCAGCCCGCCGAGGCTATCGGCTATGGCCCCGATCGGCGGGTAGATGGCGGGAGCGCCGGAAAACCAGGTCTGGTAGGCCGGGATCTGGGTGCCGTGCAGCCAGTGCGACCACTCAAGATGCCCGGCCGACAGGTACAGCGCCTCGTCCCCGAACGCGGTCCTGGCCCACACCATGCTGGCCGAGAGCGCCGCCTGGACGCCCAGTACCGCGAGCAGCGGCCAAGGCATCCGCACGTCCCGCGTTACTCGCACCCCCGGAGAATAGGCGTTCCATCACTAAATAGGGTCTTCCTGAACATCCTTTCAGCTAACCCGCACCCAGCCCCAAGGCTGCCCCGGCGCTTATTTCATGATCACGAAGGGTTTTACGTGCCATAGCACGTAAAACCCTTCGTGATCATTAGAAAACGGCTACGAGCAGCCGCTGGTGGAGCCGCAGCCTTCGCAGACGTAGCAGCTGCCCGCGGGGCGCATCTTGGTCCCGCAGGTCAGGCACAGCGGAGCGTCCGCCGTCCTGCCCAGCTGGGCCTCGATCAGCTCCGTAGAGCTGTGCGGTGCCGAGGCGCCAGAAGCCGGGGCCTGATTCACCGCGGGCTGAGGCGCCACTGTCCGTTCTGAGGAAACGGGTTCTACGGCGGCGGACTGGGCCAGGTCGGTCGGGTCGAGCTCGTCGGTACCTGATACGGCGGCCGCGCGCTCGTTCGCGGACAGGATGCCCAGCTCGGCGCGCTGGTCGTAGGGCAGGTGGTCGAGCGCCAGGCGGCGGAAGATGTAGTCCATCACCGACGTGGCGATCCGGATGTCCGGGTCGTCGGTCAGGCCGGCCGGCTCGAACCGCATGTTCGTGAACTTGGCGACGTAGGACTCAAGCGGGATGCCGTACTGCAGGCCGACGCTGATCGCCATCGAGAACGCGTCCATCACGCCGGCCAGCGTGGAGCCCTGCTTGCCCAGCTTGAGGAACACCTCACCGACGCCGTCGTCCGGATAGCTGGACGCGGTCATGTAGCCTTCGGCGCCGGCGACGGAGAACCTGGTCACGGTCGCGGGACGCTGGCGGGGCAGGCGCTTGCGCACCGGGCGGTGCGCCTCGGGAACCACCGGAGCCGGCTCAGGCACGGACTCCGCGGCCTTCTTGCCGCGCGCGTCGGTCAGCGGCTGGCCGACCTTGCAGTTGTCCCGGTAGATGGCCAGCGCCTTCAGGCCGAGCTTCCAGCCCTCGAAGTAAATCCGCTCGATGTCCTCGACGGTCGCCGCCTCCGGCATGTTCACGGTCTTGGAGATCGCACCGGACAGCTGCGGCTGCACCGCGGCCATCATCCGGACGTGGCCCATCGGGCTGATCGACCGCTCGCCCATCGCGCAGTCGAACACGTTGTAGTGCTCAAGGCGCAGGCCGGGAGCGTTCACCACGTGGCCGTGCTCGGCGATGTACTCGGTGATCGCCTCGACCTGCTCGTGCGGGTAGCCGAGGTTCTTCAGCGCCCTGGGCACGGTCTGGTTGACGATCTGCATCGAGCCGCCGCCGACCAGCTTCTTGAACTTGACCAGAGCCAGGTCCGGCTCGATGCCCGTGGTGTCGCAGTCCATCATCAGGCCGATGGTGCCGGTCGGGGCGAGCAGGCTGGCCTGGGCGTTGCGGTAACCGTTGGTCTCGCCGAGGGCGACGCACTCGCCCCACGTCTTGTTGGCCAGGTCCAGGATGCCCCTGTCCATGTCACCGACGACGCGGACGTCCTCGCTGGCACTGGCGTGCTTGCGGATGACCCGCTTGTGCGGCCTGGTGTTGCGCGCGTAGCCCTCATACGGGCCTACCGCCCCGGCCAGCTCCGCGCTCGTCTTATACGCGGTACCGGTCATCAGCGACGTGATCGCGGCGGCGATGGCCCGGCCGTCCTCGGAGTCGTAGGCGTGACCGGTGGCCATCAGCAGCGCCCCGAGGTTGGCGTAGCCGATGCCGAGCTGACGGAACTTCCGCGTGGTCTCGGCGATCTTCTCGGTCGGGAAGTCGGCGAAGCAGATCGAGATGTCCATCGCGGTGATGATCAGCTCGGTGATCCGCGCGAACCGCTCGGCGTCGAATGTGTCGTCGTCACGGAGGAACTTCAGCAGGTTGATGCTGGCCAGGTTGCAGCTCGAGTTGTCCAGGTGCACATACTCGCTGCACGGGTTGCTGGCGCTGATCCGGCCCGACTCGGGGCAGGTGTGCCAGTCGTTGATCGTGCCGTCGTACTGGATGCCGGGGTCAGCGCAATCCCAGGCGGCCTGCGCCATGTCACGCAGCAGGCTACGCGCGTCGACGCGCTCGACCACTTCACCGGTGCGGCGGGCGAGGAGGTCGAACTCCTTGCCTTCCTCGACCGCGCGCATGAACTCGTCGGAGACGCGGACGGAGTTGTTGGCGTTCTGGTACTGGACGCTGTAGATGTCCTTGCCGCCCAGGTCCATGTCGAAGCCGGCGTCGCGCAGAGCGCGGACCTTCGCTTCCTCGCGGGCCTTGGTCTGGACGAACTCGCGGACGTCCGGGTGATCCACGTCGAGGACGACCATCTTGGCGGCGCGCCGGGTGGCGCCGCCGGACTTGATCGTGCCCGCGCTCGCGTCGGCGCCGCGCATGAAGCTGACCGGCCCGCTCGCGGTGCCGCCGGAGGACAGCAGCTCCTTGCTGGACCTGATGCGAGACAGGTTGACGCCGGCACCGGAACCGCCCTTGAAGATCAGGCCTTCCTCGCGGTACCAGTCCAGGATCGAGTCCATCGTGTCGTCAACGGCGAGGATGAAGCACGCGGACACCTGCTGGGGGGAGGCGGTGCCTACGTTGAACCAGACCGGCGAGTTAAAGCTGAAGACCTGGTGGACCAAGGCGTAGCGCAGTTCGTGGCCGAAGATCTCGGCGTCCTCGTCGGAGGCGAAGTAGCCGTTCTCCCGTCCGGTCTTCTCGTAGGTGTCCACCACCCGGTCAACCAGCTGCTTGAGGCTGAACTCGCGCTGCGGGGAGCCGACGGCACCGCGGAAGTACTTGGTCGTCACGATGTTGGCCGCGTTCACCGACCAGAAGTCGGGGAACTCGACGCCACGCTGCTCGAAGTTGATCGAGCCGTCACGCCAGTTCGTCATCACGACGTCCCGGCGCTCCCAGGTGATCTGGTCGTAGGGATGCACCCCGGCCGTGGTGTGGATACGCCGCATCTTCAGGCCAGTCCGCTTAACGGGCTTCCTTGCCCCCTTGGTGGACTGCGCCTGAGCCTCGTTGCTCGCCGTCTCCGTCACTCGTCTCCCCCTTCCGGAACCCGCCTCAAGGTTCCTCCCGGGCCCCGCAGGGCCATCTTTATTCGACTGTTTCCTGCACCTTGCGCTTGTCGCGCAGGGCGGCGATCTCGTCCTCGAAGTCGGCTAGCGACTCAAAGCCTCGGTATACGGACGCGAACCTCAGGTACGCGACCTCGTCCAGCTCCCGGAGCGGGCCGAGAATGGCCAGGCCCACCTCGTGCGAGGGAACCTCCGCCATGCCGCGCGCCCTGATCGTCTCCTCGACCCGCTGGGCCAAGATGGCCAGCTTGTCCTCGCCCACCGGGCGCCCCTGGCAGGCCCGCTGGACCCCCCGGACGATCTTGTCCCGGTTGAACGGCTCGGTGACGCCGCTGCGTTTGGCCACCATCAAGATGACCGTCTCCTGGGTGGTGAACCGGCGACCGCACTCCGGACACGACCTGCGCCGGCGGATAGCCGCTCCGTCGTCAGCGGTCCTGCTGTCGATGACCCGGCTATCCGGATGCCGGCAGAACGGGCAGTGCACGCGATCACCCCCTCATGCAATTTTACCCGAACAACACAACCTGTGGAAAAACCACAGCGCTGTAAGTACTAGATGTTGTGGTTACGCTAGTCCAAGGGCCCTAGAGAAGCAAGCGCGGCACGGCACTCGTGCCAGAATCCCTGGCTGGACAGCG